>NZ_JBEOVW010000011.1:0-65144 GCF_040295705.1 Micromonospora sp. NPDC002717 | reverse complement strand
ACCTACTTCCCACAAGGACTCCGCATCACCACCCTCGTCATCAAGGACGGAAAGTTCGCCGCCGTATGGCGCCCCGGCGACGGCACACAATGGGTGCACTGGGGCATGTCGGGCGACGACTTCGCTGCCCGGGATCGGACCTACTTCGCCCAAGGGCTGCGCCTCGGCACCCTGACGACCGATAACGGGCGGCTCGCCGCAGTGTGGCGTCCGGGGGACGGCACCCAGTGGTGGAGTTCGCGGCGACACGTTGTCGACTTCAGGACCGAGGACGGCGCGTACTTCCAGCAGGGGCTCAGGATTGCGTGCCTCGACCTCGCCGAAGATCCGGTTGGCGCCTACCGGTACCCGTGGAAGGGCGGGGTCGCTCACAGAGTTGGACAAGGAAACAACAACCCCGCCGGCTCCCACAATGGCAGCCAATCTTGGGCTTTCGACTTCGACCTGCCTGCGGGCACCGAGATCCGCGCCGCCCGCGAAGGTACCGTCGAGTGGCTCCAGGAGAACCTGACGACGACCTACGACCCGAACCAGCCGACCACTCCGGCTAACACCCCGTTCCCGAACGGGAGTCTGCAGAACTGGGGCAACGCCGTACGGCTCCGCCACGCCGGCGGATTCACGAGCTGGTACTTCCACATCCAGGCCAACGGTGTGCTCGTGAACGTGGGCGACCAGGTGACGCAGGGGCAGGCAATCGCGCTCTCCGGCAACACGGGCCGATCGACCGCACCGCACCTGCACTTCCAGGTGCAGGCCGACTCGACGGACTGGGGCCAGTCCGTGGCGCACACCTTCGGCGCGAACTGCGAGCAGCCGGCGACCGGGGCGTCCGTGACATCGGACAACGTCACCTGACCGCCGCCGGGCGCGAGCTGGTCCTCGCCAGGTTCCTGCCGGTGCCTCCGCGCCCCTTCGGGCCGGCGTCGGTCCTGGTGGTGATGGGTGGGCGCGGCAGGTTTCGAACCGGCGACCCTCGCTTGTAAGTTCTGGGCGCTCCGTCCAGCGGGGTCCGTGCACGTCTTTGACGTCCAGCGTTCCGCAGCTGTCCGGCCTCGCCCCACCCGTTTGACCCTGTTGCTGTCACCGTTGCTATCTCTGGCGCCTGGCCAGCGCCCCTCTTCAGCTCGCGTTATTCGCGGTTGGTTGCCGACGTTTCACGCTGTCTGGTGCGCTCCTGTGTGCCCCAGACAGAGACGCGGCTGGCAAGGGTGGCTCCGAGGAGTGCTCCACCGATGAGCATGAGGGCGTAGCCGTACGCACCGTTCTGGACAGTCGAGTGGGCCGTGTAGGGGCCGCCGCTGGGACGAGCCGTGAAATAAGAGAGGGAAACGAGTACTGCCCCGAGCACGCCGCTGAGCACGACGGTCGCTCGGCTAGCGGCGAAACGCTTAGCGGCGATCGCTGAGGCGGCTCCGATCACTGCCCACGGAACCGGAAGGATTGAAAGCCAGCCGAGCAGCTTCAACTCGCCAGTCCTGAAGATGTCGCTGGGCATCCCGATCGGAGGCGCTTGAACGGCGGGTCCGAGTTTGGGAACCGGCAGCCTGGTCGCAACTGCGGCCAACACCCACACCGCGACGATGGTGACCGCCAGGCCGGTGGCCAGAGCACGTCCATTCCGGGCATGGAAGACCCCAGCAGTGAGGCCACCCAACACGAGCCCGGCGGCCAGGGCGATGGTCACGGACGTCTCCGGCCCACCAATCGCCAGGCTGACGTCACGGGCGTCGGCGGCCCTCCCGCGAAGGAACGGAACAGAGGTCAGACCCGCCGCAGCGACCAACGCGATGATGCCAAGTCGCCTCACCACGCCGGACAGCAAGCGGGAAGCCACCAGGCCGCCGAGTGCTGACGTCAGGGCTGCGAGGCCGGTGATGGTGGCCAACAGGTTAAGCCACTCCCCGTCCAGCCCGGCCCAGAAGCTTCGGTCGAACCGCAGGAGATCGCCCCACACCGCCACCATCAACTGGGCCAGCAGGGCCACGGCCACCGCCAGAGGGCCCAAGATCCAGACGAGCCATCGCAGGTTGCCGGTGCGTGACATGCGGCGAATGCTAAAGGCCCCGGAAGGGCACGTCCGTCCACGAGCCGACGTCGTGGCCGAACAGAGATCAGCCGCTGCATCCTGTATGCCATCGACCCGCCCGTCTGGGGAGCGGACCGCCGCCCGGCCCGCCACGCCAAGCGGACCTTGACCCACGTACGGACGTTGGCGGGTCGGGCGGGACCTGCTCGGCTCGCCCGGGTCGATGGAAGGCGCGATGGCCTACCGCAACCACCACGGACCGTGACTCGCCAACGCAGATCTCGGGCCAACGTCGGCGATGAAGGTGTTGGGTGGGCGCGGCAGGTTTCGAACCTGCGACCCCTCGCTTGTAAGGCGAGTGCTCTCCCACTGAGCTACGCGCCCGGAACGCCCGTACGGCGGGCCGGAGGCTGGCAAGCTTACCCTGCCACCCGCCGGCCCGGTCGTACGGTGTGCCCGGTTGGTCAGGCCGCGACGGCCTCCGCCAGGGCCTTGCGCCAGCCCTGCTGGTCGCGGGCCTCGCCCGGCATGTTCATCTCGGCGAAGCGCACCACGCCCGCCTTGTCGATGACGAAGGTGCCCCGGTTGGCGATGCCGGCGACGTCGTTGAAGACGCCGTACGCCTGGGCCACCGCGCCGTGCGGCCAGAAGTCGGCCAGCAGCGGGAACTGGTAGCCCTCCCGGTCGGCCCAGATCTTGTGGGCGTAGACCGAGTCGACGCTGACGGTGAGCACCTGGACGTCGTCGTTGACGTACTCGTTGAGGTTGTCCCGCACCTCGCACAGCTCACCCTGGCAGATGCCGGTGAAGGCGAGCGGGTAGAAGACCAGCAGCACGGTGCGCTTGCCGCGGAAGTCCGAGAGCCGGACCTCCTGGTTGTTCTGGTCCTTGAGCACGAAGTCCGGCGCCTCGGCGCCAACCTCGATCGGCATGCGAGCTCCTCAGGATGGGGTCGGATGGGCACCAGCCTGCCACACCCGGCGGTGGGCTCCGCCGGGTGCCACAGAGGCGCCTACTTCTTGGCCTTGGCCCCGCGCCGCAGGACGAGGCGGGCGCCGCTCCAGTCCCGGCCGGCGTTGACGGTCGAGGTCTGCTGGAGGCCGGCGGTGGGCGCGGACTCGGCGATCTCGCTCGGCTCGACGTGCCCCTCGCGCCCGGCCTTGGGCGTGAGCAGCCACACGACACCGTTGTCGGCCAGCGGGCCGAGGGCGTCGACGAGGAGCTCGAAGAGATCACCGTCGCCGTCGCGATACCAGACCAGCACCGCGTCGACCACCTCGTCGGTGTCCTCGTCGACCAGCTCTCCACAGCGGTCGGTCAGGGCGTCCCGGAGATCCTGGTCGACGTCGTCGTCGTACCCCATCTCCATGACGACCATCCCCGGCTCGATCCCGAACCGGTCCGCCAGGCTGCGTACCCCGTCGGCGGCCTGACCAGCGGTCGCGCTCACTGTCGCGTGCCTCCTCATCTCATCCCTGCTGGCGGCGTCGTGCGACGCCGTCAGGCAAGTCCACACAGTTGTGGCTCCCCGCGCAAGTGGCGCACCGGGTGGAACGGAATTTACCGTGCCAGCAGCGTACGGGCACCCTGGGTAATTGCTTCCTCGGAGACCAGAACCTGACGCGCCGCCGGACCTAATGGTACAAACGAGTCAACTCCGGCTACCCGCCGCGCCGCCCCGACATATCCGGCGTCGACCAGGGCCGCGATCACCCCCTCGCCCACCCCGCCGGACCGGCGCGTCTCGTCCACCACCAGCACGCGGCCGGTCGCGGCGGCCTCCCGGATGATGTCCGCCACCGGCAGCGGGGCGAGCCAGCGCAGATCCACCACCCGGGCGCCGATCCCCTCGTCGGCGAGGGTCGCCGCCGCGCGCAGCGACATCCGCACCCCGTTACCGAATGTGATGATCGTGACGTCCTCGGCGGAGCCGACCCCGTAGACCCGGGCCCGCCCGATCGGCACGTGCCCGCCGGTCCACGCGCCCGGCTCGGCATAGGGGGCCAGCCACTCGCCGTCGCCGTCGGCGTAGAGGTCGCGGGTGTGGTAGAGCGCGATCGGCTCCAGGAAGACGCAGACGCTGCCGTCCACCGCCGCGCTGGCCAGGCAGGTGCGCAACATGGGCGCGGCGTCGTCCGGCCGCGCCGGCACCGCGATCACCAGGCCCGGCACGTCCCGGAGTACGGCCACCGAGTTGTCGTTGTGGAAGTGCCCGCCGAAGCCCTCCTGGTACGCCAGCCCGGCCACCCGCACCACCATCGGGTTGCGGAACGCCCCCTGCGAGAAGAACTGCATGGTCGCCGCCTCGCCGCGCACCTGGTCCTCGGCGTTGTGCAGGTACGCCAGGTACTGGATCTCCGGCACGGGCAGCATCCCGGCCAGCCCGGCGCCGAGCCCCAGCCCGAGGATCGAGGTCTCGTCGAGCAGGGTGTCGAAGACCCGGGCCGCGCCGAACCGGTCCCGCAGCCCCTTGGTCACCCCGTAGACGCCGCCCTTGGCCCCGACGTCCTCGCCGAACACGGCCATCTGCGGGTGGTCGAGCATCCCGTCGGCGAGCGCGGCGTTGATGCTCTGCGCCAGGGTCAGCGGGCCGGTCAGCTCGGGCGGCTTGCCGCCGAACGCCTCCGCCCGCGCCCCGGCGCCGGGGCCGCTGGCCCGGGCCGCCGCGTCCGCCACCGCGCGGGCGACCCGCACCGGCCGGCGGGGGGCCAGCGGCGCCACCACCTCGGCCGGCGCGGCGAGCTTCGGCTCGTCCAGCACCTCCTCGGCGATCCGGCGCACCTGCCAGCCGATCTCGTCGTAGCGGGCCAGCAGCTCGTCGCCGCACGCGAAGCCCGCCTCGACCAGCAGCCGCGCGGTGCCGACCAGCGGGTCCCGGTCGAGGTCGGCGGCGATCTCGTCGGCGCCGCGGTACGCGGTCTCGGCGTCCGCGCCGGCGTGCCCCATCAGCCGCACCGTCGACAGGTGCAGCACGGCCGGGCGCCGGTGCCGGCGGACCCAGGCCGCCGCCTCGGCCGCCACCTCGTACGCCCGCACCAGGTCGCCGCCGTCGGCCGCGAAGTAGCGGATGCCCGGCCTGGACCGCAGCGCGGTCTCCACCCACCCCTTCGGGGAGCGGACGCTGATGCCGAGGCCGTTGTCCTCGCAGACGAAGAGCACCGGGATGCGCAGGCCGGTGTGGTCGTACCAGCCAGCGGTGTTGAACGCGGCGGTGGCGCTGGCGTGGTTGACCGAGGCGTCGCCGAACGAGCAGACCACGATGGCGTCGGGCGGCCAGGGCGCGTGCGCCGCTCCCCCGCCGCTGCCGACCCGCACCCCCTCCCCGGCGCGCCGGCCGGCCGTGTCCAGCCGGCGCAGGCGTTCCACGGCCAGCCCCATCCCGACGGCGCGGGGCAGGTGCGAGGCGATGGTGGAGGTGGTCGGGACGACGGCCAGGTCGGCCCGGCCGAAGACCTTGTGCCGCCCGCCGGCGATCGGTTCCCGGCTGGAGGCGACCATCCCCCGCAGCACGTCGCGGGCCGCCTCGGCGTACCCAGGGGGGAGCGGCCGGTCCGCGGCGGCCCCGGCGGTCGGCGGCGTGCCGGCCGGCTCCTCCGGGCCGGGCTCGTCCGCGCGGCTGGCGTCGTCGGGGGGTGCCGGGTCGGCGTCGGTGGGCCGGTCGGGCCGGTCGGCCGGGTCGGGTCGGGCGGCGTCGGCGGCCTGACCGGCGCGCACGCAGTAGAAGGCGCCCGAGCGGTAGTGCAGCAGCGCCGGATCGGTGGCGCGCAGGGCGGCGGCGACCGCGGCGTTCCCCTCGTGGCCGGCGGAGCCGATCGTGTAGAACCCCTCGCCGAAGCTGCGCAGCCAGCGCCCCGCCAGGTCGAGCTGGCGGCTGGTCACCTGGGCGTCGAAGAGGTCCAGCACCCGGGCGCCGGTGAGCGTCGCGTCGTCGGTGACCGGCCGCGCCGGGTCACGCGGCTGGTGCGGGGCGGCCAGCGCGGCCAGCGCCTCCCGGAACCGGTCGTCGAGATCTTGCGGGGTGGTCACGTCCGACAGCATTACCGACGAGCGCCCGACTCGCCCACCCGGACACGAACGACGCGGGGCGGTTCAGGCGTCGCCGCACGACTCGGGGCAGCCGCCGTCGGAGACCTTCCACACCAGCTCGCGCAGGCTCGCCAGCTCGTCGACGGTGAGCCCGGCGAGCAGTCGGGAGTCCGACATGACCTGCCGCACCCGGGCCCGCACCCGCCGGCCCTCGTCGGTCACCACCAGCGTCTTCTGCCGCCGGTCCGCCGGGTCGATCCGCCGCTCGACCAGCCCGGCCTGCTCCAGCTTGTCGACCAGGGCGGTCACGTTGGAGCGGTCGCAGCCGAGGACCGTGGCGAGGTCCCGGGCCGGCAGCGGCCGGTCGGGGTCGAGTTCGTGCAGCGCCCGGGCGGCGGCGGGGGTGAGCCCCAGCGCGCCGACCTCGACGTCCTGGTGGTGCCGCATCGCGGAGGCGACGTGCATGATCCGGCGCACCACGTCGCCGGCCAGCTCGGGCCGGTCGCCCGGAGCGGGACGGGCGGGGAGGTCGGTGTGCTGCGCCATGCCTCACATCCTACTTGCGGTTCAATAGTTGAGCAGCTCTACTATCGAGCAGCTCACGCAAATCGCGATGAGCACCCGACGGAGGAGTTCCCGCATGTCCGACCTCTCGGTCCTCGCCATCTCCGGCAGCCTGCGCGACGCGTCGTTCAACACGGCGCTGATCCGGGCCGCGCAGCGCCTCGCCCCCGAGGGCATGACCATCCAGCGGTACGAGCACCTCGGCGCCATCCCGCCCTTCAGCGAGGACGTCGAGCCCGAGCCGCCCGCGCCCGTGGCCGACCTGCGGGAGCGGATCGCGGCGGCGGACGCGCTGCTCATCGCCACCCCGGAGTACAACTACGGCGTGCCCGGCGTGCTCAAGAACGCGCTCGACTGGGCGTCCCGACCGAGCTTCCCGATCACCTCGTGGGTGTCGCCCCTGGCACACAAGCCGGTGGCCATCATGGGCGCGGCGCCGACCGGCATGGGCACCGTACGGGCCCAGCTCCAGCTCCGGCAGCTCTTCCTCTGGACCGACTCGGCCGTGCTGAGCAAGCCGGAGATCATCGTGACGAACGCGCACGAGAAGCTGGCGCTCGACGGCACCGTCAAGGACGAGACCACCGAGGCGCTGCTCCGCGGCCTGCTCGACGCGCTGGTCACCCGCGTCCGCGTCACCCAGCTCGCCACCGCCGCCTGACCGGCGACGCGGAAGGCCCACCCGGCACCGCCCCCCTGCCCCGGTGCGGGGCGGGGCGGTCAGCCGGGGAGGAAGGAGAACCGGACGGTCCGGGTGGGGTTGTCGCCGTTGGGGTCGACCAGGCAGAGCGACTGCCAGGTGCCCAGCGCCAACCGCCCGTCCACCACGGGCAGCGTCGCGTACGGGGGGACGAACGCCGGCAGCACGTGGTCGCGCCCGTGGCCGGGCGAGCCGTGCCGGTGCCGCCAGCGGTCGTCCGTGGGCAGCAGGTCGTCGAGCGCGGTGAGCAGGTCGTCGTCGGAGCCCGAGCCGGTCTCGATGAGCGCCAGCCCGGCCGTGGCGTGCGGCACGAAGACGTGCAGCAGGCCGTCGCCCTGACCGGCGACGAACCGCTCGGCCTCCGCCGTGATGTCCCGGACGGCCGGCCGGGACCCGGTCTGGACCGTGATCACCTCACTGCGCATACGTCGCATTCTGCCGTAGTGCCGGGTCAGAAGCTGCCGCCACCGGAGTCGCCGCCACCGGAGTCGCCCCACCGGACCAGCCGCCACCGGAGTCGCCCCCACTCCACCAACCACCGCCGGACCCGCCGTCCCGGCCGTAGTCACGGTCGCCGTACTCCGCGCCGACGTCCCCGCTCGGGCCGGCGTACAGCGACCCCGCTGCCGCGCCCTGAGGGCGGTGCCGGCCACGCGGCCGCCGCGCGTCCCGGGATCAGCCCGACCCCGAGCAGCGCCAGGGTCGCGCCCAGCGCCGCGATCATGAACGCGCCCGGTGACACGAGCCAGCCGGCCACCCCGCCGACCGCCGTGCCGGCCACCCCGACGGCGGTCATCGTCCCGCCGAGGACCACCGGTCGCCATCTCATGCCGGCAGGGTAGGGAGGCCGGACAAGTCCGCCCGGTGGGCGACCGGCGGTCCGGAACGCCGGGGCGACCGGGCGGGACCGCCGGTCGCAGAAAGTTACCGACGGGTACCTGTGTTCAGCGTCGCGTCTCGGGGCGGTGGGCGTGACGGCGGGTGCCACCAGGGGGCAGGATGACGCTAGAGACCTATCCCACACAGAACCGAGGGAACGCCTGTGGCTACGGAACGCAAGCGCCCGGTGATCACCGCTGGTCTGCCGAGCCAGCTTCCGGACATCGACCCTGGAGAGACCAGCGAATGGGTCGAGTCGCTCGATGGTGTCATCGACGAGCGCGGAACCAAGCGCGCCCGCTATGTCATGCTGCGCCTGCTGGAGCGGGCCCGCGAGCGCCAGGTCGGGGTGCCGTCGCTGACCACCACCGACTACATCAACACCATCCCGCCGGAGCGCGAGCCGTGGTTCCCGGGTGACGAGCACGTGGAGCGGCGGATCCGGGCGTACGTCCGGTGGAACGCGGCCATGCTCGTGCACCGGGCGCAGCGCCCCGAGATCGGCGTCGGTGGGCACATCTCCACCTTCGCCAGCTCCGCCTCCCTCTACGAGGTGGGCTTCAACCACTTCTTCCGGGGCAAGAACCACCCGGGCGGCGGCGACCACATCTTCTACCAGGGCCACGCCTCCCCCGGCATGTACGCGCGGGCGTTCCTCGAGGGGCGGCTGACCGAGCACCAGCTCGACGGCTTCCGCCAGGAGCTGTCCCACCCGGGTGGCGGCCTGCCGTCGTACCCGCACCCGCGGCTGATGCCGGACTTCTGGGAGTTCCCCACGGTCTCCATGGGCCTGGGCGGCCTGAACGCGATCTACCAGGCGCGGTTCAACCGCTACCTGCACCACCGGGGCATCAAGGACACCTCGGACCAGCACGTATGGGCGTACCTGGGCGACGGCGAGATGGACGAGCCGGAGACGCTCGGCGCGATCGGCGTGGCCGCCCGCGAGGAGCTGGACAACCTCACCTTCGTGATCAACTGCAACCTCCAGCGGCTCGACGGTCCGGTGCGGGGCAACGGCAAGGTCATGCAGGAGCTGGAGGCGTTCTTCCGGGGCGCCGGCTGGAACGTCATCAAGGTGGTCTGGGGCCGCGAGTGGGACCCGCTGCTGGCGGCGGACACCGACGGCGCGCTGGTCAACCTGATGAACACCACGCCCGACGGCGACTACCAGACCTACAAGGCGGAGTCCGGGGCGTACGTCCGGGAGCACTTCTTCGGCCGCGACCAGCGGACCCGCAAGATGGTCGAGGACCTCAGCGACGACGAGATCTGGAACCTCAAGCGGGGCGGGCACGACTACCGCAAGCTCTACGCGGCCTACAAGGCGGCGATGGAGCACACCGGCCAGCCGACCGTGATCCTGGCCAAGACGATCAAGGGCTGGACGCTGGGCTCGCACTTCGAGGCCCGCAACGCCACGCACCAGATGAAGAAGCTGACGCTGGAGGACCTGAAGACCTTCCGCGACCGGCTCTACCTGGACATCCCGGACAAGGCGCTGGAGGACAACCCCTACCTCCCGCCGTACTACCACCCCGGCGAGAAGTCCGACGAGATCGCCTACCTCAAGGAGCGGCGCCAGCAGCTCGGCGGCTACCTGCCGTCGCGGCGGCCGGGCAGCAAGCGGCTGGCCATCCCGGGCCCGGAGCGCTTCGCCGACGTCAAGCGCGGCTCGGGCAAGCAGAAGGTGGCCACCACCATGGCCTTCGTCCGCCTGCTCAAGGACGTGATGAAGGACAAGGAGTTCGGCAAGCGCTGGGTGCCGATCATCCCGGACGAGGCCCGCACCTTCGGCATGGACTCGCTCTTCCCCACGCAGAAGATCTACTCGCCGCACGGCCAGCGCTACACCTCCGTCGACCGGGAGCTGTTCCTGTCGTACAAGGAGGCCACCGGCGGGCAGATCCTGCACGAGGGCATCAACGAGGCCGGCTCGGTCGCCTCGTTCACCGCGGCGGGTTCGTCGTACGCGACGCACGACGAGCCGATGATCCCGATGTACATCTTCTATTCGATGTTCGGGTTCCAGCGCACCGCCGACGGGCTGTGGGCCGCCGCCGACCAGATGGCCCGGGGCTTCCTGCTCGGCGCCACCGCCGGCCGCACCACGCTCAACGGTGAGGGGCTCCAGCACGAGGACGGCCACTCGCTCCTGATCGCCGCCACCAACCCGGCGGTGGTCGCGTACGATCCGGCGTTCGCGTTCGAGATCGCGCACATCCTGGAGAACGGCCTGCACCGGATGTACGGCGACGCCCAGGAGAACGTCTTCTACTACCTGACGGTCTACAACGAGCCGATCCTGCAGCCGGCGGAACCGGCGGGCGTGGACGTCGAGGGGATCCTCAAGGGCATCTACCGCTACGCGCCGGCCCCGCAGGTGGACGGCCCGAAGGCGAACATCCTGGCCTCCGGCACGGGCATGCAGTGGGCGCTCAAGGCGCAGCAGCTGCTCGCCCAGGACTGGGGCGTGGCCGCCGACGTCTGGTCGGTGACCTCCTGGACGGAGCTGCGCCGCGACGCGGTGGAGTGCGAGGAGCACAACCTGCTCAACCCGGGCGCGGAGCAGCGGGTGCCGTACGTGGCGCGGAAGCTGGCCGACGCCGACGGGCCGAAGGTCGCGGTCAGCGACTGGATGCGCGCGGTGCCGGACCTGATCGCCCGCTGGGTGCCCGGGGACTACACCTCGCTCGGCACGGACGGGTTCGGCATGTCCGACACCCGGCACGCCCTGCGCCGGCACTTCCACGTCGACGCCGAGTCCGTGGCGGTGGCGACGCTGCGGCAGCTCGCCCTGCGCGGCGCGGTGCCGGCGAACGTCCCCGCCGAGGCGGCCAAGAAGTACGCCATCGAGGACGTCAACGCCGCCCCGGTCGGCGAGACCGGCGGCGACAGCTAGGTCGTCCGCGACGAAGGGCCCGGCGCATCCGCGCCGGGCCCTTCGTCGTGCCTGGGGGACGAACGGTGGTGGCCCGGAGTCCCTGGCGGGGACACCGGGCCACCATCGTCGCGCGGGCGACGCCAGGACCGGCCCGGTCAGCCGACGGCGGCCAGGTCGGTCAGCCGGGCGAGCGAGTCCTCCAGGTCGGCGCCGACCCTGCGCAGGCCGAGGCGGAGCAGGGCCGCCTTGACCGGACCGGCGGGCCACCGGACGACGATGAGCCGCACGATCGTCCCGCCCTCCTCCTCGTCGTCGGCGGTGAGCTGGACGTAGATCTCGGTGCGCGCCTCCGCCCGGGCACCGGCGCCCTTGGCGCGTTCGCGCCAGCCGATCAGGGTCGGCTCCTGGTAGGCGATCACCTCGGCCTCATGCGCCGCGCCACGGCCGGCCTGGACCAGTTGTCGCCGCCCGAAGCCCTCTCCCGAGAGCACCTCGGCCGCACGGACCCCCGCCAGCCAGGCCGGCAACTGCTCGGCCCGCTGCACGACGTTCCAGACCGCTTCCACTGGCGCCATCACGTGCGCACTGCGTTCCACGAGGATCATTTCCGTCTTTCCTCCAGTGAGGACATCCCACGATATCGGCACTCTATGCGCAAATTTGGACGTACCTGGACGGGTTCGGAAAAAGACACGCCGAAATCCATTGCGCCACGGCGTCGTACGGCCTATGGCGCATCGCCCGGCCGACCCCTAGAGTCGCGAACACGATTCACGTACGACGGGAGGGCGCATGTCGACCGCAGCGATGCCCGAGTTCCCCGCCGGATTCCGCTGGGGAGTGTCCACCTCCGCCTACCAGATCGAGGGCGGCGTCGGCGAGGACGGGCGCGGCCCGTCCATCTGGGACACCTTCGCCCACGACCCCGGCCGCATCGCCGACGGCAGCACCGGCGACGTGGCCTGCGACCACTACCACCGGCACGCGGAGGACGTCGCGCTGCTGGCCGGGCTGGGCGTCTCGGCGTACCGCTTCTCCGTCGCCTGGCCCCGGGTGCGGCCCACCGGCGACGGTCCGGTCAACGCCGCCGGGCTGGACTTCTACGACCGCCTGGTCGACGACCTGCTGGCCCACGACATCGACCCGGTCGCCACCCTCTTCCACTGGGACCTGCCCCAGCCCCTGGAGGACGCCGGCGGCTGGCTCGCCCGGGACACCGCCCACCGGTTCGCCGAGTACGCCGACGCCACCGCCGCCCGCCTCGGCGACCGGGTGAAGCTCTGGATCACCCTCAACGAGCCGTTCATCCACATGAGCCTCGGCCACGGCACGGGCGAGCACGCCCCCGGGCGGACGCTGCTCTTCGACGCGTTCCCGGTCGCCCACCACCAGCTCCTCGGCCACGGCCTCGCCGTCGCGGCGCTGCGGGCACGCACCACGAGCCCGGTCGCCATCGCCAACAACTACTCGCCCGTGCGGCCGGCCGGCGACAGCGACGCCGACCGGGCGGCGGGCGCGGCGTACGAGGCGCTGCACAACCGCCTCTTCACCGACCCGCTCCTCGGCCGGGGCTACCCGGTCGGGCTCGGCTTCGACGAGACCGTGGTGCGCGACGGTGACCTGGCCGTCGTCGCCGCCCCGATCGACGTGCTCGGGGTCAACTACTACAACCCGACCGGCGTACGCGCCCCGGACGAGGGCTCGCCGCTGCCGTTCGAGCTGGTGCCGCTGGACGGGTACCCGCGCACCGCGTTCGACTGGCCGGTCGCCCCCGACGGGCTGCGTGAGCTGCTCGGCTGGCTGCACCGCACGTACGGCGACGACCTGCCGCCGATCCAGGTCACCGAGAGCGGCTGCGCGTACGACGACGTGCCCGACGCCGACGGCCGGGTGCACGATCCGGAACGGATCGCGTACCTCGACGGGCACCTGCGCGCGGTGCGCGCCGCGATGGCCGACGGCGTGGACGTGACCGGCTACTTCGTCTGGTCCCTGCTGGACAACTGGGAGTGGGCGGAGGGTTTCACCAAGCGCTTCGGCCTGGTGCACGTCGACTTCGACACGCAGGCCCGTACGCCCAAGTCCTCGTACGCCTGGTTCCGCGACCTGATCAGCCGGCCGTGACCACCGTCGACCCGACGCCCGGGTCGCTGCCGGCGGCGCTCGCCGAACCGACCGTGCCGGTCCGGCGGAGCTGGGTCGCGCTGGTCTTCGCCGCGAACCTCGGGGTCTGGATGGCGTTCTTCACCCCGATCCAGGTGCTGCTGCCGCAGCAGGTGGAACGGATCGCGCCGGCGGACAAGGAGGCCATGCTCGCGGTGGTCACCGGGTTCGGCGCGCTCGCCGCGGTGCTCGCCAACCCCCTCGCCGGGGCGCTGTCGGACCGGACCTGCCCGCGGCTGGCCGGGCGGGAGTTCGGCCGCCGGCACGTCTGGACCGCCGGCGGCGCGGTGCTCGGCGCGGCGGCCCTGGTGCTGCTGGCCCAGCAACGCACCGTCGCCGGGGTCGCGCTCGGCTGGGTCGCCGCCCAGGTCTGCTTCAACGCGATGCTGGCCAGCCTGACCGCCGCCGTGCCGGACCGGGTGCCCGTCGCCCAGCGGGGGCGGTGTCTCCGGCTGGGTGGGCATCCCCCAGGCCTTGGGGCTGGTGCTCGGGGTGGTGCTGGTCACCGCACTGGTCACCGGCACCGCCGCCGGCTACCTGGCGGTGGCCGCCGCGGTGCTGCTGCTGTCCCTGCCGTTCGCGCTGCTCACCGCCGACGACCCGCTGCCCCGGGCGCACCGCCCGGCGCTGCGACCGCGCGCCCTGCTCGCCGCGATGTGGGTGTCGCCCCGTCGCCACCCCGACTTCGGCTGGGCCTGGATCACCCGGTTCCTGGTCCAGCTCGGCAACGCGCTCGGCACGCTCTACCTGCTCTACTTCCTCACCGACGAGGTGCGCCACGCCGACCCCGAGGGCGGCCTGCTGGTGCTGATCCTGCTCTACACGGCCGGCCTGGCGGCCACCGCCGTGGTGGCCGGCCGGCTGTCGGACCGCTCCGGCCGGCGCAAGGTCTTCGTGATCACCGCCGGCGGAATCATGGCCGTCGCCGCGCTGCTGCTCGCTGTGGCGCCGGTCTGGCCGGTGGCGGTGGCCGCCGCGCTGCTGCTGGGCGCCGGCTACGGGGTCTACCTGTCGGTCGACGCCGCGCTCATCACCCAGGTGCTACCGGCCGCGGCGGACCGGGCCAAGGACCTCGGGGTCATCAACATCGCCAACTCGGCCCCGCAGGTGCTCGGGCCGGCGATCTCCGCCCCGCTCGTGGTGCACCTCGGCGGCTATCCGGCGCTCTACGCGGTCACCGCCGCGGTCACCGTGCTGGGCAGCGTGCTGGTGCTGAAGATCCGCTCGGTGCCCTGAGGCGTACCCCTGGCCGAATCCGGTCGCGCGCCGCCGTAGGCTGGGGGGCGTGACGGTACGTGTACGCTTCGCCCCTTCCCCGACCGGTATGTTCCACGTCGGCGGCGCCCGCTCCGCGCTGCAGAACTGGATCTACGCCAAGCAGCAGGGCGGGGTGTTCGTGCTCCGCATCGAGGACACCGACGCGGCGCGCAACAAGCCGGAGTGGACCGAGGGCATCCTCTCGGCGCTGGACTGGATCGGCATCGAGCGCGGCAGCTACGA
This sequence comes from Micromonospora sp. NPDC002717, assembly GCF_040295705.1. Classification (NCBI taxonomy): domain Bacteria; kingdom Bacillati; phylum Actinomycetota; class Actinomycetes; order Micromonosporales; family Micromonosporaceae; genus Micromonospora; species Micromonospora sp. NPDC002717. The sequence continues at coordinate 50,399 of NZ_JBEOVW010000011.1, read as the reverse complement.
GGGCCCATACTTCCAGTCCCAGTACGCCGGCGAGCACCGGGCCGCCGCCGCCCGGCTGTACGAGTCCGGCCGGGCCTACTACTGCGACTGCACCCGGGAGGCCGTGCAGGCCCGCACCGGCTCGCAGTACCAGGGCTACGACGGCTTCTGCCGCGACCGTGGCCTGCCGCCCGGCGAGGGCCGTGCCCTGCGCTTCCGCACGCCCGATGAGGGCGCGACCGTGGTGGTCGACCTGATCCGCGGCGAGCCGACGTTCGAGAACAAGCTGATCGAGGACTTCGTCATCGCCCGGGGCGACGGCTCGCCGGTGTTCCTGCTGGCCAACGTGGTCGACGACATGACCATGGGGATCACCCACGTGATCCGGGCCGAGGAGCACCTGCCCAACACGCCGAAGCAGCAGCTGCTCTGGGACGCCCTCGGCGTCAAGCCGCCGGTCTGGGCGCACGTGCCGGTGGTGGTCAACGAGAAGCGGCAGAAGCTCTCCAAGCGGCGGGACAAGGTGGCCCTGGAGGCGTACCGGGACGAGGGCTACCTCGCCGCGGCGATGCGCAACTACCTGATGCTGCTCGGCTGGGCGCCCTCCGGCGACCGGGAGATCGTCCCGTGGTCGGTGATCGAGGAGGAGTTCCGGCTGGCGGAGGTCAACCCCTCGCCGGCGTTCTTCGACGAGAAGAAGCTGCGCGCGTTCAACGGCGAGTACATCCGGGCGCTGCCGGTCGAGGAGTTCGTCGAGGCCTGCCGGCCGTGGCTGACCGGCACCGGCACGATCGCCCCGCCGCCGTGGCAGCCGGAGGAGTTCGACGCGGACGCCTTCGCGGCCGTGGCCCCGCTGGCGCAGACCCGGATCGCGGTGCTCAGCGAGATCGTGCCGAACGTCGACTTCCTCTTCCTCGCCGCGCCGCTGGTCGACGAGGCCGCCTGGGCCAAGGCGATGAAGGAGGGCTCGGCGGAGCTGCTGGACGCGGCCACGGCGGCCTTCGAGGGGCTGGAGTCCTGGGACGCGGAGACGCTGAAGTCGACGCTGGAGGCGGTCGGCGCCGAGCGCGGCCTCAAGCTCGGCAAGGCCCAGGCGCCGGTGCGCGTCGCGGTCACCGGCCGCACGGTCGGGCTGCCGCTGTTCGAGTCGCTGGAGGTGCTCGGCCGCGAGCGCACCCTGAGCCGGCTGCGGGCCGCCCGGGTCCGCCTCGTCTGACCTCGACAGACGTACCGTCAGCGCCCGGGCCGGTCCGACCGGCCCGGGCGCCGGGCCGTCGGGCCGGTGACGGTCAGCGGCGGCGGAGCAACAGGCCCGCCGCGAGGGCGGCCAGCGCCACGGCGCCGCCGAGCGCCCACAGCCAGCCCCGCCCCGCCGCGTCCTCGCTGCGCCCGGCCGTCGGCACCGCAGCCGCCGTCGTGCCGCCGCCCGTCGGGACGGGCGCGGCCGAGGTCGGCGCCGCGGAGCCGGTCGGCGACGGTACGGCCGACGCCGGCGGGGTCGGACCGGTCGACGGGGGCGGTTCGGCGGGGGTGCCGGTGGTGAGGGTGAACCGCACCTCGCCGGAGACCGGGTGCCCGTCGCTGGACGCCAACCGGTAGCCGACGACGTACAGCCCCGCCCTGCCGGGCGTGAACGGGATGCTGACCCGGGAGCCGGAGAAGGTCGGCGGGCCGCCCGACGCGGCCACGTTGTCCGGCCCGGTGACTGTGATCTTCGTCGTGCCCGGGTCGGGCTTCGCCAGGAACCGGAGTTCGATCCGGGTCGGCGCCTCGGCCACCCGGGCGCCGTTGCGCGGATCGCTGCCGGTCAGCGAGTTGTGCGCGGCAGCCGGCGCGGCCGGCAGCGCCAGCGACACACCGAGCGCCACGCCGACCACCACTGGCCAGGTGCGTACCGCGCGTGGGACCCTGCCCCCCATGAACCCCTCCGTAAGGGTACGATCCGCCCGCTGATCAACGGCTGCCGCTCATTAGTCGGGCCCAGATCGCAGATAGTTCCAATTACTGTTCCACGAGCTGCAACCGATCGACGTTCTGCGGAGTCTTGAGAGTGGGCACCCGATGTGTGCGGGTTCGGTCACTCCGTCGGCCAGGCAACGCGTGACCTGCAGCAAGCCATCCATCGAGCGGGGCGAGGAGGCGGCGATGGTCCGGACGATGCGGCGACTGGTCGCTGTGGTGGCAGGCGGGCTCGCGGCGACGGTCCTGTCGCTCGGTCTCGCCGGGGCGGCGAAGGCGGCGCCGAAGCCGCCGCCCGCCGGCGTGGAGATCACCGGCGAGGGCCTGGCCGAGCCGCTGCGGCTGCACGCCGACGCCCACCCGGCACACGTCGTGGCGGTCGTCGACCAGGTCAACTTCCTCGGCCGCACCGGGCAGGCCCGTGGCCCGAAGGCGGCCGACCTCGGTCCGAAGTACACGGTCGTGGTGTTCGCCGGCGACGTTCCGAAGCAGACGTACGACCTCTACCCGAAGGCGGTCGGCGGGCCGCGGGTCTACCGGCCCGCCAAGCAGCCCGACTCCCGCAAGACCACCGCGGGGTGGTTCCTCGGCCGGCTCAGCATGTCGGAGACGCTCCGCACCGCCGGTGTGCCGCTGGAGCGGCAGTTCGACACGGTGAGCGGCGGCGTCGGCGGCGGCGAGCGGGTCATCCCGGAGGACGCGCTCAACCCGGCGAAGGACATCGACGAGGCCCTCGGCGAGCTGCAGCGACTGCTGCTGCTCAACGTGGCGGTGGTGCTGGTGATCACGTCCGGTCTCGCCGGGATCGCGCTGCTGGTCCGCCGCCGCACCCGCTGACGGCCGCACGTCGTTGGCCCGCGCCAGCGGGGACGTTCGTGCCACGCGCCCCCGTGGGGTCAGCACCAGCGGCGTGGCGGTCGCTCCCGGCGGACGACACGGTGCCGGGGGCGGACCGGGCCGTGCCGGTGCGCGCCGGCCCAACCGGGCAGGTCGCTGCGGCAGCCCTGCGCCGCCGCCGGCTCGACCTCGCCGGGCAGGGCCGCCTCGGCGGCACGCTGCCGGGGCACCGGGGCGTCCTCGTCGGCGCGCTCCGCCGCACGACCAGGGGGCTCCGGCGCATGGGCCGGGAACCCGCCGGGCAGCCGGCGGTGATGCTTGGCGGCCGCCTGCTGGTCGTGGTGGCCCGTCCGGCAGGGCTCACCCTGGGCGCAGCCGTGCTCGGCCTCCCCGTGCGCCATCCGGTCTCCTCACGCTCGCCACGCCCGCCGGGGTCGCCCGACGTGCCCTGTCACCGTACTGGCCGGCACCGACGGGCCGTGCAGCCGGACCCGGGTCAGCGCCGCGCCCGGCGCGGGAAGATCGTCTCCCAGACCGGGAAGGCGACCAGCCAGATGACGATGGCGAGGGAGAGCCTGCCGATCCAGTTCGTCAGCTCCCGGGTCCGCTCGGCGTCGTCGACCCAGACGATCGCCGCGCCGAGCAGCGCGCAGGCGATCGCCCACCCGAGCAGGCCCTTGCCCCACTCCCGCCACTCGTGCCGGGTCCGTGCCCACCCGTGCCGCGGCGGCTTGACCGGCGGCGGGCCGCCGGCGAAGCGGTACGCGAAGCGCTGGTCGGCCCAGCGGACCATCGAGTGCCCGAAAGCCACCGAGAAGCCGAGGTACGCGGCGGCCAGGCCGTGGGTGACGTCCGCGGTGGCGCCGCGCCGCAGGTCCAGCGCGCTCGCCGCGAGCAGCACCAGGTCCACCAGCGGTACGCAGACCAGCAGCGCGGCGCCCAGCCGCGGCCGGCGCAGCGGATACCGCGCGACCAGCCCGGCGGCGAGCACCACCCAGAACCCGATCTCGCAGGCGACGATGACTCCCAGCAGCATTTTTGCCCCTCCCCGTTCGTGCCCCACCACCCTGCCCCGCCCCGGACACGCAACCCTCACCGCCGAAGACGAGATCTCCCTCCCTCCTTCGACGGACCCACCCCACCGCCGACGGACGCGGGACCGGCGGGAGCGGGGCGGGCGTGGTGGCGTACATCTTTCGGTGGGGGTGGGGCGGGGCGGGGTCCTCCGGCGGTCGGAGCCCGGGCGGCGGGCGGTGTGGTGGGATCGGGGCCATGCGAGCGCCGACCTGGCTCGGGCCCGGCACCGCCGGCCGGGACCTGATGCTCGCCGCCGCGTCCCTGGCCGGCGGCGCGGTCATGTACGCCCTGGGCACGCAGCCGCAGCTGTCCTGGCAGCCGGGCCTGCCGGAGCCGCTGTTCCTGCTGCCGCTGGCGGCGGCCTGCGTGGCGGTGGGCCTGCGCCGGGTCGCCACCCGCACCAGCCTGGCCCTCGGCACGGTGGCGGTGGTGGTCGACCTCGCGATGGGCGGCTCGCTGGCCACCGTCCTCGTCTACACCCAGGTCCTCTACGACGCGTGCGTGTTCGGTTCGGCGCTGACCTGGCGCTGGCTGCTGCGGGTCATGGTCGGGCTGAGCGTGCTCGGCACGGCGGCGGGGGTGCTGCTGACCGGTGACTGGCGGGGTGTGGCCTTCGGGATGCCGTTGGTGCTGGCCGGGGTGCTGCCGGTGGTCACCGGGATCAGCGTGCGGCAGTACCGGGACCAGGCGGTGGCCGAGCGGGCCCGGGCCGAGCAGACCGCGCGGTTGGTGGAGCTGGACCGGCGGCAGGCGGTCGGCGCGGAACGGGCCCGGATGGCCCGGGAGCTGCACGACGTGATCGCCAACCACCTGAGCGCCGTGGCGATCCACGCCACGGCCGCGCTCTCCGTGCCCGGGCTCGACCGGGCGCAGGTCCAGTCGGCGCTGCGGGTGATCCGGGAGAACAGCGTGCAGGGCCTGGCGGAGATGCGGCAGATGATCGGCCTGCTCCGGGAGCCGGCGGGGATCGGGCCGGCCGTCGACGCGACGGACGAGACGACCCGGGCGCGGCTGAGCGAGGTCGACGGGCTGGTCGACCGGGCCCGCGCCGCCGGGCTGACGGTGCGGGTGACCCGGCGCGGCGAGCCCCGCCCGCTGCCGGTCGGGGTGGACCTGGCCGCGTACCGGATCGTGCAGGAGTCGCTGACCAACGCGCTCAAGCACGGCGCCGGCGAGGCCGACGTGCTGGTCGCGTACGAGCCGGCGGGGGTGGTGGTGGGCGTGGACAACCCGGTGGGCGCCGGCGGTGGCGCGCCGAGCGGCGCGGGCGCCGGCCTGATCGGGATGCGGGAGCGGGCGGTGCTGCTCAACGGGCGGTTCGCCGCCGGCCCGGCGCAGGGCCGCTGGCGGGTACGGGTGGAGCTGCCGACGGGCGAGGCGGCGTGAGGGGACGGGGCGTGTCATGGCCGAGGTGATCCGGGTGCTGCTCGCCGACGACCAGCCGGCGGTGCGGGCCGGGCTGGCGCTGATCCTGGCCGGCGCGCCCGGCGTCGCCGTGGTGGGCGAGGCCGACGACGGCGCGGAGGCCGTCCGGCTGTGCCGCGAGCTGCGGCCCGACGTGGCGGTCATGGACGTGCGGATGCCCCGGCTGGACGGCATCTCGGCCACCCGGGAGATCGTCGCCGACCGGCTCGCCGACGTGCTCGTGCTCACCACCTTCGACCTCGACGAGTACGTCTTCGGCGCGCTGCGGGCCGGCGCGGCGGGCTTCGTGCTCAAGGACATCGACGCCGAAGGGCTGGTGGCGGCGGTGCGGACGGTCGCCCGGGGCGAGGGGTTCATCGCCCCGGCGGTGACCCGCCGGCTGATCACCGCGTTCGCGGCGACCGCCCCGGCCGCCTCCGGGGCGACCCGGGCGGCGGTGGACACGCTGACCCCCCGGGAGCGGGACGTGCTGGCCTGCCTCGGGCTCGGGCTGTCCAACCAGCAGATCGCCGACCGGCTGGCGATGGCGGAGAGCACCACCAAGACCCATGTCAGCCGGATCCTCGCCAAGCTGGACCTGCGCAGCCGGGTGCAGGCCGCCATCCTGGCCCAGGAGCTGGGGCTGCCCGCTCCCCCGCCCGCCTGACCCGACCCGCCGGCCCGCCCGGGGCCACCGCCGAGCGCGGGCCGCCCGGCGTGAAGGTCCAGGTCGGGACGTGTCAGGCTGGAGCGGTGAGCGAGCCGGGCGGTACGGAGCTGTCGGCCACGCTGCGCCGGATCGAGCGGGCGGCGGGGGCGCTGGCCACCGCCAGCGTGGCCCGGATGGACGAGGCCCTGCCCTGGTTCCGCGACCTGCCCGCCGACCACCGTTCCTGGGTGATGCTGGTGGCCCAGGCCGGCGCCCGGTCGCTGGTGCAGTGGCTGCGCGACGGCGGCGGCACGGCGGACAGCACCCAGGAGGTCTCCGACGAGGTCTTCGCCACCGCGCCGCAGGCGCTGGCCCGCTCGATCAGCCTCCAGCAGACGGTGGCGCTGATCAAGGTGATGATCGACGTCGTCGAGGAGCAGGTCTCGCACCTGGCCGCGCCGGGCGAGGAGCAGCAGTTGCGCGAGGCGGTGCTGCGGTTCTCCCGGGAGATCGCCTTCGCCGCCGCCCGCGCGTACGCCCGGGCCGCCGAGTCCCGCGGCTCCTGGGACGCCCGGTTGCAGGCGTTGCTGGTGGACGCGCTGCTGCGGGGCGACTCGCCGGACGTGCTGGCCAGCCGCGCGGCGGCGCTCGGCTGGGCGGACGCCCCGCCGGTGGCGGTGGCGGTCGGCCGCTCCCCCGGCGGCGAGGTCTCCGCCGTGCTGCACACCGTGCACCGGCAGGCCCGACGCATCGGCGCGGAGGTGATCGGCGGGGTGCACGGCGACCGGCTGGTCATCGTGCTCGGGGGCGCCGCCGATCCCGTCGCCGCCACCGTCAAGCTGCTCGGCGCGTTCGGCGACGGGCCGGTGGTGGTCGGCCCGGCCGTACCGAGCCTGGACGAGGCGACCGAGTCGGCCCGCGCCGCGCTGGCCGGCTTCCGGGCCGCCCCCGCCTGGCCGACCGCGCCCCGGCCGGTGCCGGCGGGCGACCTGCTGCCGGAGCGCGCCCTGGCCGGTGACGCGGAGGCGCGCCGGCGGCTGCGGCACGACGTCTACGCCGCGCTCGTGCGGGCGGGCGGCGAGTTGCTGGAGACCCTCGACGCGTTCTTCGCGGCCGGCGGCACGCTGGAGAGCGCCGCCCGCGCCCTCTTCGTGCACCCGAACACGGTGCGCTACCGGCTGCGGCGGATCGCCGACGTGACCGGCTTCTCGCCGCTCGCCGCGCGGGACGCGTTCGCCCTCCAGGTGGCGCTCACCGTCGGCCGGCTCGACCCGGTGGTCCCGGTGGTCCCAACCCAGACAATGACCCCAGCCGTCAGGAAATCGTCACAGTCGGGTGATGATCACCGCCGATCTTTGTAGGAACCCTCCAAAGGTTCTAGTGCGGTTTGGTCGAGGGCGGCACAGCGCTACCCGCGCGTATCCGGGAGAGTCATAGACGTGCTCGCCGTACTCTCTCCCGGCCAGGGTTCCCAGAAACCCGGCTTCCTGACCCCCTGGCTCGACCTGCCCGGTGCCGAGGCCCGTCTGCGGTGGTGGTCGGCGCTGGCCGGGGTCGACCTGGTGCACCTCGGCACCGCGGCCGACGCCGACGAGATCAAGGACACCGCCCGCACCCAGCCGCTGCTGGTCGCGGCGGCGCTGCTCGCCGCCGAACACCTGCCGATGTACGACGTCACCGTCACCGCCGGCCACAGCGTGGGCGAGCTGGGCGCGGCGACGCTCGCCGGGGTGTTGCCCGCGGAGGCGGCGATCACCCTCGCCGGCGTACGCGGCCGGGAGATGGCCGCCGCCTGCGCGCTGGAGCCGACCGGGATGGCCGCCGTGCTGGGCGGGGACCCCGACGAGGTGCTCGCCACGATCGCCGCGCACGGGCTGCACCCGGCCAACCGCAACGGCGCCGGCCAGTTCGTCGCCGCCGGCGCGGTCGCGGGCCTGGAGAAGCTCGCCGCCGAGCCGCCGACCAAGGCCCGGGTGATCCGCCTCAAGGTGGCCGGCGCCTTCCACACCCCGTACATGGCCCCCGCCGAGGCGGCGCTCGCCGCCGTCGCCGCCGGGATCACCCCCGCCGACCCGACCCGGATCCTGCTGTCCAACATCGACGGCGCCGCGGTCGACCACGGGCGCGACATGGTGCAGCGCCTGGTCCGGCAGGTCACCGCGCCGGTGCGCTGGGACCTCTGCATGCGCACGCTGGCCGACCTCGGGGTGACCGGCGTGATCGAGCTGCCCCCGGCGGGCACCCTCGCGGGCCTGGTCAAGCGGGAGCTCAAGGAGAGCGGCCTCCCGGAGATCGTCACCCTGAACACCCCGGACGACCTGCCCGCCGCGCGGGACCTGATCGCCCGGCACGGGATGGCGCCGAGCCACGAGCCGACCATGCAGTTCCGCGTGGTGGTGGCCCCGTCGGCCGGCACCTTCGAGCCGGCGGCGGGCCTCGCCGAGGGCGACACGCTCGACGCCGGGCAGGTCGTCGGCCACATCGCCACCCGGCAGGGCCCGGTCGAGGTGGCCGCCCACGACAGCGGGGTGCTCACCGAGTGGCTCGCCCACCACGACGACCCGGTCGCGCCGGGCCAGCCGCTCGTTCGCATCGGAGGTCACGCATGACCGGCAGCCGGATCCTCGCCATGGGGCACTACCAGCCCTCCCGGGTGGTCACCAACGACGAGATCGCGCAGCTGGTGGAGACCAGCGACGAGTGGATCCGCGACCGGGTCGGCATCGTCACCCGGCGGATCGCCGACGGCGAGTCGGTCACCGACATGGCCGCCGCCGCCGCCGGCAAGGCGCTGGCCAACGCCGGCCTCACCGCCGCCGACATCGACCTGGTCGTCGTGGCCACCTGCAGCGCCGTCGACCGCAGCCCGAACGTCGCCTGCCGGGTCGCCGCCAAGCTCGGCATCACCGCGCCCGGGGCGTACGACATCAACACGGCCTGCTCCGGTTTCGCCTACGCGCTGGGCACGGTGGACCACGCCATCCGGGCCGGCGCCTCGCGCAACGCCCTGGTGATCGGCGCGGAGAAGCTCTCCGACATCGTCGACTGGACGGATCGCTCCACCTGCATCATCTTCGCCGACGGCGCGGGCGCCGCCGTGGTGACGGCCACCGCCGAGGACGAGCCCGCCGGCATCGGCCCGGTGGTCTGGGGCTCGGCCCCGGAGAAGAGCGACGCGGTACGCATCGAGGGCTGGCGCCCGTACATCCAGCAGGAGGGGCAGTCGGTCTTCCGCTGGGCCACCACCGAGCTGGCGCCGCTGGCCCGGCAGGCGTGCGAGCGCGCCGGGGTGGACCCCTCGGAGCTGGCCGCCTTCGTGCCGCACCAGGCCAACGCCCGGATCATCGACGGCATCGTGAAGCGGCTCGGCATCCCGAACGCGATCATCGCCAAGGACATCGTCGAGTCCGGCAACACCTCGGCGGCGAGCGTGCCGCTGGCCCTGTCCAAGCTGGTCGAGCGGCGGGAGGTGCCCTCGGGCGCCCCGGTGCTGCTCTTCGGCTTCGGCGGCGGCCTGACCTACGCCGGTCAGGTCGTCCGCTGCCCCTGAAGCCCTCCGGCGCGCCAGCGCCGGGGAGTGACGGCCGGCGTCGTCGGCCGTCGAGTGAAACCGATGAGAGGAACCAAACCGCAATGACCCGTGACGAGATCACCGCCGGCCTCGCCGAGATCCTCGAAGAGGTTGCCGGGGTGAACCCGGACGACGTGGCCGAGGGGAAGTCCTTCACCGACGACCTGGACGTCGACTCGCTCTCCATGGTGGAGGTCGTGGTGGCGGCCGAGGAGAAGTTCGGCGTCAAGATCCCGGACAACGAGGTGCAGAACCTGAAGACCGTCGGGGACGCCGTCAGCTACATCGAGGCGCAGTCCTGATCATGGCGCACACCGACGTCGTCGTCACCGGGCTCGGCGCGACCACTCCGCTGGGCGGGGACGTCGCGTCGACCTGGGACGCCATGCTCGCCGGCCGCTCCGGGGTGAGTGCCCTCACCCAGGAGTGGGCCGAGCAGCTGCCGGTCCGGATCGCCGCCCAGCTCGCGGTGGATCCGGCCGGCCTGCTCGACCGGGTCAAGCTGCGCCGGCTGGACCGTTCCGAGGCGATCGCGATCATCGCGGCACAGCAGGCCTGGGCGGACGCCGGCCTGGCCGACTCCGGGCTGGACCGGGAGCGGCTGGGCGTCAGCGTCGGCTCGGGCATCGGCGGCGCCCTGACCCTGCTCGCCCAGGACGACGTCCTGGAGGCGTCCGGGCCGCGGCGGGTCTCCCCGCACACCATCCCGATGCTGATGCCGAACGGCCCCGCCGCCTGGGTGGGGCTGGAGCTGGGCGCGAAGGCGGGGGTGCACTCGGTGGCCAGCGCCTGCGCGACCGGCGCGGAGGCGATCGCGCTCGGCCTGGACATGATCCGTGCCGGCCGCGCCGACGTGGTGGTGGCCGGCGGCACCGAGGCGGTCATCCACCAGCTGCCGATCGCCGGCTTCAGCTCGATGCGGGCCATGTCGACCCGCAACGACGAGCCGGAGCGGGCCTCCCGGCCGTGGGACAAGGGCCGCGACGGCTTCGTGCTCGGCGAGGGCGCGGGCATCCTGGTGCTGGAGCGCGCGGACCACGCCGCCGCCCGGGGGGCCCGGGTGTACGCGCGCCTGGCCGGGGCCGGCATCACCTCCGACGGCTACGACATCGTGCAGCCGCACCCGGAGGGGGAGGGCGCGATCCGGGCCATCGCCAAGGCGATCGCCGACGCGGACGTCGCCAGGTCCGACATCACGCACGTCAACGCGCACGCCACGTCGACCCCGGTCGGTGACGTGGCGGAGATCAAGGCGCTGCACGAGGCGCTCGGCGACCACCCGGTGCTGTCCTCCACCAAGTCGATGTCCGGTCACCTGCTGGGTGCGGCGGGCGCGCTGGAGTCGATCGCCACCATCCTGGCGATCCGCGACAGTGTCGTCCCCCCGACGATCAACCTCGACGACCCGGACGACGGCCTCACCCTGGAGGTGGCCGCGAACAAGGCGCGCCACATGGACATCCCCGCCGCGCTGAACAACTCGTTCGGCTTCGGCGGGCACAACGTGGCTCTCGTCTTCACGCGGGCCTGAGACCACAGCCTTGGAGGCTCACGTGACCACCACCGCCGTTGGTGCGGACACTTCACCCGCCGTGGACCACCGAGATCCGGAGTTGCGGCTGCGGGCGCTGTTCGACGCCGGTTCGTTGCGGTTGATGGCGCCCCGGGACACCTCCGGCGTCCTGTGGGCGCGGGGCGAGATCGACGGCACGCCGGCGATCGCGTACGCGACCGACGCCACGCGGATGGGCGGCGCGATGGGCACCGAGGGGTGCCGGCACGTCGTGGACGCCATCGACACCGCGGTGCGGGAGCGGGTGCCAGTGCTGGGGTTGTGGCACTCCGGTGGGGCCCGGCTGGCCGAGGGCGTGGTGGCGCTGGACGCGGTGGGTCAGGTGTTCGCCGCGATGGTGCGCGCGTCGGGGCGGGTGCCGCAGATCTCGGTGGTGCTGGGTCCCGCGGCCGGCGGCGCGGCGTACGGGCCGGCGCTGACCGACATCGTGGTCATGAGCGGGGCCGGACGGATCTTCGTGACCGGTCCGGAGGTGGTACGCAGCGTCACCGGTGAGCAGGTCGACATGGAGCGGCTGGGCGGGCCGGAGCCGCACGGCCGCCGCTCCGGGGTGGTCCACGTGACGTGCAAGGACGACGAGTCGGCGCTGGCCGAGGCGCGCAAGCTCGCCGCGCTGCTGGGACGCCAGGGTCGGCTGTCGCCCGACGACGTGGCGGCGGAGGGCGACCAGGGGCACGACCTGGCGGCGAAGATGCCGGTGGAGACGAACCGGGCCTACGACGTCAAGCCGGTGGTCAAGGCGCTGCTGGACGCTCCCGGGGTGGAGCTGCACGCCAAGTGGGCGCCGAACGTGGTGACCACCCTGGGCCGGTTCGCCGGCCGCACCGTCGGGGTGATCGCCAACAACCCGCTGCGCCTGGGCGGCTGCCTCGACGCCTCCAGCGCCGAGAAGGCGGCCCGGTTCGTGCGGATGTGCGACTCCCTCGGCGTGCCGCTGATCGTGCTGGTCGACGTGCCCGGCTACCTGCCCGGCCTCGGCCAGGAGTGGGACGGCGTGGTGCGCCGCGGCGCGAAGCTGCTGCACGCCTTCGCCGAGGCCGTCGTGCCGCGGGTGACCCTGGTGACCCGCAAGGCCTACGGCGGGGCGTACATCGCGATGAACTCCCGCTCGCTCGGGGCGACCGCCGTGTTCGCCTGGCCCCACGCCGAGGTCGCCGTCATGGGGGCCAGCGCCGCGGTCAACATCCTGCACCGCAAGAAGCTCGCCGCCGCCCCCGCCGAGGAACGCGAGACGCTGCGCGCGCAGCTGATCGAGGAACAGACCCGGGTCGCGGGCGGCGTCAACCGCGCCCTGGAGATCGGCGTGGTCGACGACGTCATCACCCCCGCCGAGACCCGTCGCCGCATCGCCGAGGCCCTCGCCGCCGCCCCGGCGGCCCGGGGCGCGCACGGCAACATCCCGCTGTAGTCGCACGTACCGTCGAGGGGCCCGCGCTCACCCGAGCGTGGGCCCCTCGCGTCGTTCAGCCCCGGTTGCGGGGGTGCTGGCGGGCGGTCCGCTCGTTGCCCCGGCGGTAGTTGCCGGTCCACCGGGCCATCGCGAGCTGCGGGTCGTCCTCGACCTCGGCGAGGAACTCCGCCGCCCGGCCGCCGCGCAACGTGCCCGCCACCCGCCCGTGGTGGGTGATCACCACGGTGCCGTCCGACCGCTCGGCGTACGCGAAACCCTGTGCCGTTCCCATGTGCGCAGAGGGTGCCAGGCGCGGCGGGCGACCGCGAGCCGGTTTCCGGGTTGACTCTCCAGCGGCTGGAGACAGGAGGCTCTTCGACGTGGACGACCGCACCGACCTGTTCACCATCGGGCAGCTCGCCCGCCGGACCGGCCTCTCGGTCCGGACCATCCGCTTCTGGTCCGACCTGGACCTGCTGCCCCCGACCGGCCGGTCGCCGGGCGGCTACCGGCTCTACGACGCGGCCGCCGTGGCCCGGCCGGAGCTGCTGCGCTCCCTGCGCGAGCTGGGCATCGGCCTGGACGACGTGCGCCGGATCGTGGACCGCCAGTCCACCGTCCGGGACGTGGCGCAGGCGCACGTCCGGGCACTGGACGCGGAGATCCGGACGCTGCGGCTGCGCCGGGCGGTGCTGCGGTCGGTCACCCGACGTGGCAGTACGACCGAGGAGTTGAGACTCATGAACGACCTGGCCCGCCTCTCCGCCCGGGAGCGGCAGCGGATCATCGACGACTTCGTGGCCGAGGTCTTCGACGGCGTCGACGTCGGCCTGGGTGCCGGTCTGGCCCAGGCCATGCGGGCGCTGCCGGCGGACCTGCCGGACGAGCCCACCGACGAGGAGGTGGACGCCTGGCTGGAGCTGGCCGAACTGGTGGCCGACCCGGACTTCCGCCGTCGGGTACGCGAGATGGCGGTGGCCGGGTCGGCCGACGCGACGGCGCCGCCACCGGAGCCGATGCCGTCGGTCGAGCCGGCGCGTGCGGCGCTGGCCGCCGGGATCGACCCGGCGTCGCCCGAGGCCCGGGCGGTGCTCGACGAGATGGTGGACCCGACGCTCACCCCGGACCAGCGCCGGGCGATGGCCGACGGGATCGCCGCCTTCACCGACCGGCGGGTGGAGCGGTACTGGCAGTTGATCGGCGTGCTCAACCGGCGGGAACCCTTCCCGCCCGCGGTGCCAGCCGTGGAGTGGCTGGTCGCCGCGCTGCGCGCGGCCCACTAGGTCAACCGGCTTGACGCCGTCCGTCCGCCCCGCTTTGATGGGCCGGCTCTCATCGTCAACGGGGAATGGACCCATGGAACGACGTACCCGCGCCACCGTGCTCGCGGCGCTGACCATCGTGCTGACCGGCGCCTGCGCCGACGCGAAGGAGACCCCGGCGGCCGGCGACTCGCCCTCGGCGTCAACCTCGCCGAGCACCACCGCCTCGCCGGTGACCCCCGGCCCGCCCTGGCACGACGAGGTGGCCGCCGCGGCCGCCGGCACCACCGTCGGCCAGAAGGGCACGCCCTGCGAGCTGCCGATCACCTTCTCGCTGCCGGCCGGGTGGAAGGTCGAGGCGGTGAAGGGCTCGGCGGAGTTCGGCGAGCCGACCGTCGGCAAGGCCAGGATGCTGTGCGAACTCGACGCCCGGCCGACCGGCGAACTCGGGTTCCTCCGGGTCTGGCGGGTCGACGGGGTCGCCGGCGGTGCCGAGGAGCACCTGAAGCACTTCGTCGGGGCGTACTCGCCGGAGGCTTCGGACGCGCAGTACCGGCGGGTGCGGGCCGGCACGCTCGACGCCGTGGAGGCGAGTTACACGGCGGACGGCGACACGGACCGGGCCATCGCGTTGTCCTCCCTCTACGGCCCGATCGTGTTGAGCCTGGACGCCCCGGACCCGGAGGACCTGCTGCCGGCGTACCAGCTGGTGAAGCAGTCGGCCCGGATCAACCGCGACTGAGGCGGTCAGCCGGCGCAGGTGGTGGCGGGCAGGCCGGGCACCGGCACCGGGGACCGGCCCTCCGGCCGCGCCTTGCCGGCCAGCACCCGGGCGAGGGCGGTCATCGACGCCCGGCTGGACGAGTACGTTGCCAGCAGGGTCGGTGACTTCGCCTTCGCCAGCACGTACGGGGTGTCCATGGCGACCGTGACGGCGGCGTCGGCGCGCAGGTCGCCGGCGCCGTCGCCGTACCCGACCAGGTGCACCACCGTGCCGCCGCTGGGCACCACCTTCACCCCGGCCGCGGTGAGCGCCTCGGTCAGCGCCGCCCGGGTGTGGTCGCGCCCGCCGGAGGAGGTGACGGTCACCGGGCCCCGGACCCCGCCGCCGCAGGCACCCCGGAACACCGTCACGGCCGCCGCCGCCAAGTCCTCCGCCGCCTTCCGGTGCGCCGGGCCGCCCAGCGTGGACAGCTCGGGCGTGGGCCGGTCGGCGAGCTTGAACTTCATGGTCAGCACCCGGGTCGCGGCGTCGACGAGGCGGGCCCGGGGCAGCGAGCCGTCGCGGAGCGCGGCGAGCAGCCCGTCGTACGCCTGGCCGACGTGCGGCGTCATCAGGATCAGGTCGTTGCCCGCCTGCAGCGCGCGCACCGCGGCCTCCCCCGGTGACCAGCGCTTCGCCGGCGGCATGTTCATCCCGTCGGTGATCACCACGCCCTCGAAGCCGAGCTGGCCGCGCAGCACGTCGGTGAGCAGCTTGCGCGAGAAGGTCGCCGCGGTGCCCGGGTCCACCGACCGGGCGTCGAGGTGGGCGGACATGACGGCCATCGCGCCGGCGTCGATGCCGGCGGAGAAGGGCGGCCAGGCGCCGGTCTCCAGCGCCTTGCGGGACTGGTCGAGCACCGGCAGGTCCTTGTGCGAGTCGGCGGCGCTGTGCCCGTGGCCCGGGAAGTGCTTGACGGTGGCGGCGACGCCCTCGGCCTGCAACCCGCGGACCGCGCCGGCCACCTGCTCCGCGGTCGCCTTCGGGTCCGCCCCGTACGACCGGGAGCCGATCACGGTGCTGCGGGTGGCGAGCACGTCGGCGACCGGGGCGAAGTCGAGGTTGATGCCCATCGCGGCGAGTTCGCTGCCGGCCGCCCGCCAGGCGGCCTCGGTCAGCTCCGGCTTCCCGGCCGCGCCCGCGGCGAGGGCGCTGGGCAGCAGGGTCACCCCGTCGGTGATCCGGGTGACCACGCCGTACTCCTGGTCGGTGCCGATCAGGAACGGCGCCTGGCCGGCGGGCAGCCGACCGGCGGCCTCGCGCAGGCCGGTGGTGAGTTCGCGGACCTGCTCCGGGTTGTCGACGTTGGTGGTCTCCTGGTTGCCCTTGGTCGGGTCGTCGGCGCTGAAGCCGACCAGGATCAGCCCGCCGAGCCGGTACCTGGCGATCATCTCGGCCGGGGTGTCCACCCCGGCGAGCGCCTGGTTGCCGGCCTTCGATCCGGGCGAGACCCGGGTCGCCGAGTCGCCGTAGGCGTAGGGCATCAACACCTGGCCGACCAGGTCCTCGTCGGCGAGCGTGCCGACCAGGGCGGCGGCGCGGGCGGCCGGGTCGCCGGCGGGCAGGCTCGCGCCGGGTGTCGGGGTGGCCGCGGCGCTCGTCGACGCGGGCTCGGGACGGCGGTCCGCCGGCCCCGAGCATCCGGAGAGGAGCAGCGCGGTCAGGGCGGCGAGCGCGACGCCGGCACGTCGCGGGGTAGTCGACACGCGGCCCATCCCACCAGTTCACCCCTTATCGGGGCAACTTGACCTTCCCGCCGCCGCCGGCCGGGGCACGCCGGACGTGGGACGTCAGCCGACGCGGGTGAGCAGGGTCACCGGGGCGCCGTCGCCGGCGTAGCGGTAGGGCTCCAGCTCGGCGTCCCAGGCGGTGCCGAGCGCCTTGTCGAGCGCGTGCGCGAGGGCCTCCGGCGCCCGCGCACCCGCCATCAGGCTGCGCAGCCGGTCCTCGCCGAGCTGGATGTCGCCGGCCGCGCCCACGGTCGCGCGGAACAGGCCGCGCCCCGGGACGTACATGAAGCGCTCGCCGTCGGCGCCGGCGCTCGGCTCCTCGGTGACCTCGAAACGGATCATGGGCCACTGCCGGAGGGCAGCAGCCAGCTCGGCGCCCGTCCCCGGACGACCGGTCCACCCGCACTCGGCCCGGCGGGCGCCGGGGTCGACGGGCTGAGCCGTCCACTGCAGGTTGACCGGCGCGGCGAGGACGCGCGCGATCGCCCACTCGACGTGTGAGCACACGGCGAGCGGGGTCGAGTGGACGTATACGACGCCACGCGTTGGCACGGTGACCTCCCGGAGAGCGAGGTGCGTCTTCCCCTACGACCTCGATCACCCGAGTGGCTTCTGGAACACATGATGACTGGTGTGACGGATGGTGCGCCAGGGAATCGGAAAATTCGCCGGTCGGAATAGTCGGACGGGTGACCGCGGTTGACCCCTCCAGACGCGATGACCAGCCAGGGATCGTGGTCGTGTACAGTTCCATCGGCGGCCTGTGCCGCGCACATCTTCCGCGGGCCCACTCACCAGGTGCCGTCCGCACAGCCCCCGGACGTTCCGTCCTCCCGTACGTCTTGCAAGGAGTACCTCCGTGGCGAGCAACACCTCTAAGACCGCGCGCGCGTCAGTCCGGGCCGGCCAGGCTGGCCAGGGTGGCGCCCTCAGCGTGCTGGGCGAGTTCAAGTACCTCATCCCGCTCAACGGCGGCAAGCACGCCTACGTGCGTAACCTGACCAACGGCAAGACCGCGCACCTGCGCACCGACTCCGAGGCCTTCGTCGAGGAGATCCGGACGCTGGCCGCCGCCGGCCACGCCGCAAAGATCCGGGCCGAGATCAACAACCTCAACGCCACCCACCCGGGTGACGGCTGGGACGCCACCGAGAAGCGCCTCGTCGAGGCCGGCGTCTTCGAGGGCTGAGCCCTCCCCCACGCGACACCTGGACCGCCCGTCGGGATCATCCCGGCGGGCGGTTCCGCGTCTGTGGACAGGTGTGGAGGAAGGGCGCTACACCTCGAGCAGGGCGACCTCGCCGGTGGCCAGGTCGTAGAGGGCGCCGACCACGGCCAGCCGGCCGGCGGCGACGGGGACGGCGAGCAGGTCGTCGGCGCGCAGCGCGGCCACCGTCCGCAGCACGTGCCGGCGGACCGCCAGCGGGTGCGCCCGCGGGTCGTCGACGCCCACCTCCGTCACCGCCGGGGCGATCTGTTCGACGAGGTGCGCCAGCGCGCCGCCCGGTGACCGCCCGCCGCGCAGCGCGTCCACGGCGGAGGCGACCGCGCCGCACCGCTCGTGCCCGAGCACCACCACCAGCGGTACGCCCAACTCCCCGACCACGTACTCGATGGAGCCGAGCACCGCCCGGTCGAGCACGTGCCCGCCGGTGCGGATCACGCAGATCGAGCCGAACGTCTGGTCGAAGATCGCCTCCAGCGGCACCCGCGAGTCGATGCAGCCGAGGAGCACCGCGTACGGCTGCTGGTCCCCGGAGGCCGCCGCGGCGGCGGCGGTGACGTCGTGGCCGTGGATCGGCTGGCCGCTGACGAACCGGCGGTTGCCGGCGAGCAGTTCCGCCAGGGCGGCCCGGGGCGTACCGCCGGCCGCACGCCCGTCCGGCGCGGGCCCGGGCGGCGTTGCCTGCGGCGACCCCATGCCTCCAGCTTGGCCGGCCCGGCCGGCGCCCGGACCGGGTTGCGAATCTTCTCACCGGCACGGTTGCCGTGGTGTCATGACGGGTAGCCGGTGTTACCACCGGGTATCCCCGGTGTTGCGGACCAGCGCGGCCCTGGGGAGGTGGCGATGCCGGAGCACGTCGAGGTGCGTCTTCCCGACGACGTGCGGCTGCACGTCGAGGCGTCGGGGCCGGCCGACGCCGAGGTCACCGTGGTGCTGTTGCACGGCTGGACGCTGGACGGGCGGGCCTGGCACCGGCAGCTCGCCGACCTGCGGGAACGCTTCGACGGCGCGGTACGGGTGGTGGCCTACGACGCCCGTGGGCACGGCCGGTCGAGCTGCATGGCGCTGCCCACCGCCACCCTCGCCCAGCTCGGCGACGACCTGGCCGCGGTGCTGGACGAGGTGGCCCCGAGCGGCCGGGTGGTGCTCGCCGGCCACTCGATGGGCGGCATGACGATCATGGAGTACGCGCACCGGCACCCCGAGCACTTCGCCGCCCGGGCCGCCGGGTTGGTCTTCGTCTCCACGACGGCCGAGGGGCACACGCACACCGTCTACGGCCTGTCGCCCCGGATCGCCCGGTTGATCCGGCTCGCCGAGACCACCGGGGCCGGCGTGCTGGCCCGGTGCGGGTCCTGGCGACCGCCCCGGGCGCTGCTGCGGGCGCTGCGCCCCAGCATCCGCTGGATGCTCTTCGGTGACCGCTGCGACCCGCACGACATCCGGCTGGTCACCTCGGCGGTGGCCCGCGCGTCGCTCCGCTCGATCGGCGGGTTCCGCGCCTCGATCGGGGCGCAGCACCGGCTGGACACCCTCGCCCGGCTCGCCCACCTGCCGGCGGCGGCACTGGTCGGCGACCGGGACCGGCTCACCCCGCCGCCGTGCGCCGAGTCGATCGCCGCCGCGCTGCCGGCGACGGAACTGACCGTCTGTGCGGGCGCCGGGCACATGCTGATGATGGAACGCCCCGCCGAGGTCAACGCGGCGCTGGGCGGCGTGCTCCGCCAGGTGCTCGACGACGCCCGCTCCGCCGCCCCCGCCACCACCCGCGAGGGGTGACGCGGCAGGCCGGCAGAGGTGACGCGGGCAGGCCGGGAGGGGTGACGCGGGCTCCTTTCCCGCACCTCAGGCGCGGCTGGTTGCGCGCGGGCCGTACCCTCTTGCGGTTGGCCTGGCGTGGTTCGCGCGGTTCGCGCCGCCCGCCGCCGACGTCAGGAGGAGCGACCGTTGACCGACCAGACCACCCTGGCGCAGGAGACCGCCGTCGAGCAGCGGCACCTCGACCGGGTGTACGCCCGACTGGCCGAGCTGCGCCGGTCGGCGGTCCGCGCCGAGAAGGAGGGCTACCGACTCGCCCGGGTCGGCAACTTCGGGGCGCTGGTCGAGCGGGACGCGATGGTGTTCCACGCCGCGCAGCGGCGGCACGTGCTGGACGCCGAGCACGAGGGGCTGGTCTTCGGCCGGCTGGACCTGCGCGACCGGCAGGTGCTGCACGTCGGGCGGCTCGGCATCCGGGACGAGGACGCGACCACCCTGGTGGTCGACTGGCGGGCCCCGGCCGCCGCCGCCTTCTACCAGGCCACCCCGGCGGAGCCGCTGGGCGTGGTGCGGCGGCGCATGATCCAGTCCTCCGGTGAGCGGGTCACCCGGATCGAGGACGACCTGCTCGATCCCGCCGCCGCGCCCGCCGACATGGCGGTGGTCGGCGACGGCGCGCTGCTCGCCACGCTGTCGAAGGCCACCGGCCGGGGCATGCGGGACATCGTCGCCACCATCCAGCGGGAGCAGGACGAGGCCATCCGCTCCCCCGGTTCCGGGGTGACGATCGTCTCCGGCGGCCCGGGCACCGGCAAGACGGCGGTCGCCCTGCACCGGGCCGCGTACCTGCTCTACTCCGACCGCAGCCGGTACGCCGGCGGCGGCATCCTGGTGGTCGGCCCGTCCTCGGTCTTCGTCGAGTACATCGCATCGGTGCTGCCCTCGCTCGGCGAGGACACCGCCACACTGCACTCGCTGGGCACCCTGTTCCCGGGCATGAGCGCCACCCGCACCGACCCGCCCGCCGTGGCGGCGGTCAAGGGCTCGCTGCGGATGCGCCGGGTGCTGGAACGGGCGGCCCGGGACGCGGTCCCGGACGGTCCGGCCGAGCTGCGCCTGCTCTACCGGGGCGAGCTGCTCCGGCTGGACCGCCGCGAGCTGGACGCCATCCGGGAGCGGGCGATGCCCCGGGGCGCCCGCCGCAACGAGGTGCGCCGCGCCGGCTTCGACGGCGTCTTCGCCGCGCTCTGGGCGCAGGCCCGTCGGCTGGGCATCGGCCGGCTGCCCGAGCAGCGCGCGTTCGAGGACGAGATCGCCGAGCGGCCGGAGTTCCGGGAGTTCCTCAAGGCGTGGTGGCCCCGGCTGCACCCCCGGCACGTGCTGGGCTGGCTGGCCCGCCCCGACCGGCTGCGCCGGTACGCCGGCGGGATCCTCTCCGGCGCCGAGATCCGGCTGCTGACCGACGCGTACCGGAGCCTGGACCGCGCCGGGCTGACGATCGCCGACATCGCGCTGCTGGACGAGCTGGACGCGCTGCTCGGCAAGCCGATGAAGCCGGCCCGGCCGAAGCGGGACCCGTTCCAGCTGGCCGGCGGGGTCCGCGAGCTGAGCACGTTCGCCGACCGGCAGCGCGCGGCCCGCGAGGCGGCGCGGCAGCGCCCGGAGGACTACCGGGAGTACGCGCACGTCGTGGTCGACGAGTCGCAGGACGTCTCGCCGATGCAGTGGCGCATGATCGGCCGGCGCGGACGGCTGGCCTCGTGGACGGTGGTGGGCGACCCGGCGCAGACGGCGTGGACCGGCGACCCGGAGGAGCTGGCCCGCGCCCGGGACCAGGCGCTGGGCCGGCGCAAGAGGCACCACTTCACCCTGACCACGAACTACCGCAACTCGGCGGAGATCTTCGCGGTGGCGGCGGCCGAGATCCGCCGGCTGCACCCGGACCTCCCGCTGCCCAGGGCGGTGCGCTCCACCGGCGTCGACCCGGTCGAGCTGGTGGTGCTGCCGGCGGAGCTGGAGACCGCCGTGGCGACGGCGGCCACGGCGTTGCTGGCCGAGGTGGAGGGCACCGTGGGCGTGATCACCCCGGTGCCCCGCCGGGACGAGGTGGCCGGGTGGCTGGGCGGGCTTGACGCGCCGCGCCTGCAGGTGGTGACCAGCCTGGAGGCCAAGGGCATGGAGTACGACGGCGTGGTCCTGGTCGCCCCGGGCGAGATCCGGGCCGACCCGGGTTCGGGCGTACGGACGCTCTACGTCGCGCTGTCGCGGGCCACCCAGCGGCTGACCACCGTCGACCCGACCGGCTGAGTCGTCCCGACCGGCTGAGTCGTCCCGACCGCCGCCGGGCAATCACTTGCACATATTGCGATGTGAGCATAGATTGAACCGGGTCCTGACGGGTGACGGAAGGTGGGCGCGTGGGTGCAGGTCATGACCACCACCACGGGTCGGTCGCGAATGCCGCGCACCGCCACCGGGGCCGCCTCTGGGCGGCGTTCGCGCTGCTCGGCGCCCTGATGGTGGTGGAGGCGGTGGCCGCCTTCCGCACCGGCTCGCTGGCTCTGCTGAGCGACGCCGGGCACATGTTCACCGACGTGCTCGGCATCGGCATGGCGCTCGCGGCGATCACCGCGACCCGGCGCGCCGGCGCGGACCCGCAGCGCACCTTCGGCCTCTACCGGCTGGAGGTGCTGGCCGCCCTGGCCAACGCCGTGCTGCTCTCCGGCGTCGCGGTCTACGTGGTCGTCGAGGCCGCACGCCGGTTCGGCGACCCGCCGGAGGTGCTCGCCGGCCCGATGCTCGCGGTCGCCGTGCTCGGCCTGCTCGCCAACGTGGCCGCCTTCGCCCTGCTGCGGTCCGGGGCGAAGGAGAGCATCAACATGCAGGGCGCGTACCTGGAGGTGCTGGGCGACCTGCTGGGCTCACTCGGCGTGATCGGCGCGGCCCTGCTGATCGCCGTCACCGACTGGTGGTGGGCGGACCCGCTGGTCGCGGTGGCGATCGGGATGTTCATCCTGCCCCGCACCTGGCGGCTCGGGCGCGCCGCGCTGCGCATCCTGGTGCAGGCCGCGCCGGAGCACCTCGAGGTCACCAGGGTGCACGACCGGCTGGCCGCCGTGCCCGGCGTGGCCGAGGTGCACGACCTGCACGTCTGGACGCTGACCTCCGGGATGGAGGTGGCCTCGGCGCACCTGACGATGGAGCCGGGCGCGGAGGTCGGCGCGGTGCTCACCGCGGCCCGGACGGCCCTGCACGAGGACTTCCAGATCGAGCACGCGACGTTGCAGATCGAGCCGGGGGCGTCTCCCGGGGCCTGCGGGTCGGTTGAGTGGTAATGAGCACAGCCTTAAATCTGGGAGAGTATTGTTGACTTATGTCGGATTTGACGGTAAGCGGACAGGCACCCTCAGTCACCTGCGCTGCACCAGTCACACCGACACCGGTAGGCTCGGCTCCGGCCTCCGCCAGGCGGCACCCACCGGTGCCGGCGGTGGCCGCCGCCTAATCGCCCGGCGGGGCGAACCGGGGAACCATGTTCGTGGGGTGCATCCGCGTCAGCGGTAGGGATCTTCCGTCCCGAACCCGTCAGCTAACCCGGTCGGCGGCTGACGGAAGGACACGTGTATGCCAGTGATGGCACCTGTACGACGACGCGCCGCCCGGTTGGCGGCCCTGATCGCCGCGACGCTCGCCCTCGGCGCCGCGGTCACCCCGGTCACCACCGCCCCCGCGGCGGCCGCCTCCCGGGCCGGCCTGCTCGCCGCAGCCCCCGGCCAGGACCAGGAGGGCGGCACGCCCGCCCTGCGGGCCCAGCTCGAAGCCGCCAGCAAGGGCTACCTGGACGCCAAGCGGGCGCTGGACACGTCGGTCAAGCGGCAGCAGCAGCTCGCCGCGCAGCTCAAGACGACCGAGAGCGAGCTGACCGAGCGGAACAGCAAGGTCGGCGAGATCGCCGGAGTGGCCTACCGGACCGGCCGGCTGGGGGTGGTTTCCGCCCTGCTCAACAGCAGCTCGCCGGACGGCTTCATGGACCGGGCCGCCGCTCTCGACGCGGTGGCCGCCAACGAGGACCGGGCGCTCCGCGAGCTCCAGGAGACCCGCGACCAGGCCACCCGCACCAAGCTCGCCCTGGACGGCGAGATCCGGGAGCAGCGCAAGCAGGTCACGGTGATGGCCAAGCGCAAGGAGCAGGCGGAGCGGGCGCTGACGGTCGCCAACCGGTCGCAGGCAAGTGGCGGCGGGCCGGGCGGCAGCTCCACCGCGACGGCGAAGCCGGCGCCACGCAACTCCGACGGGTCCTGGCCGTCCGAGTCGTGCAGCGTCAACGACCCCACCCCCGCCAACGGCTGCATCACCCCGCGCACCCTGCACGCGCTGAACCAGGCCAAGGCGGCCGGCTTCACCCGCTACGTCTCCTGCTACCGCCCCGGCGGCTCCGGCGAGCACCCCAAGGGCCGGGCCTGCGACTTCGCGGCACAGAAGAGCGGGTTCGGCGGCGACGCCACCGGCGGCGACAGGACGTACGGCAACAACCTGGCGGCGTACTTCGTCAAGAACGCCGACCGGCTCGCCGTGCTCTACGTGATCTGGTACAGGCAGATCTGGCTGCCCAGCAGCGGCTGGAAGTCGTACAGCGGGGCCAACGGCGACCCGTCCAGCGACCACACCAACCACGTGCACCTGTCGGTCTACTGACGTTCGGCCCCGGTGACCCGCGGGCGGGTCACCGGGGCCGACCGCTCCCACCGCCACCTCCCCGGCCGACGGCCGGGGATTTCGCCGTGTCGGTGCCCGGCTCAGCCGGGCGGTGACTCCGGCGGGTGCCCACCGAGGGCGACGCCGAGCCGGGCCGCCAGCCCGAGGTGGGCGGCGCGCGCCTGGCGGAAGGCGTAGCCGAAGAGCGGGACCGGCGCGGCGAGGGTGATCTCGACGTCGATCCGGACCACGCCGTCCGGCTCGGCCCGCAGTCGGGTCCGGTTGCGCACCGTGGTGGCCGGCCACTGCCGGGCCACGGTGACGATCTCGTCCGGCCCGTCGACCAGGACGTCGGCCCGGTAGGTGACCGGCAGGCGCAGCGGCCCGACGGCCAGCCGGTCGGTGATGAGGTAGCTGGCCCGCGCGCCGCGACGGGGTGACACCCGGCGGACCCGGGCGATCAGCGGGTGCAGGTCCTGCTGCCGGGCCGGGTCCGCGAGCAACCCCGCGGCGTCGGCGAGCGAGCAGCGCGCCTGGACGGTGTAGCTGAAGGAATCCCGTCTGAGCACGCCGTCTCCCCACCGTCGCCGTCGCCCGATCGTCGCGCACCGGCGGCGCGCTGGCAACGGTGTGCCGCTCCGCGCGCGCGGATGCCGGCCGTCGACCCGCCCGCCGGCTACCGTCGGTCGTTGACAGGTGCAGCCGGGCAGCGGCCTGGCCCTGCTGGCCGACGGCTACGCCTCCGTGACGGCGATCCGCGTGGTCACCGAGTCGTCCGACATCGACCTGTCGGGCCTCGGCGACGACTGACGCCAACGGGTCACCGGCGGGACCCTGCCGGCGGGTCAGGCGCCGGGGAGGACCTCGGGGGCGGGCGCGCCGGCGTAGTAGGGCTCGGGGGCGCCGAAGAGGCCGAGCAGGCCGGTCACCCAGAGCTGCCGGTGCACGAACCGGCTCGGCTCGGTGACGACGAGCTTGACGCCGCTCACCTCGGCGGTCTGGAAGCCGGCGACCATCGCGCTGATACCGACGGAGTCGATGAAGGTGACGAGCCTCATGTTGAGCTCGATCCGGCTGGGGTGCCCCTTGGCCAGGACCTCGGCGATCGCCTCGCGCACCTCGTATGCGGTGTCGACGTCGATCTCGCCCCGGGGGGCGATCTCGATGACACCACCGGGCATAACCGACTTCACGATCGACAGGCTCACGCGAGCACCTCCACTCGCCCGTCCGACGGGCGCCTCATCAGTACGCGGGCCGCGACCGAGAGTATTCCTCCGACGGCCTCGGTCGCCACCCCTCGGGATGAGCAATTCGCGGATGAGGGCGCACCAAGTCGCCCTTATCCGGACTTTTTACTTCTTGTTTACCCAACGATCAGCTGCCGCTGACGCGTCGCCGCCCCAGGGTAGCCGTCTCCCGCCGGCACCGCCCGGCACCCGAACTTCCTGGCGTGGCCGGCCCCCGCTTCCGCCCCCGGGTTGCCCGTCCTACCTAGGATCGGCCCGGAGAGCGGGCGCCACGACGGAAGGACGATCGATGATCAGGAGACTCGCCGCGCTGGCCGGTGTCGGCGCGTTGCTGGCCCTCGTGCTGGCCTGCGGCTTCGGCGGCGGCGACGATGACGACGACGATGACGACGACTTCGCGCGCGGCGTGACCGCGGTGGTCACGCTCCGCTGACCACGGCGAGGGCCACCGCCCGGTGACCGGGCTCGCCCCGCGTCCCCGCGGGTTTGCCGAGGCGCCCGGTTGGGCACAGGCGGAACGAGCGAACCATGACGCGCCGGTGAGACGTCGAAGTCCGAAGTGGCCGCCGGCTTCGGCCCGAGGAGGTAACCACCATGTTCGGTACCAATCTGCTGGATCGCCGCAGCAAGCCCGAGCGGATCGCGGACCAGGCGTGGCAGAACCTGGTCTCGGCGGTCAGCTCCGCGGGTGACAGCGTCCGCGACACCGCCCGGTCGGCCCGCCGCGGCGGTTCCGGCCTCGCCGACGAGGCCGGCGACCTGGTGGGCTCCGCGGCGGACGAGGCGCGCCGCCGGGCCACCCTGGCCTTCGACGCGCTCGCCGGCCGCCGCCCCGCGCTGCCCTGGACGCTGCTGATCGGCGCCGCGCTGGTCGGCGCGGCGATCGGCTGGGCGGCCGGCACCGCCGCGCGGGCCGCCGGCAGCCGGGACGACCGGGCGGCGGACGACATCGAGTTCGTCGACGTGGACCGTCCCAACTCCCCCGTCGGCCTCGACGGCTGACTCACCCCGGCCCACGGCACACCACGGGCCCCGGTCGACCCTGAGGGTCGGCCGGGGCCCGCGCCGTACCTCCCGCAGGGCACAGCCACCCGGGTCGGGTGAGGGCCGCTCACCCCCGCCCGCGCCAGGATCGGTCCCGGCAGACCCGTGTGCACAGGCAGCTATCCCGTGAGGAGTGACAGGTGGCCATCGAGACGATCACCCGTACCGACCAGGACATCCAGTCCGCCGTCCTCGACGAGCTGACCTGGGAACCCCGGGTGCGACCGCACGAGATCGGCGTGACCGTCTCCGAGGGCGTGGTCACGCTGACCGGTCGGGTCGACAGCTACGCCAAGAAGTGGGCCGCCGAACGGGCGGCGCACCGGGTCGCCCGCGTCCGGGCGGTCGCCAACGACCTGGCGGTACGCATCGGCACCGGCGCCGAACGCGCCGACCCGGACATCGCCGCGGCGGCGGGGCACGCACTGGAGTGGGACGCCTTCGTCCCGCTGGAGCAGCTCGACGTGACGGTCGCGCAGGGCTGGGTGACGCTGCACGGCGAGGTGGACTGGGAGTACCAGCGCCGCGCCGCCGAACGGGCGGTGGCCCGGCTGACCGGCGTACGCGGGGTCAGCAACGGCATCACCGTCCGCCCCGAAACCCGGCCAGACGGGCACGCCCTGGCCGCCCGGATCGTCGACGCGCTGGCCCGCAACCGGGCCACCGAGGCGGAACGGATCACCGTCCGGGTGCACGGCGACACGGTGGTGCTCGGCGGGCTGGTCCACTCGATGCCGGAGCGGGCGGAGGTGGAACGCACCGCCTGGTGTGCCCCGGGCATCCGCGAGGTGCAGAACCACATCGCGGTCGCCCCCGTGCTGGCCTGAGCCGCCGTGCCCCGGTCGGCCTCCGACTCCGGCGGCGAGGGCCGGCGGACGTGGCCCGACGGGCACGCGGGTGGAACCACCCGGGCGGGGTGAGCCGCCCTCACCCCGCTCCGGGCCAGCCTGGGAGACATGACTGATCCGAAGGGGTCGACCCGAGCCGGGCGCGCCACGCCCGGATCCCGCACGCCGGCCACCCGGCCCGGCTCCGCACGCCTCCGGCGGGCGGACGACGGCCGGCCGCTCGCGCCGGAGCGCCTCGGCACGGATCGGCGGGTGACGACCGGATGACCACGCCACTGCAGGTCACCGCCCGCCTGCGGACCCCGGTGACCGAGCACGACCACGTCCGCGGACCGATGGACGCGCCGGTGACGATCGTCGAGTACGGCGACTTCCAGTGCCGGTTCTGCGGGGCCGCGTACCAGAACCTGCGGGAGGTGCTGCGGCAGCGGGCCGAGACGGTACGGCTGGCGTACCGGCACTTCCCGATCACCAACATGCACCCGTACGCCGAGCACGCCGCCGAGGCCAGCGAGGCGGCCGGGCGGCGGGGACGGTTCTGGGCGATGCACGACTGGCTCTACGAGCACCAGGACCAGCTCGACCCGGTACACCTCTCGCTCGGCGTCGCGCAGCTCGGCCTGCCCGCCGACGAGGTCAACGCGGAGGTGGAGCGGCAGGCGCACGGCGACCGGGTACGGCGGGACTTCGTCGGCGGCATCCGCAGCGGCGTCGAGGCCAGCCCGACCCTGTTCGTCAACGGGGTCCGCCACGACGCCGGCTACGACCTCGCGGACCTCCTGGCCGCAGTCGACGCCGCCGCCACCCCCTGACCCACCCACCGCGGTCAGATCAGGTGGAGGTCGCGGGCACGGCGGACGGCTTCGCGGCGGCGGGTGGCATCGAGCTTGCGGTAGATGTTGCGCACGTGGGTCTTGACCGTGTTGACCGACAGGGACAACTCGGCGGCGATCTCCACGTTGGACAGGATGCTCTGCAGATAGCGCAGGATGGTCAGCTCCCGCTCGGTCAGCGGCTCGTCCAGCGCCGCCGCGCGCTGGTCCGCCGAAGCCCGGTCGGCCGGCGTGTCGACGCCCCGGACCAGGTCGCTGACGGTCGGCCAGTGGGCGGTGCCCGCGTCGAGGTGGGCGGCGAGCAGGTCCCGGACCCCGGGTTCGGCGCGGGTGAACACCCGCCGGAACCCCTCCGGGCCGGCCAGGTCGAGGGCCCGCTCCAGCACCCGTCCGGCCCGCCGGTCGTCGCCCGCCCGCCGCGCCAGCACCGCGTCCAGCAGCGCCGCGTCCAGGCGTACGGGCAGCGGCCAGTCGGCCGATCCGGGCGCCTCCCAGTCTGGCAGCGCGTACCCGGCGGCGCGCGGGTCGCCGGCGCGCAGCTCCACCCGGGCCAGCGCGATCGCGAGCGGCGGGTCGGCCCCGTCCCGTACCCGGTCGGCGAGCAGGCGCCGGGCCGCGTCCAGGTCGCCCCGGGCCCCGCGCAGGTCCGCCTCGGCGGCCAGCAGCCAGGACGCCAGTTCGGCGGCCCGCGGCCGGTCGGCCAGCCCCTCCCGGGCCTCGGCCAGCGCCCGGTGCGCACCGGGCAGGTCGCCGGCGTCCCGCAGCAGGCCCGCCCGGCACAGCGCCGCCGTCGCCGCCACGGTCGGCTCGCCCGTGGCCGGCGTGGCCAGCGCCAGGTGCGCCTCCGCCTCCTCGGGTTGGTCGCGGTGCAGCGCGACCAGAGCCAGCGCCAGGTACCCGTGCGCGCAGTCCTCCCGGCACGACCAGCCCTGGCACGGCGGCATGGCCAGGGCGTCCCGGGCCAGCGACTCGGCGGTCCGCAGCTCGCCCCGCACGGCGTGCAGGAGCGCCGCCCGGCTGGCGCACACCAGCTCGGTACGCGGTCGCCCCGCGTCCCGGGCCGCCGCCAGCGCCCGGGCGAAGGCGGGCCCGGCGGCGGCCAGGTCGCCGTCGGCGAGGTCGGCCAGCCCGAGCGCGGTGCCGGCGACCGCACGCACGTCGGCGTCCTCGGCGGCGTCGCCGCGCGGCTCGACCGGCAGTCCGGTCGCCGGTGGCGAGATCGGAACCGTCGAGTCCGGCGCGGGGCGGCCGGCGAGCAGCCGGCCGGCGGCGGCGCGTACCGCACCGGGGTCGCCGGCCAGCCGGGCCAGGGTGACCTCCAGCGCGGCGACCAGCCGACGGAACCGGTCCCGGCGCGGTGCCGGCAGCGACCGGGCGGCGTCCACGCCGGCGCGCAGGTGCCCGGTGGCCGCGGTCGCGTCCCCGGCACCGGCGCGCTCGGCGGCGCAGGCGAGCGCCAGCTCCGGGTCGCGTCGCACGGCCTCCGGCGGCGGGGGCGCGGGCGCCGCGCCCCCGGGCTCGTCCCGGTCGTACGGGACCAGCTCCGGCCAGCGGGTGACGAACAGCTCGGTGGCCTGGTCCCAGTCCCCGCCGGCCAGCGCGTGCCGCAGCCCGTCGACGGGCCGCCCGTTGTCGGCGTACCAGCCGGCCGCCCGCAGGTGCAGGTCGCGCAGCACGTCGGCGGGCAGCCGGCCCAGCTCGGCCCGCAGCACGTCGGCCAGCAGCGGGTGGCAGCGGTACCAGGGCGGGCGGCCGTCGTCGCGCCGGAGCAGCCCGCCGTCGCCCGCCAGGCTCGCCAGCGCCTGCTCGCCGTCGGCCCGCCCGGTCAGCGCGTCGACGAGCCCGGCGCAGACCGCGTCGGCCATGGCGGAACGCCGCAGCACGTCCCGGGCCTCCGGGGCCAGCCCGGCCAGCACCTCCTCGCGCAGGTAGCCGGCGACATCCGGCTGGTCGCCACCGAACTGCTCGGCCCAGCGGGCCGGGTCGGGCTGCCCGCGCAGCGCCAGCGACGCGAACCGCAGCGCCGCCGGCCAGCCGCCGGTCCGCTCCCGCAGCCGGCGCACCCCGGCCACCGGCAGCGTCACCCCGTGCGCGGTCAGCAGGTCGGCGACCTCGTCGCCGGTGAAGGCCAGCTCCTCCGGGCCGATCTCGGTCAGCTCCCCGGCCAGCCGCAGCCGGTGCACGGCCAGCGGCAGCCCGCCACGCGCGCCGACCACCAGCCGCAGCCGCTGCTCGGCGTGGCGCAGCAGGAAGTCCAGCCCGGTCAGCGCCGCCGGGTCGGTGATCCGGTGCAGGTCGTCCAGGACCAGCAGCACCGGCCGTTCCCGGGCGGCGAGGGCCGCAGCCAGCAGCTCCAACTGGTCGGGGCGGGGCGATCGGTCGGGCACGGGCGGGCCCGGCGCGTCGTCGGCGGGATCGGCGGCCGAGCGCAGCGCCGCCGCCAGGTAGGACCAGAGCCGGTCCCCGTCGTCGCCGGCCTCCACCGACACCCACGCCGGCAACGGCCGGGCGGGCCCTGCCGGGGCGTCCGCCGCCGCGCCGAGGTCGCCGGGGCTCGCGCCGGCCGCCGCCGTGTCCCGGGCGCCCTCGGCCGCGGCCGTCACCGGCCCCTCCCCCGTCCGGCCCGGGTGGCTCCCGGCCTCCCGCGCGGCCCGGAACCAGGAGGCGAGCAGCGTCGTCTTGCCCCACCCCGCCGGGGCGCAGACCAGGGTGACCGGGCCGGCCGTCCCCGCGTCCAGCGCCCGCAGCAGCCGGGGCCGCAACAGCAGCGGCTCCGGCGGCGCGGCGGGGCTCAGCCGGGACGCCAGCAGCGGCGCCCCCGCCGGCCCGCCCGCGACCGCGACGACCCCCGTGTCCCGTACGTGCTCCGGCATCCGGCCCCACCCCCACGGACGCGTCCACTCCCCAGGCCATGCGGCGGGCGGTTACCCGGCCGGGCCCGGTTCACCCCTTCGGGGGGAGCCTGCGTCACCCGGGCCGCGGCGACCCTGGTGGCACGCGGGCGACCGGCCGCGCCGGCGGCGCGCGACGGGGCCGGTGGGGCGAAGGACACCGAGGTGGGCGCGCGGGGACGGAGGGGCCGGTGGGACGCATCGCGGGGATGGCCGGGGCCGGGCTCGCCCTCGCCACGACGGCCGGGGCGGCGGCGCTGCTGACGCTGGCCGTATGCCGGCGGGGATGGGCCTGGCCCCGGGCGGCCGGGGCCGACCCGCGGCCCGCGCGCTGGCAGGTGGTGACCGTCGACCGCGCGCCCGGTGAGGTGCTGCCCGGCGGGCGCTGGCCGGAGCCCCTGCGCCGGCTCGGCGGCGCGGTGCAGGTGGAGCTGCGCCCGGCGCCCGGCTGCCGGGGCACCGAACTGGCCGCGCGGCCGCTGGCCGGCGCGACCCCCACCGGACTCGCCGCCCACCTCGTCGGCGACGATCCGGGGCTGCTGATCCGCCAGGCGCTGCGGGAGGTCAAGCAGCTCGCCGAGACCGGCGAGGTGCTCCGCGCGGACCGCTCCGCCGTCGACCGCCCGGCGTCGTGGGTGGCAGACTCGGCGGATGCGTGAGCAGCGGGCGTACGACGTCGTCCTGTTCGGGGCCACCGGCTTCACGGGCGGGCTGGCCGCCGAGTACCTCGCCCGCCACGTCCCGCCCGGGTTGCGCTGGGCCCTCGCCGGGCGCAACCCCGGCAAGCTCGCCGCCGTCCGGGACCGGCTGGCCGCGATCGACCCGGCGCTGGCCGGGCTGCCCCTGCTCACCGCGGACGTCACCGATGCCACCTCGCTGCGGGCGGTGGCCGAGAGCGCCCGGGTGGTGGCCACCACCGTCGGCCCGTACGTCCACCACGGGGAGCCGCTCGTCGCCGCCTGCGCCCGCGCCGGCACCGACTACCTGGACATCACCGGCGAACCGGAGTTCGTCGACCTGATGTACGTGCGCCACCACGACGAGGCGGTGCGCACCGGGGCGCGGCTGGTGCACGCCTGCGGCTTCGACTCGGTCCCGCACGACCTGGGCGTCTGGTTCACGCTCAAGCACCTGCCGGCCGGCGTGCCGATCACCGTCGACGGCTTCGTCCGGGCGGGCGGGCGGTTCTCCGCCGGCACGTACCACTCGGCGCTGCTCGCCTTCTCCCGGCGGGCCGAGACGTCCCGGGCGGCGCGCGACCGCCGGCGGGTCGAGCCGCGTCCGACGGGGCGGCGGGCGCGCGCGGCGCCCGGGCGGGTCGCCCGCGACAGGGAGCTGGGCATGTGGACGGTGCCGCTGCCGACCATCGACCCGCAGGTGGTACGCCGTTCCGCCGCCGCCCGCCCCGAGTACGGCCCGGACTTCCGCTACCGGCACTTCGCCGCCGTGAAGCGGCTGCCCACCGTGCTGGTGGGCGCGGTCGGGCTGGGCGGCCTGGTCGGCCTGGTGCAGCTGCCGCCGGCCCGGCGCTGGCTGCTCGGCCGGCTCGCCGCCGGGCAGGGGCCGACGCCGCAGCAGCGGGCGAGATCCTGGTTCCGGGTCCGGTTCGTCGGCACCGGCGGCGGCCGGCGCGTGCTGACCGAGGTGGCCGGCGGGGATCCCGGGTACGACGAGACGGCGAAGATGCTCGCCGAGTCCGCGCTCTGCCTGGCCACCGACGACCTGCCGGCGAACTCGGGCCAGGTCACGCCGGTGACCGCGATGGGCGACGCGCTGCTGGACCGGCTGGTGCGGGCCGGGATGACGTTCCGGGTGCTCGACGAGCCCCGCTGACCCGCGGGCCCCGACCGACCGACCGACGAGACCGGACACGACCGGCGGCCCGGGCGGTCGGTGGCTTGACCCTCGACCAGGTTGAGACGACAGGATCAGCGCCGTGGAGAGCGACCTGCACAGCATCGGCGAGCTGGCCCGGGCCAGCGGGCTGACCGTGAGCGCCCTGCGGTTCTACGACTCGGCCGGGGTGCTGACCCCGGCCCTGGTCGACCCGGTCACCGGCTACCGCTGGTACACCGCCGACCAGGTGGCGCCCGCCCGGCTGGTGGCCGGGCTGCGCAGGGTCGGCATGCCGGTGGCCGAGATCGCCGCCGCGCTGCGGTCCGCGCCCGCCGAGGTGCACCGCCTGCTGGACGCGCACCTGCGCCGCCTGGAGGACGGCCTCGCCGACGCCCGCCGCGAGCTCTCCCGGATCCGTACGCTGATCGATCCCGAGGAGCGCCCGATGACCACCCGCCTCGTCCTGTCCCGGGTCGACCTGGCCGCCGCCGTGGACGCGGTCCGCTTCGCGGTCGGCACCGATCCCGACCTGCCGGTGCTGACCGGCGTGCTGTTCGACGCCGACGGCGACGGCGTACGGCTGGTGGCGACCGACCGGCACCGGATGGCCCTGGCCCGGGTGGCCGGCCGGGTCGACGGGCCGCCGGCGCGGGTGCTCGCCCCCGTCGCCTTCGTCGACGAGGCGCGGGCCCTGCTCGACACGGGCGCGGGGAGCACCCCCGCGGCACACCTGACCGTGGCCGGCGGCACGATCTCGATCTCCGTCGCCGGCCGTACGGTCGACGCCGCCGTCCTGCCGTACGACTTCCCGGACTACGCCCGCCTGCTGCACGCCGCCGCCGGCGACGGGCCGGCGCACCGGCTGACGGTCGACGCCGCCGCCCTGCGGTCGGCCCTGACCAGCGCCGACGCCCCCGTCGTCAGCCGGCGGCACGACGGCACCCCGCTCGCCGTGACCGTGCTCGGGCCGGACGGCCGGGGCGGGGTGCGGCTGCTCGGGGCGGACGAGCTGGCCGGGGAGGAGGACGCGTTCCGGGTCGGCGTCAACGGCGACTACCTGCTCCAGGCCCTCGACGCCGCCGGCCCGGGGCAGTTGCTGCTGGAGTTGGACGGCCCGATCGCGCCGCTGGCCGTCCGCCGCCCCGACGACGCCGACGCCTTCTCCATCCTGATGCCGATCCGGCTCTGACCCCTCCTCGCCGACGGCGGCGGACGGTGTCCGGCCCGGCCCGGGGCGCGACCGGGCCGCGACGGTAGCATCGGTGGGTCCACCTGACGTCCGGACGGAGGCGTACGGAGCAGCATGCTCGACATGGAGTTGATCCGGAAGGATCGCGAGGCGGTGGAGACCGCGCTGGCGAAGCGACTGGATCCCGCCGAGGTCACCCGCGCCCTGGACGAGATCCAGCGGCTCGACCAGGAACGCCGTGCCCTGATCAGTGGGATCGACGCCGAGCGGCAGCGCCGCAAGGCCGAGGCGCGCGCGTACGCGCAGGCGAAGCGGGCCGGCGCCGAGCCGCAGGTGACCGCCCCGGAGGCCGAGCGCAAGCAGCTCGCCGAGCTGGAGAGTCAGCTCGACGAGGTGCAGACGCGGCTGCGCGACCGGATGAGCGAGCTGCCCAACCTCCCGGCCGACGACGTGGTCGGCGGCGGCAAGGAGGCGAACCGGGTCGTCAAGACCTTCGGCGCGCCGCCGGCCATCGAGAAGGTCCGCGACCACGTGGAGCTGAGCCGCGCGCTGGGTCTGGTCGACCACGAGCGTGGCGTGAAGCTCGGCGGCTCCGGCTTCTGGATGTACACGGGCCTGGGCGCCCGGCTGGAGTGGGCGCTGGTCAACTGGTTGATCGAGCGGAACATCGAGGCCGGCTACGAGTTCCTGCTCCCGCCGCACCTGCTGCTGGACACCGCCGGCTTCGCCGCCGGCCAGTTCCCCAAGTTCTACGACGACGTCTACCACCTGGACCGGCAGTCCGCGCCGCGCGGGCAGTTCCTGCTGCCCACGGCGGAGACCGCGATCCTCGGGGCGTTCCAGGACGAGATCCTGGACACCGCGAAGCTGCCGCTGAGGGTGTTCGCCTACACCCCGTGCTACCGGCGCGAGGCGGCCGGCTCGCACTCGGACGAGCGCGGCACGGTGCGGGGCCACCAGTTCAACAAGGTGGAGATCTTCCAGTTCACCCTGCCCGAACAGGCCGACGCCGCGCTGGAGGCGATGGTCGGCCACGCGGAGAGCCTGGTCGAGGCGCTGGGCCTGCACTACCAGCGCACCCTGCTGTCGGCCGGCGACGCCAGCGCCGCGATGAAGAAGACCCTCGACATCGAGGTGTGGATGCCGAGCACGGGCAAGTACAAGGAGGTCTCGTCGGTCTCCTGGGGCGGCGACTACCAGGCCCGCCGGGCGGCCATCCGCTACCGGGAGCCGGGCGGCAAGCAGACCCGCTTCGTGCACACCCTCAACGGGTCGGCGCTGGCCACCAGCCGCCTGTTCCCGGCCATCCTGGAGCAGTTCCAGCAGCCCGACGGCTCGGTGCTGGTGCCCGAGGTGCTCCGCGACCGGTTGGGCACCGACCGCCTCACGCCGGCCCGCTGACCTTCGGCCCTCGCCCCCGCCTCGCGTCTGCCGCCGGCGGGGGCGACTCGGCTGTGGCGAGCCGCGGCGCCGCCCGCACGGACGACGCGGCTGTCCTTCACTTCACCGCAGTGACGCATGTCCATGCGTTGACAGTCACTGGAACACGCTTGTAATCTTTCGGAAACTTTCAGACCGGGCTGCAACTTTCCGGCAGCATCGGGCCCTCCCCCGGCCCGCCGCCGCCCCGCCCCCGCACCCCGTCAGGAGTCCTCCGATGCAGAGACGTCGACGTCTGTCGGCGATCGTCGCCCTCGGCGTGATCGCGGGCCTGATCGTCCCCGCCGCCGCGACGGCGCCCCCGGCCGCCGCGGCCCCGGCCGGCAGCAAGAAGGTCATCGCCAACCTCTTCGAGTGGAACTGGGCCTCGGTGGCGACCGAGTGCGGGACCACCCTCGGCCCCAAGGGCTACGGCTGGGTCCAGGTCTCCCCGCCCCAGGAACACGTCCGAGGCTCGCAGTGGTGGCTGGCCTACCAGCCGGTCAGCTACCGGATCGAGTCCCGCAAGGGCACCCGCGCCCAGTTCAAGTCGATGGTCGACGCCTGCCACGCCGCCGGGGTGAAGGTGATCGTGGACGCGGTGGTCAACCACATGTCCGGGCAGGACAACGGCGGCACCGGGTGGGCCGGCTCGTCGTACGGCCACTACGACTACCCCGGCATCTACCAGACGCAGGACTTCCACCACTGCGGTCGCAACGGCGGCGACGACATCGCCAACTACAACGACCGGTGGGAGGTGCAGAACTGCGAGCTGGTCAACCTCGCCGACCTGAAGACCGAGTCGGACTACGTCCGGACGCGGATCGCCGGCTACCTCAACGACCTGCTCTCGCTCGGCGTCGACGGCTTCCGGATGGACGCCAGCAAGCACATGCCGGCCGCCGACATCGCCGCCATCAAGGGCAAGCTGTCCCGCCCGGCGTACCTGGTGCAGGAGGTCATCCACGGGGCCGGCGAGCCGATCCAGCCGGATGAGTACACCGGCAACGGCGACGTGCACGAGTTCCGCTACGGCAAGGACCTGGCCCGGGTCTTCCGTTCCGAGAAGCTCGCCTACCTTCGCAACTTCGGTGAGGGCTGGGGGCACCTGCCCAGCGGCTCGGCGGCGGTGTTCGTGGACAACCACGACACCCAGCGCGACGTGGGCGGCGTGCTGACCTACCGCGACCGGGGCATCTACGCGCTGGCCAACGCGTTCATGCTCGGCTGGCCGTACGGCTCCCCGACGGTCATGTCGAGCTACACGTTCAGCCAGCGCGACCAGGGCCCGCCCTCGGACGGCTCGGGCCGGACCCTGGACACCACCTGCTACTCCGGCTGGGAGTGCGAGCACCGCTGGCCGGTGATCGCCAACATGGTCGGCTTCCGCAACGCCACCGAGGGCGCCGGCGTCGCCAACTGGTACGACAACGGCAACAACCACATCGCCTTCAGCCGCGCCGGCAAGGGCTATCTGACGGTCAACGACGAGGACCACGCGATCACCGGCCGGTCCTACCACGCCGGGCTGCCGGCCGGCCGCTACTGCGACGTCATCCACGGCACCTTCGCCAACGGCACGTGCAGCGGGCCGGTGATCACTGTGGACGGCAACGGCTGGTTCGCCGCGAACATACCCGCCCACGACGCGGTCGCCATCCACGTCGGCGCCCGGCTCAGCTGACCCGCCACCCCACCGACGGCCCCCGTCCCCGGTCGGCTTTCCGACCAGGGCGGGGGCTTCGTCGCTCTCCACCCGTTACAGTGACTTTGTGCGTTTTGACCGATTGATCCGGCGGCGGGCGGGCCTGCTGGCCGTCGCCGTGGGCGTACCCCTGCTGCTGGCGGCCGTCGGGGCCACGGGCTGGGCACTGACCCTCGACCGCACACCCCCCGCGCCTCCGGTCGTCGCGCCGCCCACGCCGACCGCCGCCGCGCCGAGCAGCGCGGCCCCGACGCCGGAGCGGGTGCCCGTCGCCGCGCCCGCGCCCGACGACCTGCCGGTGGTCGACTACGGCCCGGCACCCACCGGATTCCCGGCCGACCCGGACACCCTGGACACGACGCCGCTGACCGAGGGCCTGCACCCGACCCGCGAGATCGCCGCCTACACCGCCCCCGGCGGTCGACCGCTGGCCTTCCTCGCCCCCACCATCAACGGCGTCGAGCTGACCATGCCGATCGCCCAGCGGCGCGCCGGCTGGACGGCCGTGCTGCTCCCCTCGGCCAACCGCACCCTCGCCTGGCTGCCGCCCGGCGGCTTCACCACCGTGCCGCTGCGCGACCAGCTCGTGATCGAGCGCAAGCCGCACCGGCTGACCTGGTACCGCGCCGGCCAGGCCGTCCAGTCCTGGGAGATCAGCCTCGGCCAGCGCGGCCAGGAGACCCCGCTGGGCCGGACCTTCATCCTCGGCCGCACCCCGCCGCCGCAGGACGTGTACGGGGGCGTGGACATCTTCGCCCTCGGCGCGGTGCCCGACGACCCGGAGTCGGTGCCGGCCAGCCTGCGCGGGGCGCACATCGGCATACACAGCTGGTACCACGACGGCGAGCTGGGCATGAAGACCACCAACGGCTGCATCCGGCTGACGAAGAGCGGGCAGCGGAAACTGCTGGCCGAGGTGCGCCCCGGCACCGAGGTGGTGGTGGTCGACGAGCTGCCCGTGCCACCCCCGACCGCCTGACGGCGTCGAGCCCGGCAACTGCTGCGAAAGTGGGCCCGTCGGCTGTTGAGCAGGTGGCGTCAGCCGCCGGCCGTACACAGCGGCACGTCGGGGATGGTCTGCGAGCGTTTCACGATGTCCCACAGGAACTCGCTCTCCAGGTCGGCCTTGAACTTCGGCCGGCCGGGAAGGCGGTCGCCGATGAGTTTCCCCAGCTCGCCGTCGATGTTGATCCCCATGCCGAAGCCGCCCTTGATGACCAGGTCGACCCGGGTGCACCGGGCCAGCGGAGCACCGAACGCCGAGCCGTTGGTCACCCCCGCCGCGAACCGGAACTTCGCGTACGGGCCGGCGGAGGCCCCGGGCACCCCGAAGCCCAGCGAGAACTTGAACTCCGGCGCGATCACGAGCCCGCTCGGGCCGAGCGTGATGCCGCTGATCGAGTCCATCATGCTCGTGATGACGCTGAACGTGGGCACCAGCGGCGTACCCGACTGCATCCCGAGCGCTCCCACCAGCCCCCACTTGCCGGACGCGGTGAGCGTCGAGTTCTTCCCGGTCAGCGCCGTCTCGAGGACCAGCTTCACCTTCCCGACCAGCACCATCGGGAGGCCGTTGACCATGATCGGTTTGTTGAAGATCTCGGCCGGCACCTCGAGTTTCACCTTGGAGTTACTGTCCGTGCCGCCGCCGAGCCCGGCCTGGAGCTTGACCTCCAGCGACTCGAGGCCGTGCAGGACGGTGCCCGGGTTCGCGGCGATGGTGCCGGCGGTCAGGGCGACGTCCGTGGTCAGCCGCAGCGTCTTGAAGCCGAGGGTGATGTCGGCGCCGAACTTCAGGTGACTGCCTTCCTTGCGGTACACCGAGACGGTCAGCCCCTTGGCATCGAGCGCGGTCGTCACACCCCAGTCGTTGAGGGTGACGTCCAGCTTCTCCTTGGCCGGTGACGGCAGCTTCTGGTCCGACCCGGCGATCTTCCCGACCGGCTGTTGCGGCACCGTCACGGCGGCGAGCCGGCGCGCCGGGGCTCCCGCGCCGAGACCCGGTGGACGCATCGGCGTCACGGACGTGGTTGCCGAAGACCGGCTCACCAGGGCCGCCTCGCGGACGACGCCCGCCCCGCCGCTCGTGGCGAACACGGTCGTCGGCTGCCGCGCGCCCGGGTCGGGCGTGCTGCTGGCCGGGTGCAGGTCCGTGTCGGCCCGATCCGGGGTCGTCACGGTCCCGGGCAGGTCCGGGATCTCCTGGATGCCGATGCTGTCGGTGCCGATGTCCGCGACGTCGATCGCGGCGTCGACCTTGATCCGGCCGTCGCGGATGACCTCCTGCGGCTGCACCGGCACGAGCGTGACCGCGACGTCGCCGCCGACCCGCTCCTTCGCCGCGACCCGGCCGACCGCCCGCGAGGTCAGGAACATGACCTCGCCCACGTCGAGGTCGCCCAGGCCGCGCACGCCGCCGTCGATCGTCCAGACCAACCCGTCGCCGCTCACCGACCGGACGGCCGCCGCGCCGCCGTCGACCACGACCACGTCCGGCTGGTACGTGAACCCGGACGGATCCTTCGCCGGGGACTGGCCGTAGCGGGCCGTCAACTCCGGCGACTCCTCGGCTGAGGTGCCGCCCGGGGTGGACGAGCAGCCGACGAGCGCCAGGCAGCAGATGACCGCGAGCGCGACGCGCGCCCTGGTGCCGCCGCGACGCGGCGCAGCCGGGAACAGTCGAAGCGTCATGCCGCGACGCTAGGCGCTGCCGCGCGCCGCGTAATCGGTCGTTTCCCTATCCTTCGAGCCCCGGATCAGCGGGGACGCTGCTCCCCCGCGTCTGCGGGCTGTCGGCGCCATGTTCTCCGGCCGGCCCGCCCGCCCACGCGTCGACCGGCGGACGCGAACGCCTCGCCGCCGGTCAGCGCGGCGACGGTCTCCGCGTTGCGGTCCCGCACCCACCCGGCAGCGTCCGCACCACCAAGATCTTCCAGCCAGAGGTACGGATCATCGCCCTCAAGGGTCAGCCTCGCCACCCTCGCAACTATCCCGACGAGCGGCCCGCATCCATGCCCAGATGTCGGCATGGCGACTCAAGCCCAGGGGTGTGACGTGGGAGCCTTCCGCCCGTGTGGTCAGCACCGGCCCGTCGGCGGCGGCGGGCGACCCTGGTAATCCGGGTCACCCGCCCGAGCGCCACCAGAGCGGGTCAGAGTTCCTGCACCCAGTACCCGGTGACGTCCATCCAGCCGTTGCCGGCCGCTCCGTACTTCCGGCCGCTGCTGGCGGTGGACAGGGTGTACCAGGCGTCCACGAAGTCCGGGTCATCGGTGTACCAGGAGGTCGGGATGGCGTCCAGAATCGCGTTGACCAGCGGGGTGTACGCGCCGCCGTCCACGATCACCAGCAGCGCGCCGGCAATCGCCTTGACAAGTGCGGAGTAGTTGGTGTCCCCGTCGTCCTCCATCATGACCACGTCGGCCAGGTTGTACTTGTACGACGAGAAGTGCACCAGCAACTGGTTCGGGTAGTACGTGGTGCCGTCGTTGTCCAGGTACGGCATCTGCACCAGGTCGACCTTGACCTTGCCGTCCAGCCCGAACCCGGCCACGATGTTGTAGATCTCGGCGCCGCCCTTGATCCAGGGCTCCTTGTCGTCGGCGAGCCGGACGGCATCGACCTTGGTGGCCCAGTAACCGGCTGCGGCGGTCACCCCATCGCCCGAGGCACGGGACGCGGGCGGCACCGGAGCCGCCTGGCGGATGCCCCGCGCGCCCAGTTCCTCGCGCATCACCCTCAGACCGGCGGAAAGCGCCCGCTCGGTGTCCACGTCGACGAGCAGCACCGGCCGCTGCGGCACCTGGGCGGCGTCCAGCACCACCGTGCCGCCGGAGCGGTCGTACGCGGTCACGCTCGTCGCCGAGTCATCGGTCGGGGTGGCGGCGACCAGCGGCGCCTCGCCGCGTGCCAGTGCCGCGCGCATGTCCGGGTGGGCCAGCCGCAACCGCAACAGCGAGCCGGTGCCGGCTGGCAGGCCCTTGGCGGCCAACAGCCGCTGGTTGGCCGAGCGCAGGTCGCCAGCAAGCCGTCCGCTCACGTTGGCAGCGAGCAGGTCAACCGGGCCGTTCGCGGCGGAGGTGGTCAGCCTACCCATGGTGGACCGGTCGGCGAAGGCGTCCGCCACCTGGCGGGCCACGCCGTCCATCACGGTGAACACGGGGCTGGCGGCGACGGTCGCCGGCGCAGGTGCGGAATGGTCGGGCCGGGCGTACGCAGGGGTGGCGACCGCTGCAGCCAGGGTGGTGGCCGCGATGCCCAGCGACAGGGCGGCGCGACGGAAGGTACGTGGGTTCACGAGGGCTCCTCTGCGTGTCCCGGCCACCGGCTGTGACGGTGATCGAGAGATTCGTGACGTCTATGAGATAGATATACGTGGATTGAAAATTCGTCAACGATCCGCTGGTGAACGCAGCGCGAACGGACCACCTCGTACCGCGACCAACCTGTCCGCACGACACGTATGCGGCCACGCTCGTCCGCCCCGCACTCCCAGCGCCGCTCGATGCAGGGCCCAGCGCCTCCGCGACCTGCCCGCGCAGATCATCACCAGAGCTTCGACCTGCGCCTACAACGCATGGGAGCACTTTCCGGGGGTAGTCCGCAGGCATGAGGGCGAGTTTCCGGCTCGGCCGGATCGCGGGCGTGCCGGTCGGAGTCAACTGGAGCGTCCTGGTCATCTTCGTGCTGATCGCCTGGGCGCTGTCGGCCAACCAGTTCCCCCGGGCCTACCCGGACCGGCCCGTGATCGCGTACGTCCTCGCGGGGCTCGCCGCGGCGGTCGTCTTCTTCCTCGGCCTGCTCGCCCACGAGGTCTCCCACGCGATCGTCGCCAAGCGCAACGGGCTGGAGGTCGGCAGCATCACGCTGTGGCTCTTCGGCGGGGTGGCCGAGCTACGCGGCGAGGCGCCCAACCCGGGCGCGGAGCTGCGCATCTCCGGCATCGGCCCGCTGGTGAGCCTCCTGATCGGGCTCTTCTTCGGCGCGATCGCGGTGGTGCTCGCCCTGGCCGGGGTCGACGGGCTGCCGCTCGGCGCGCTGGCGTGGCTGGCCGGCATCAACGTGCTGCTGGCGGTCTTCAACGTGCTCCCCGCCGCCCCGTTGGACGGCGGGCGGCTGCTGCGCGCGGCGGTCTGGAAGGCGACCGGCGACCGGACGAAGGCATCGGTCGTCGCCGCCCGGGCCGGCTGGGTGCTCGGCGCGCTGCTGATCGGCCTGGGGCTGTGGCAGTTCCTGGCCGGGGTCGGCTTCGGCGGGCTGTGGCTGGCCCTGATCGGCTGGTTCCTGATCGGCGCCGCCGGCATGGAGGAGCGGCAGGCCCGGATGGGCAGCGCGCTGCGGGGGGTACACGTGGCCGACGTGATGACGCCGCAGCCGCAGACCGCGTCGGGGCAGATGACCGTGGCCGACTTCGTCGACCACTACCTCTTCGCGTACCGGCACACGGCGCTGCCGCTGACCGAGGACGACCGGCCCGTCGGCCTGGTCACCCTCGACCGGGTCCGCGGCATCCCGGCGGACCGCCGGGATGCCACCACGCTGGCCGAGGTGGCCTGCCGCGCCGACGAGCTGGTGCTGGCGCGGCCGGAGGAGCCGCTCAACGACCTGCTGCCCCGGCTCAGCGAGTGCGCCGACGGGCGGGCGTTGGTGGTGACCGACGGCCGGCTGGTCGGGATCGTCTCGCCGAGCGACATCAGCCGGGCGGTGCAGCGCGGCAGCCTGCGCGAGTAGATGGCCGGCCGCCCCGGCCGCTAGTCCCGGGGGAGGTAGCGGTCCAGCAGGTCGGTGCGGAACGTGCCGGCCGGGTCGAGCCGGCGCACCAGGTCGAGGAAGTCGGCGTACCGGGGCCAGGCCGCGGCGACCGCCGCCGGGGCGAGCCCGAAGACCTTGCCCCAGTGCGGGCGCGGCGCGAACGGCGCGAGCCGCTCCTCCACGGCCGCCACCACCGGCAACACCGCCGCCGGGTCGGCGATCCAGGTGAAGTGCACGGCGAGGCTGTCCCGCCCGTGGTTCGGGCTGAGCCAGAGCGCGTCGGCCGCCACCGCCCGCAGCTCGCAGACCTGGAGCACCGGCGCGATCAGGTGCGCGACCGGCGCCAACGCGGCCAGCACGGCCGCCCCCGCGTCGCGCGGCACGTGGTACTCCGACTGGAGTTCGTCGCCACTGCTCGGGGTGAACCCGAGCCGGAAGTGCGGCAGCCGCTCGTGCCACGGCCCGGGCACGCCGAGCTGCGGGGTGCAGTGCTCCGCCGGCATGCCGGGCACCGGATGTCGCGGCGTGTCGGCCACCGTCGTGCCCAGCCAGTCCGCCGGGGGTGGGGCGGCGTCCGCGCGCTGCTTCAGCCACACCTCCCGCAGCCGCGGCCCGCGGAAGTCGGTGAAGACGCTGACGCTGTACGCCGAGGCGAACGCCGCGTCCAGCGCCTCCGGGGGCAGGCCGAGGCGGACATACTGGCGCAGGT
The DNA here is from genome assembly GCF_040295705.1 of Micromonospora sp. NPDC002717. Taxonomy (NCBI): domain Bacteria; kingdom Bacillati; phylum Actinomycetota; class Actinomycetes; order Micromonosporales; family Micromonosporaceae; genus Micromonospora; species Micromonospora sp. NPDC002717. The sequence goes on along the minus strand of NZ_JBEOVW010000011.1, from coordinate 7,049 downwards.
CGTACGCGGGCACCACGTCGAGGGTGAGCCGGGTGACCACGCCGAGCGCGCCGAGCGAGACGACCATCCCGGCGAACGTGTCCCCGTCCGCCGCCCGGTCCACGGTCAGCAGGTCGCCGTCGGCCGTCACCAACTCCAGCCCGACGACGGACGTGGCCAGGTTGCCGACCGTCTCGCCCGAGCCGTGGGTGCCGGTGGCGACCGCCCCGCCCACCGAGATGTGCGGCAGGGAGGCGAGGTTGGCCAGAGCGTACCCCCGCTCGTGCAGCCGGGCGGCGAGGTCCCCGTACCGCATGGCGGCCGGCACGGTGACGGTCCGGCGGTCCGGGTCCAACGCGACGGTCGCGGGCATCCCGGCCAGCGAGACCAGGTCGCCGGCGGTGTCCCCGAGCCGGTTGAAGGAGTGCCCGGTGCCGACCGCCCGGACGCGGTCGCTGCCCGCCACCAGCCGGCGCAGCTCGTCGAGGGACGACGGCCGGTGGCGCCGGCGGGCGGCGTAGCGGACGTTGCCCGCCCAGTTGGCGCCCGGCACCGCCCGGCCGGTCGCGCTGCCGGTCGCGTCGTCGGGCGGGTCTGCACCGCCTCGGGGGCGCGGCGGGCCGTCCGTCCGGGCCGCCGCGGCGCCGTCGATTTCCACGCCGATCCCCCTGCCCGTGACCGTCGGGGTGGGCCGACCGTGGACGGGTGTCCGCCGGTCGGCGACGGTTACCACCGCCGTCGTCGGGGAACCCTACGCCGATGAGCAGCTACCGCGACCCCGCCCCGCGGGGCGACGTGTCCGCCTCGCGGGACGAGATCGACCCGACCGGTGCCGGGCCGGCCCCGCCGGGGGCGCCGCCGGCCGGGGCGGACCCGGGGGGTACGACGCCCGGGCCCCGACCGACGCCCGCGCCCCCGCCCGCGCCGCACCCGGTGCCCCACCCCGGGCCGGCGCCCCGGGCCGGGCAGCTCACCCGCGGCACCGCCCCGGCGGGGCCGGATCGGGCGCCCGGGAGACCGCCGGCCGCGCGTGCCTGACGGCCACCCGGGCCGCTGCGCGGCTCAGAGCTGCGGCATCACCTCGGCCGCGACCAGCTCCAGGTGGTCCAGGTCGGCCAGGTCGAGCACCTGGAGGTAGAGCCGCTCGCTGCCGATCTTCGCGTACCGGCCGATCTTGTCGACGACCTCGGCGGGGGTGCCGGCCAGGCCGTTGGCGCGCAGCTCGTCGGGCTCCCGGCCGATCGCAGCCGCCCGCCGGGCCACCTCGGCGTCGTCCCGGCCGCAGCAGAGCACCAGCGCGTTGGACCAGCACAGCTCGGCCGGGTCCCGGCCCGCCTCCGCGCAGGCGTCCCGGACCCGCCCGAACTGGGCGGCCGAGTCCTCGACCGAGGCGAACGGCAGGTTGAACTCGTCGGCGTAGCGGGCGGCCAGGCGGGGCGTCCGCTTCGGGCCCATGCCGCCGAGCAGGATCGGCGGGCGCGGGTCCTGCACCGGCTTCGGCAGGGCCGGCGAGTCGCTGACCGGGTAGTACGTGCCGGCGAAGTCGAACGTCCTGCCCGGCGGCGTCGCCCAGAGCCCGGTGATGACGGCGAGCTGCTCCTCCAGCCGGTCGAAGCGCTCCCCGAGCGACGGGAAGGGGATCCCGTAAGCGGTGTGCTCCTCGGCGTACCAGCCGGTGCCGATGCCCAGCTCGACCCGGCCGCCGCTCATCTGGTCGACCTGCGCCACCGTGATGGCCAGCGGGCCGGGCAGCCGGAAGGTGGCGGCGGTCATCAGCGTGCCCAGCCGGATCCGCCGGGTGTCCCGGGCCAGTCCGGCGAGGGTGGTCCACGCGTCCGTCGGGCCGGGGTCGCCGCTCACCGAGCCCATCTTCAGGTAGTGGTCGGAGCGGAAGAAGGCGCCGTAGCCGGCGTCCTCCGCGCAGCGGGCCACGGCGAGCAGGTCGTCGTAGGTCGCGCCCTGCTGGGGTTCGGTGAAGATCCGCAGTTCCATGGCCCGAGCATAGGGAGCCGGCCCGGTCCCCGCCGGATCTCGCCCCGCCCGCACGCCGGACCCTCGACGCATCTCAGAGCTGACCGAGGCCGGCCTGCCGGGCGCGCTGGATCGCCTGGCCCCGGTCGGCGACCTGGAGCTTCGTGAGCACGTTGGACAGGTGGTTGCGGACGGTCTTCGGGCTGAGCGTCAACCGCCGCGCGATCACCACGTTGCTCAGCCCCTGGGCGACGAGGTCGAGCACCTCGCGCTCCCGGTCGGTCAGCTCGGGGAACGGCACCGGGCCGGCCGCCCGGGCACCGGCCAGGAAGCCCACCGCCCGGGCGGCGACCGCCGGGCCGAGCAGCACCTCGCCGTTGGCCACCGCCCGGACCGCCCGTTCCACCTCCCCCGGCGCGGCCCCCTTGAGCAGGTAGCCGCGGGCGCCGGCGCGCAGCGCCGCGAAGACGGAGTCGTCGTCGTCCAGCATGGTGACCACGAGCACCCCGATCCCGGGGTGCCGCCCGACGATCTCCCGGGTCGCCTCCACCCCGGACCGGCCCCCGAGGTGCAGGTCCATGACCATGACGTCCGGGCGCAGGGTGGCGGCCACCCGCAGGGCCTCGTCGGCGTCCGCGGCCTCGCCGACCACCCGCAGGCCGGCGGTGCTCGCGAGCAGCGCGGTCATGCCGAGGCGGAAGACCGGATGGTCGTCCACCACCGCGACCCGGATCACCCCGCCGTCCGTCCCGGTCACCGCGCCACCGCCACCGTCCGTCCCGGTCACCAGGCCAACCCCCACCGTCCGGCCCGCAGCCGGGCCACCCTCACCATCCGTCCCGGTCACGACGCCACCCCCACCGTCCGGCCCACAGCCAGGTCGACGGCCGTCCGGTCGCCGGGGCCCGGCGACGCCGCGCCGTCGGGCGTCGACACCACCGACGCTCGACCTGGGTGCGGCGGCGGCGTTGCTGGTCCTGCCCCGCGCGACGACACCGCGACGTGCGGCGGGCTCGTCGGGCCCGTGCCGGCGGTGCCCGCGCCCTCCAGCGGCCACGGCGCGCGGTCCGGGGGCCGCTCCGCCCGGGCGCGGCTGGGCACGGCGCACCGGTCGGCGGGCACCCGGACGCTGACCAGGGTGCCCCCGGCCGGCCCCGGACCGACCGCGCACGTCCCGCCCACCCCCTCGGCCCGCTCGCGCATCGACAGCATGCCGACGCCGGGCGGTGCCCCCGGCGGGATCCCGGCCCCGTCGTCGGCGACGGTGAGCGTGAGGCCCGCCTCGTCCATGATCAGCGCGATGCGGCAGGTCCGGGCGGCGGCGTGCCGGTGCGCGTTGCGCAGCGCCTCGGCCACGATGCCGTACACAGCGGTGGCCACCGGCTCGGGCAGCGGCAGCGGGTCCGCGTCGACCTCGACCAGGAGCGGCGCGCCGTCGTACCGCCGGGCCAGCTCGTGCACGGCCGGCACCAGGCCCCGCTCGCCCAGCACCGGCGGCAGCAGGTTCCGGGCGAGGTCGCGGACCTGCTCGACGCTCTGGTCCATCTCGTCGCGCAGCCGGTCCAGCAGCCGGCCGGCCGCGTCGGGGTCGACGGCGAGCAGGTTCCGGGCGGCCTGCACGCCGAGCGCCACCCCGGCCAGCGCCGGCCCGAGGCCGTCGTGCAGGTCCCGGCGCAGCTTGCGCCGCTCGGAGTCGCGGGCCTCGGCCAGCCGGGCCCGGGACGCGGCCAGCGCGCCGCTGGTCGCGGCGAGGCTCGCCGCGGAGGAGACCAGCGGCACCAGGTCGAGCAGCGCGGCCCGGGTGCGCCCGTCCAGCCGCTCCCCCGCCCGGGCCCACGCGGTGAGCCGGCCCACCTCGCGCTCCCCCCGGCGCAGCGGCAGCACCAGCGGCGCGCCGGGCGGCCCGGCCGACTCGGCCCGCGCGGAGCAGCCCTCGGGCCCGTCCACTTCGATGGCGCAGGCGCCGAGGCGCAACAGGTCGGTCAGGCTGCGCGCCACCTCGGTGAGCACGTCGGCCGCGTCCCCGGTCGCGCTGATGCGGTGCCCGACGCGGCGCACCACGCGCAGCGGCTCGGCCGCCGCGCCGTGGATCAGCTGGTCCACCCGGCGCTGCACCCGGATCCGGCCCGGCTGCACGCCGATCGCGACCAGCGCCGTGACGAGCGCCCCGGGCACCGCCGGGGTGGCCGGCAGCAGCGCGTCCAGCACCGACACCCCCAGCACGTACGCGGCGACCAGCAGAAACGTCATGAGGAACCAGACCAGGGTGCGACGGACGGCGATCTCGATGCCCCACAGCCGCTGCCGGAGCACCACCGCCAGCACGGCGGCCGGGAAGAACGCCTGCGAGGCGAGCATCGCGACGGGGGCCGCCTCGTCGGGCACCGGCCGGGCCCAGCCTTCCGGGAGGGCCACCGGCGCGAAGCTCAGGGCGAGCAGCAGCGTGCCGACGGCCAGCCAGCCCAGCCCGACGCGCTCGGCGGGCGCGCCCCGGCGACGGCGGGCGGCGACCCCGGCGGCGGTGAGCAGCCCGAGCGCGGGGACGGCCACCAGCAGGGCCGGCTGCACCCGTTCGATGAACTCCGCCCATCCGGCGCTGGCGATCGGCAGCGGCGCGCCCGACCCGCCCGCGCCCGGCCCGGGCCAGGTGAGCTGGAACAACACGTAGCCGGCGACGACCACGGCGCCGGCCAGTACCGCCGCCCGGGCCGGCCGCGGCAGCCGCCCCTCCCGGACCAGCCAGGGCAGCACCACGATCAGCGAGAGCATCCCCGGCGCCCAGGCCCAGTGCCGAGCCGAGGTGAGCAGCACCGGGTCGGGCAGCCCGGGGTGCACCCCGAGCAGGTCGACGTACTGGGCACTGAGCGCGGCGACCCCGCCGCCGAGCCCGGTGGCGGCGAGCAGCCAGGCGACCGGGTGGCCCCGGCGCAGCAGGATCAGCCAGGCGACCGCGCCGTAGACGGCGCAGTCGGTGAAGTCGACCAGGAAGTAGAGCTGGGACAGCCCCCAGGGCCGGCGGGCGAGCACCCAGCAGCCGGCGGTGGCGACGAGCAGCAGCGCACAGCCGACGAGGACGAGCCAGGCGGCGACCGGGTGCCGGCGGTCGCCGTGGGTCGCCGCGGGCGGGGGCTGCTGGACCGACATGCCGAGAATCCTGGCAGTCGCGGGGCCGGTTGGTGATCCCCCGACGTTCCACTCCGAATGTCGGTCCGGCGACAGTCGCCTGCGATGCGGGCCGGTTCGTCCCGGCCGGGTGGACGTCGCGCGGCGCGGGATGTCCCGGGCATCCGGTGCCGGTGTCCCTGGCCACCGGGTCGCCGACGGGTCCACCGTGGTGGGTGAGCCACGACGCGAGGAGGAACCCATGGAGGAGCGGCACCGGGACCGGCTGGTCGGGGCGGTGGACGCGCTGGTCCCGGAGGTGTCCCGGCGGGCCGGGGAGATCGAGGCGGCACGGGCGCTCCCCGCCGACCTGCTCGACGCGCTCCGGGCGGCCGGCTGCTTCCGGATGTTCGTCCCCCGCAGCCACGGCGGGTACGAGGCGGACCTGCGCACCGGGCTGCGGGTGCTGGAGACGCTGGCGCGGGCGGACGGCTCGACGGGGTGGACGGTGATGATCGGCGCGGAGACGCCGCACCTGCTGGCGATGCTGCCGCGCGACCGGTTCGACAAGCTCTACGCCGACGGGCCGGACGTGGTCGTCGCGGGCGGCTTCGCTCCGCAGGGGCGGGCCGAGCTGGCCGACGGCGGCTTCCAGGTCACCGGCCGGTGGGCGTACGCGAGCGGGGCGCGGCACGCCGACTGGATCTTCGGCAACTGCGTGCTGACCGGGGACGGCGAGCCGCTGCCCGGACCGGCGGGGGCGCCGCCGGAGGTGCGTTCGATGCTCTTCCCGGCCTCCCGGTTCACGGTGCACGACACGTGGCACGCGCTGGGCCTGCGCGGCACCGGCAGCCACGACGTCGAGGTGGCCTCCGCGTTCTGCCCGGCGGAGGAGAGCTTCGACCTGTTCACCGGCGCGCCCTGCGTGCCGGGGCCGGGCTTCGTGGCACCGCTGGTCCACTTCGTCCTGCACCTCGGCGCGGTGGCGGTCGGCATCGCGCAGGGCGCGCTGGACGACATGGTCGCGCTGCTCGACGGCGGCCGGCAGCGCCTCTACGCCCGGCAGTCGCTGGCCGACTCGCCCGCCTTCCGCCTCCAGCTCGGCCGCGCCGACCTCGACGTGCGGGCGGCGCGGGCGTTGCTGCGGGACCTGGCCGACGACCTCTGGGCGGCGTGCGCCACGGACCCGGCGGCGATCCCCGGGCTGCACCCCCGGATCTCCGCCGCCCTGCCGTGGGTGTCCGAGCGGGCCGCCGCCGCGGTCGACATCTGCTACCGGGCGGCCGGCGGTGGGGCGGCCCGGGACTCGTCCCCGCTCCAGCGGCGGTTCCGGGACATCCACACCTTCAGCCAGCACGCGGCGGCGGCCGAGGGCTGGCTCGGCAACAACGGCGCCCGGGTGCTCGGCCGGCCGGTGGAGCTGGCCTACTGACGCCGGGGCGGGGCCGGCCGTGTCGCCCGAGCGCCCGGGACGCCGCCCGACTGCCCAGAACGCCGCGTGACTGCTTGGGACGCCGAGCGGCGAACCCGCCGAGCGGCGCACCGGCGGCGCCGTCCCGGTCGGCGACGACGCGCACCGCACAGCTCCACGCCGACCGCAGTCGGCTGGCTGACGGATCGGCGGTCGGGTAGCGGACAGGACGCCGGCCACCTCGGCGTCGCACTGTTGTAGCAGGTGAGAGGCGTAAGGATGGCGGGCCACATCCCATTCCTCGGGTCCGGCGGGGACAGCACCGTCCCCGCCGACGCCGCCACCACCGAGCCCGGCCCCGCGACGGCCCCCGGCGTAACGCAGCGCCGACCGGCCCGCGCACCGCGAGGCCGCGCTCCGGCAGCCACCGTCCCGGGCGCCAGGGCCGGTGCCGCCCCACCGACACCGACGTCACCACTCCGGCGGCCGTCGGGCCGCGCGGCCCGACGGCGCGCCGAGCGCGGTCGGCGGGTCGTACCCCCCACCCGGCTCCGGCCGCGCCGGCGCGGGATCGGAAGATCGGCGT
>NZ_JBEOVW010000010.1:0-271627 GCF_040295705.1 Micromonospora sp. NPDC002717 | reverse complement strand
CGTATCAACATTGCGCCATTAAACTGGATCCGGAGGGGCGGCGCAGGGATCAAGCCTGACCGCCCGGAGCCGGGCACGGCGGGCCACACCCCCACACCCCCACCAGGGCGCACCGCAAGACAACACCCCACCACGACTCCCAGCGCGCAAAGACCAGAGAACAAGCCGACGCCCGCCGGGAAACCTCCCGACGGGCGTCAGCCGTTTCGCGGTGCCCGGGCACTGCCCGGAAGGTGCTCACCGTCAGCGCGCGGCCCCCATGCCGAAACGGTGGCGCTTGCGCCAGACCAGCGACAGCAGCAGGAGCACCGCGCCGGTGCCGACGAGGCCGCCGCCGAACTTCATCGGGGTGCTCAGGCTGTCACCCGTGACGGGCAGCGGCGCCGGGTCGTGCTTCTTCAGCACGGTGAGCGTCGCGGTCGCCACCTTCTCCGACGACTCACCGACGGCACGGAAGGTGTGGGTGCCGTGGGGGCGCGGCGTGTGGGTCGTGCGGAACTCGCCGTCGTCGTCGGCCGTGACCTCCCAGCGCCTCGGGTTCGGCTGCGGGGCCTGCTGGAACGAGACGGGCGCCATCGCGACCACCTCGCCGTTGCTGCGCCGCGCCTGCTCGGCCCCGGGTACCGCGGCGGCGAGCGGCGCGTGGCCGGCGGTGATCACGACCGTCTCGCCCGGCGTCCAGCCGGTGCCGATCAGCGTGGCGGTCTGACCGACCACGACGGTCGTCGGGCTTACCGCGAGGGTCGCGGGGCCGGGCGCGTAGGGCGGTGGTTGGGTCTCGCTCGGCGCCGGCTGCGGCTGCGCCGCCCCCGCGGCGGACGGCGCGGCCACCACGGCCAGACCGACCGCGAGCGCCATGATGATGCGGGATAGCCGCATGATTGGTTCCCTCCTACTGGTCACAGCTTGGTGCGGAAACAACTTGGGTGGTCCATGGGGTGGCGGTGGGGGTCAGCCACAGCTCGGCCGTACCGACGCCGGTCTTCGCGGTGAGCACGGTGACCGCCAAGGTGCGGGAGCCTCCCGGGCCGACCTCGACGTTCGCCGTGGTCACCTGGCGGCGCCGTTCGGTGCCGCTGCCCACCGCCGTCTCGACGCCGTCGAGGTGGGTGGTGAGCACGGTCCCGCCGGCGGGGCTGTACACCGACACCAACGTGCGGGCGGTGTACGGGTCGCCGGCCAGGCCGAGGCCGAGGACCGACTTGCTGAGACCCGACTTGGGCGCCGACGAGCGCAGGGTGATCCGGAGCCGGAGTTCCCGGCGGCCGTCGGTCCGGCAGTCGCCGACGGTGAGGGTCGCCGTCTGCCGGAGGTAGTAGCCGAGCTTCGCGCCGCTGCCGTCGTTGAGGAACACGCCGACCGTCGGCACGGTGTCCTTCTCCGGAAGCACCCCGGCCATTCGGCTGTCGCCGATCGTCCGCTGCTCTTCGGGTCGGGCACTCCAGAACAATATCCGGCGTTCGGTGACAGCACGGTCAAAAGCGGACAATAACCCCTTCGGGTCGTATTTCTTCGTGACCAACGCGTCGAACACGGCCGCGGCGGAGGCCGCGAAGAAGGCGTCCTGCTCTTCGTTGTCCATCCGCTGGTAGCTGTCGCCGAGCACCGCCTGGACGACCTTCTCGGCGGCCAGCGGGACGCCGCCGGGCACCATCACCGGGCCGGTGGCCTTCAGCAGGTACGACAGCACCACCGGGTCGACGGCGAGCACGCCGTCCACCGTGGTCCCCGTACGCCGGCGGAACATCTCCCGGTAGAGCGCGGCAGCGGTCGGGAAGTGCGGGGTGAGGTTGACGTCCGCCGGATAGATGCCCGGCAGGTCGGCCCAGAGGTGACGCACCTCCGTGGGCACCTTCAACGGCGGCTGGAACCGGCCCAGCGCGCTGCTGGTGCCCTGCCGCCCCATCCGGACCCGGCCGTCGTCGGCGTGGATCACGGCGTACGCGCCGATCATGCCGCCGGTGGCGCGCAGCTCGGCCGGGTTCTGGGACACCACGAGATAGGTGCGGGGGCCGGCGGCGCCCAGCAGGGGCGGGAGCAGCCTGGTGGCCTGGTCCGCCGCGGCGGTGAGGCCCGCCAGGCGGTCGATCTCCCCGCGCAGGTCGACGAGCGCCTGCCGGACCTGACTCACCAGGCCGTCGGTCGGCACCGTGGCCAGGCTGCTCCGGGTGCCCTGCACGGCCGCGTTGACGGTCGTCAGTTCCGCCGAGACCGTCCGCAGCCGGGCCACGTCGAGCCGCCCACCCGCCGGCACCAGGCTGGCCAGGTCGGTGCGGAGCAGCAGCGGGAACGCCTGCCGGGCCAGGTCGTCGACGGCGACCGAGATCTGCCGCACGGCGCCCAGGTTGTCCCCGGCGTACGGGGTGTGCCGGCCGAGCCACCAGCCGGGGTCGCCGGTCGCCGACCTGGCCTTGCCCGCCTGCTCCTGGAGCGCGGCCAGGGTGCGCTGCGCGCGGGCCGTGTCGCCGCCGACCACCTGGGCGCTGAGCTCCCGGGCCAGCCCGGCGGCGTTGAGCAGGTGGGCGCGGGCCTGCCAGCCCCGGAAGCCCACCCAGCCGCCCGTCAGCAGAAGCAGCGAACCCACCACGAGGCAGGCGAGAAGTGCCCGGCGAAGCTGCCGACGCCGCCGGGGCCGGCCCCGCCGTCGGCGCGTTCTCTGGCTCTCCGTCACACCACACGTCCCTTCGGAAACGGACAGAAGACCCCATTCCTCCGCCTGTTCCTAACAGGTAACGAGCGTTTTCGCCGGTAGATGACGGTATTGACCGGTACGCGAGTGTCGCTCGCGGCTCAGCGGCCGGTGGCGCGGCCGGCAGCCGCGTCGTACAGCAGGCGTTCGATCCGGTCCACGCCCGCCGGCATGGACATCTCCCGCAGGTACGCCTCCCGGCCGCGCCGGCCCATGTCCACGCGGGCGGGCGGCGGGATGGTGGCGGCCAGCCAGAACCGGTCGGCCAGGCTCGCCCAGTCCTCCGGTGGGCAGGACAGCCCGGCCCGGGCCCGCTCCACCAGCTCGGCGGTGTCGCCGCCGGCCGAGGCCACCACGGGCGCGGCGCAGGAGAACGCCGCCTGGAGCTTCGCCGGCAGGGCGCTGCGCAGCTCCGGGAGGTCGCGCAGCATGACGAGCTGGTAGTCGGCGGCGGCGTACAGCTCCGGCATGTCCAGCGGAGACCGGCGTTCGACGAAGCGCACGTTCTCGGCGCGCAGTTCGGCGGCGAGCCCCCGCACCCGCCGCTCGTCCGCGCCCGAGCCCACCAGGACGAGGTCCATGGTGCGGTCCAGCGCCGCCGCCGCCCGTACCGCCGTCTCCAGGCCCTGCCGGGCACCGATGGTCCCGGCGTGCATCACCACGCAGCGGTCGTCGCGGCGCACCAGCCGGCGCGCCGCGCCGCTGGGCCGCGCGGGCTGGAAGATCCGCTCGTCGGTCCAGTTGAGCACCACCTGCACCCGGGCCGGGTCGGCGCCGGCGGCCACGACCCTGTCCCGCAGCGACGGCGCGGAGACCGCGATCCGGTCGGCGGCGCGGTAGGCCCGGGTCATCGCCGCGCCGATCCGCGCGGCCCACCGCCCGTTCCCGGCGCCGGTCGACTCGTCCGTCGCCCAGACGTCCTGCACGTGGACGACGGTCGGCACCCGGCCCAGCAGCCGCAGCAGGCCCGCGGCGGCGAAGGCGGTCGCCGGCGGCAGGTGGACGTAGAGCGCGTCGACGTCGGCGAGGAACGGCCGCCCGGTCAGTGTGGCGCTGCCGGCGAAGGAGAGGTAGCCGGCCATCCGCGTGCGCAGCGACCCGTCGCCGGCGCTGTAGCGCGGGACCCGGCGGACGGTCAGCCGCTCGCTGCGGGTCTCGTGACGCCAGCGCTGTCGCCACCCCGGGTAGACGTGCCCGCCGGGATAGTCGGGGAAGCCGGTCAGCACCTTCACCTCGTGTCCCCGCACCGCGAGTTCCTCGGCGAGGCTGCCCGGGATGAACGCCGGCTCGGGCGGGAAGTGGTAGGACAGGATCCCGATCCTCATCGGCGTGCCTCCGTCCGGGTCAGGCGGTTCGGCGCGGCACGGCGTGGTGGACGCGGCCGGCCCGCGTACGATGCCCGCATCCCCTCCGCGTCCGGCCGGCATAGACGGCCGGCGGCCGATGCGGCGCTGCCCGCGCGAGCACCGACGAGAGGGGTCCAGATGGTCGACCGCGTGCTGTTCGTCTGCCACGCCAACCTGTGCCGGTCCCCGATGGCCGAGTACCTCGCCCGCCGCCTGCTGGCCGGGCAGCCGGTCGTGGTCTCCAGCGCGGGCACCGACGCCGTCGACGGCCTGCCGATACACCCGTACGCGGCGGAGGTGGCGACGTGGGCCGGCGGCGACCCCACCGGCTTCCGCACCCGGCGGTTGCGCGGGGAGCACCTGGTCGGGGCGACGCTGGTCCTGGCGGCCACCCGACGCCAGCGCTCGGTCTGCACCGCGCTCGCGCCGGCGGCGCTGCACCGGACGTTCACCCTGCGCCAGTTCGCCCGGCTGGCCGAGGCCGCGGATCCGGCGGACGACGCGATCGCGGACCCGGCCGACGGACCCGTGCGGGCCGCGGTCCGGGCGGCCGCCCGCGCCCGGGGACGGCTGCAACCCGCCACTCCCGACGCGGACGACCTGGTGGACCCGATCGGCGGGACCGCCGCCGACTTCCGACGCTGCGCCGAGGAGATCGAACGGTCCCTGCGACCCCTCGCGGCGCTCATCGGGACAGCCGGGTGAGTTCCTGCGTGCGGTCGCTGCGGCCGTCGACCCGCTCCGCGTGCCGGGCGGTCTTGGCCCGGTCGGCCGGCACGTCCGCGGGCCCGCCGGCCGCCACCACCCGGTAGGCCTCGTACTGGTAGGCCTCGGCCTTGGCCACCTTGGCCATGTTCAGCACGCAGCCGAGCAGCCGGACGGAGACCGAGTGCAGGGAACGCGCGGCGGCGGCCACCTGCGTCCGCGAGGTGCGTCCCTGCTGGGAGACCAGGAGCGCGCCGTCGGCCTGCACGGCCACCACCACGCCGTCGGTGACCGCCAGCAGCGGGGCGGTGTCGATGATGACGATGTCGGCCGACTCCCGCAGGGCGAGCAACAGGTCCGCCATCGCCTTCGAGCCGAGCAGCTCGCTGGGGTTGGGCGGCGCCGAGCCGCTCGGCAGCACCAGCAGGGACTTGTCGCCCCAACGCTGCACCACGTCGCCGACCTGGACGTCGCCGACGAGCACGTCGGTGAGCCCGATGCCGGCGTCGAGCCCCAGGTAGTCGGCGACCTTCGGCCGGCGCAGGTCGGCGTCGACCAGCAGCACCCGCCAGCCGGCCTCGGCCAGGGCGATCGCGAGGTTGCAGGAGAGCGTGGTCTTGCCCTCGCCCTGCAGGGCGCTGGTGACCGCGATGACCCGGGCGGGCTCGTGCACGTCGACGAAGCGCAGGTTGGTGCGCAGCTTGCGGACCGCCTCGGCGCGGGCGGAGTTCGCCGCGTCGCCGACGATCAACGGCTCCGACTTCGCCGTGCTCTCGAACGGGATCTCACCGAGCAGCGGGCTGCCGGTGGTGCGCTGCAGGGCGGCGGCGTCGCGCAGCCGGACGTCGGCCACCCCGCGCAGGATCGCCAGGCCCACGCCGGCGAGCAGGCCCAGCAGCGTCCCGATGACGACGTTGCGCACCGGCTGCGGCGAGACGGGGCTCGAACTGACCCGCGGCCCGCTGACCACCTCGATCTTGATGGGGCCGGCCTTGCCGTCCTGGGTCGTCTCCACCTTCTGCACCAGCCCCACGAACTGCGCGGAGAGCGCTTCAGTGACCCTCAGCGCCCGGTTCTGGTCCGTGTCGGTCACCGACGCGCGCAGCAGGACGGTGCCCGTCTCAGTGGACGTGCTGACCCGACGCTGAACCTCCTCGGCGGTGAGCCCGATCGCGTTCTCGGCCACCACGCTCTGCGCCAGCCGGTCGCTGGTCAGCAGCTCCGCGTACGACTTGACGCGCTGCTGGAGGAAGAGGCCGCCCTGGTAGGCGTCCGTGACGCCCTGGCTCGGCGTGGTGACGAAGAAGGTCACCGAGGCGACGTACCGGGGCTGGGCCCGGACGGTGACGAGAGCGGTGACGCCGAGCGCGACCATGACGGTGAGGAGCACGATCCACCAGTGCCGACGCACGAGGCGGAGTTGGCGGTACAGGTCCATCAGGCGCGCCTCCGTACCAGGCCGGTAACGCCAAAGAACTTCACGAAAACCCCCAAGGTCGACTTACATCTCGTGAAACCATTAAAGCGACTCATACGACCTATGTCCTGAGTTATGTATTTTCACCCCTTGACATCTGCGCCTGGCCCACCAACGGACAAACGGGCTTGCGGCGTCCCGGGACGCGGGGAGAAACGAACGGGCGTGACGTTTCCGACCATGAACTGTCCCGACTCGCCGGTGGCGGCGGCGATGGATAGGGTCGGTGACGGTGTGCCGGGAAGCCTGGTCGGCAGTTGCCCCCTGCTGCCCCGACACCAAGGTGGACATCGCGCATGAGCGACCGCGCCCCGCACACCGGCCCCTCCCGCCCGACCCGCCGGCTCTTCTCGCGTACGTCCTGGCCGGAGGCCCGCTTCCTGGCCGACGTGCTGCGGACCGAGACGGTCGGCGGCGGTCTCCTCCTGCTCGGCGCGGTGATCGCGCTGGTCTGGGCGAACTCGCCCTGGGAGTCCGCCTACCAGGCCCTCGGCGGCTGGGTGCCGTGGGCCGGCGGGGCGGGCCTGCACCTCGACCTGAGCCTCTCCGCCTGGGCGGCCGACGGCCTGCTCGCGGTCTTCTTCTTCGTGGTCGGGCTGGAACTGAAGCGGGAATTCGTCGTCGGCGAGTTGCGGGACCCGCGGCGGGCGGCCCTGCCGGTGGTCGCGGCGGTCGGCGGAATGGCGCTACCGGCGCTGATCTACGTCGCGGTCAACCTGGCCGCCGGCGGCGACGGCCTGCGGGGCTGGGCCATTCCCACCGCGACGGACATCGCCTTCGCCCTGGCCGTGCTGGCCGTCATCGGCTCCCACCTGCCGCAGGGCCTGCGGGCCTTCCTGCTCACCCTCGCGGTCGTCGACGACCTGCTCGCGATCACCGTCATCGCGATCTTCTACACCGACGACTTCAGCCCGCTGCCGCTGCTCGCCGCGCTCGCCCCGATCGCGGTCTTCGGCCTGCTCGTGCAGCGCCGCAGGACCTGGTGGTGGGCCCTGATCCCGCTCGCGGTGGCCGCGTGGACGCTCGTGCACGCCTCCGGGGTGCACGCCACCGTGGCGGGCGTCCTGCTGGGCTTCACGGTGCCGGTCCTGGGCAGGGACGGCGGCACGCACGGGCTCGCCGAGCACCTGGAGCACCGCTGGCGCCCGGTCTCCGCCGGCTTCGCCGTACCGGTCTTCGCGTTCTTCGCGGCCGGGGTGTCGCTGCGCGGGGCCGACCTGGGCGCGATCGTCACGGACCCGATCGTGATCGGCGTCGTCGCCGGCCTGGTGGTCGGCAAGGCCGTCGGGATCTTCGGCTCGACGTTCCTGCTCGCCCGCTTCACCCGCGCCCAGCTCGACGAGGACATCACCTGGACCGACCTGCTCGGGGTGGCGCTGCTCGCCGGGGTCGGGTTCACCGTCTCCCTGCTGATCGGCGAACTCGCGTTCGGCGCCGGCAGCGCGGCCGACGACAACGCCAAGGCGGCTGTGCTCACCGGCTCGGTGATCGCGGCGCTGCTCGCCGCGGTCGTGTTGGTCCGGCGCAACGCCGCCTACCGGCGGATCGCCGAGGCGGAACGCGTGGACGCCGACCACGACGGCGTGCCGGACGTCTACCAGCGCGGAGACGGCTGACCCGGACGGCCGACGGCTGGTCCGAAACGGCCGAGGGCTGACCGGGACAGCCGCGGCCGGAAGCCGAGCGGAACTCCGGCGGGACGGCGACCGGCCCGCCGGAGCCCGGGCGGGTCAGCGGCGCCGCTCGGCCGCCCGGCGCTCCTCCTGCTCGTCGGCGAGGGCGTCGCTGACCGGCTCCATCAGGTCGTCGGCCGGCACCGCCACCTCCTCCGCCCGGTCCTGCTCGTCGGCCCGCCCGCCGGCCGGCGGCTGCGGGGCGGTGGCGTCTCCGGCGAAGCCGTACTCGTTCGGCTCGTCATGCTTACCCATGTGGCAGTCCTCCCGCTTTCTCCGGTTTCGCCTCCTACCGCAACGGTAGGTGGTGATCCTCTTGCCCGCTGGAGGCCGCCGATAGTCGTGGCGACGCCGCGCCGGTGAGCGCGGCCCACAGCAGCCGGCGCAGCAGGACGATCGCCGCCGCGGCCGCCAGCTCCGCCCAGCCCTGGTCGACGGCCAGCCGCAGCAGGCCGGCGGCCGTGAGCAGATCCAGCAACGCCCGCAGCGCGCAACGCCAGGAACGCGTGCCGACCAGCACCGCCAGGCCGGCGAGCGTGGCCAGCGCGGTGGTGGCGGTGGCCAGGACAGGGGTCACCTGCCGTGCTCCGTCTCCCCCACCTGCCGCTGCTCCTGGCGGATCTCCCGTCCGAGGAAGTAGTTCAGCGCGGTCCGGATGGTGGCGATGGCCGCCAGCTGCCCGATCTGGGTGAAGGTCGGCGAGACCGCCGTACGCAGGATGTCCGCCGCGAGCTGGAACTCGATGCCGAGGGTGAGGAACCGCCCCAGGGAGAGCCGGATCGGGGTGAACACGGCGGCGCTGCGGTGCCGCAGCCCTTCGACCACGAACCGCAGCGCCGCCCAGGCTGCGCCGACGAAGATGACCACCGCGCCGGCGACCTCCACCGCGGTGACCAGCGACTCGTAGCCGTGGCGCAGCACCTCCTCGACGCCCACCCGCTGGCCATACCCGGCCCGCCGGGCGGTAGTCGGCGTCAGGTGAGCTGCGCGACCGCCTCCAGGATCAGCCAGAGGCCGCAGATGGCGAAGAGCGCGGCGGCGCCGTACTTGATGGTCTTCTCCGGCAGCCGCTTGCCGAGCATCCGCCCGACCAGGATGGCCAGCGCGTCCGCCGCCACCATGCCGACCGTCGAGCCGAGCCAGGTGCCGAACCAGCCGTACTGGGTGGCGAGGGTGATGGTGGCGAGCATGGTCTTGTCGCCCAGCTCCGCCAGGAAGAATGCGACCGACACCGCCACGATGGCGGACTTGCTGGACTTCTCGGCCTTGCGCTTCTCCTCCTCGGTGAGCGTGTCCCCGCGCAGGGTCCACGCGCCGAAACCGAGGAACGCCAGGCCCGCCACCAGCGAGATCCACTCCGTCGGGAGCGCGGCGCCGAGGCCGTAGCCGATCGCCACCGAGGCCAGGTGCACGACGGCCGTGGCGACGGTGATGCCGATCAGGACCGGCACGGTTTTGAAGCGGGTGGCGAAGGTCAGGGCCATCAGCTGGGACTTGTCGCCCAGCTCGGCGACGAAGATGACGCCGAAGCTGACCGCCAGCGCGACGAGGAAACCTTCCATGACATCCTTCCGGATCACGCCGGGAGGAGGTACGGGGCGCCCTCGACCCGGCTGCGACAGCCTGAGTCGAAGGTCTCGCCCGCCTCGGATGACGAGGCCGCGTGGCCGGATGCGGAACGCACCAGTGTGTCGACCACGACATTGGGGGCTACTCCCCTTCGCGCCGCCCAGCCTAGCCGACCATCGGCCGGGCCGGGCACCACGGGTGAAGATCGTCACGCGCCGCCGGCCGGCCGGTCCCGGTCACTCCGCGCGGGCCAGGGTGACGCCGAACAGGCCGTCCGGGTCGGTCCAGAAGTCGTGGACGGCGAAGCGGGCCGCCTCCAGCTCCGCGGCGATGCCCTCGGGCCGGAACTTCGCGGACACCTCCGTGCGCAACTCCTCGCCCTCGGCGAAGGTGACCGCCAGGTCGAGCACCCGGACCCGCATCGGCCGGAGCGCCCGCAGCCGCATCTCGATCCACTCCCGCGCCGGGTCCCAGAGCGCCACGTGGGCGAACGCCTCCGGGTCGAAGTCGGCGCCCAACTCCCGGTTGACCACCCGCAGCACGTTGCGGTTGAACTCGGCGGTGACCCCGGCCGCGTCGTCGTACGCCGGCACGACGACCGCCGGGTCCTTGACCAGATCGGTGCCGATCAGCAGCCAGTCCCCCGCCTCCAGGGCGCCCCGCATCGCGCCCAGGAACCGCGCCCGCTCGGCCGGCAGGAGGTTGCCGATGGTGCCGCCGAGGAAGAGCACCAGCCGCCGCCCGCCGGTCGGCAGCCGGTCCAGGTGACGGGTGAAGTCCCCCACGATGCCGCGCACCCGCAGCCCCGGGTAGTCGGCCGCGATCTCGACGGTGGACTGGCGCAGGGCGCTGACCGACACGTCCAGCGGCACGAACGTGCCGAGGCCGCCCCGCCGGGTGAACGCGTCCAGCAGCAGCCGGGTCTTCTCCGACGAGCCCGAACCGAGCTCGATCAGCGTCTTCGCGCCGGTCAGTTCGGCGATCGCGCCCGCCCGGTCGGCCAGCACGGCGCGTTCGGCCCGGGTCGGGTAGTACTCCGGCAGCCGCGTGATCTCCTCGAACAGCTCGCTGCCACGGGCGTCGTAGAACCACTTGGGCGGCAGCCACTTGGGCTCGGCCGTCAGGCCGGCGCGGACGTCCTCCCGCAGGCTGCGGCCGAGGTCCTGCTCCTCGAGGTGGATCTCCAGCGGCTCGGCGCCCATGTCTTCCCCTTCGTCGTCGGAACGTCCCTGTCGGCCGGCGGTCAGACCTCGGCGAGGGCGCGCAGACGCACCCCCGTCGCGGTCGCCTCCACCAGTTGCCCGTCCGGCACCGCCTGCCAGCCGGGGTCGTCGTCGTGCGGTTCGGACGCCAGCAGCACCGAGGCCGGGGTCGCGCGGATCGACAGCGCGTGCCCGGCCACGCTGGCCACCACGGTGTGGCCGTCGGTGAGCAGCAGGTTGAGCCGGGACCCGGGGGCCGCCGCGGCCACCGCCGTCACGGTCTCGGCGATCGCGCGGGCGGGCTTCACCCCGGCCCGCAGCCGGTGCCGGACCAGCGCCCAGAGCAGCGCCGAGTCGGTGGCCGCGTCCAGGGTGAGCAGGTCGCGTACGGGCAGGGTGCCGGCGAGCGGGACCATCGTGTCGGGCCAGCCCCGCACCACGCCGTTGTGGCTGAACAGCCAGGGCCCCTCGGCGAACGGGGCGGCGGCCCCGTCGAGCACCGCCATGCCGACCGTGGCGGAGCGGACGGCGGCCAGCACGGCGCCGGCGGAGGTGACCGCCGCGAGCTGCGCGATCGTGGGGTCGCTCCAGATCGGCTGGGCCCGCCGGTAGCGCACCGGCTCGCCGGAGCCCGGATACCAGCCGACGCCGAAGCCGTCGGCGTTGATCGTCCCGCCGCCGCGCATGTCGCGCGGCGCCCAGGACTGCCGCACCAGGGCGTACGGCGGGTCGAACAGCAGCTCCCGCAGGGTGACCGGCGGCCCCAGGTAGGCCAGGTGGCGGCACATCAGGCGGCCGTCCTCACGGCTGCGATTCCTCGGGCCGGGCGTCGCGGGCGCAGCGGAAGCCGCTGAAGATCTGCCGCCGGATCGGGTAGTCCCAGTTGCGGAAGGTGCCCCGGCAGGCGGCCCGGTCGGTACCGAACGAGCCGCCCCGCAGCACCTGGTAGTCGTCGCCGAAGAAGACCTCCGAGTATTCGCGATAGGGGAACGCGGTGAAGCCCGGATGCCCCCGGAAGGTGGTGGAGGTCCACTCCCACACGTCGCCGACGAGCTGGTGCACGCCCAGCGGCGAGGCGCCCGCCGGGTAGGCGCCCACCGGGGCCGGCCACAGGTGCCGCTGCCCCAGGTTGGCGTGCGCGGCGGTGGGGTCGTCGTCGCCCCACGGGTAGCGGCGGGAACGGCCGGTGGCCGGATCCCAGCGGGCCGCCTTCTCCCACTCCGCCTCGGTCGGCAACCGCTTGCCGGCCCAGGCCGCGTACGCCTGCGCCTCGTGGTAGCAGACGTGCACCACCGGCTCGTCGTCGCGGACCGGGGCCCACCGCCCGAAGCGCCGGTAGGCCCAGCCGTCGCCGTCGCGCCGCCAGTGCATCGGCGCGGAGAGCCCCGCCTCCCGGCGGTGCCGCCAACCGGCCGGGCTCCACCAGCGCGGGTCGTCGTAGCCGCCGTCGGCGATGAACTCGCGGTAGCGGCCGTTGGTCACCGGCGTGGCGTCGATGACGTACGCCGGCAGGTGGACCCGGTGGGCTGGGCGCTCGTTGTCCAGCGCCCACGGGTCGGTGTCGGTGCCCATGGTGAACTCACCGGCCGGCACCAGCACCTCGCCGCCGACCCGGGTGCGCGGCTGCGGCGGCGGCGGGGCGTGCAGCACCGCAGGGCCGGTGCGGAGCTGGTGGGTGGCGAGCATCGTCTCGTCGTGCTGCTGCTCGTGCTGCACGATCATGCCGAAGGCGAAGCCGTCGGCGACCAACGGACGGTCGGTGAACGCGACCCTGTCCAGCAGGTCGAGCACCTTGTCCCGGACGGTGAGCAGGTAGGCGCGGGCCTCCTCCGGCGGCAGCAGGGGCAGCGACGGGCGGTCCCGGCGGGGCTGCTTGAACGCGTCGTACAGGTCGTCGATGTCCCGCCGGACCGGCTCGCGGCCACCCACGTCCCGGACCAGCCAGAGTTCCTCCTGGTTGCCGACGTGCGCGAGGTCCCACACCAGCGGGGACATCAGCGGCGAGTGCTGCCGCACCAGGTCGGCCTCGTCGACCGCCTCGGTCAGCAGCGCCGTGCGGGCGCGGGTGCGTTCCAGCTCCGCCGCGATCCGGCTGCGCAACTGCTCCGCGCCCGGCCGCTGCGTGGTCGCTCCGGTCACGCGTGCCTCCTCCCCGCGGCGGCCCGTCGCCGCCGTACGCCTCGGTCGATGTCGTCGTGCAGGGCCGCCGGCAGGCCGAGCCGGGGCAGGGCGGTCAGGGCCAGGTCGAACAGCTCCACGGCGGCGGCGGCCAGCGCCGGGTCGCGCAGGCCGTGCCGGGCGGCGGCACGCCAGCGGTGCGCCACCGGGCCGGCGACGGCGCGGGCCGCGTGCACGGTGCCGGGCTCGGCGAGCAGGGCGGCCACCACCGCGAGCGCGACCGCCCAGCCCCGGCCGGGCTGTGCGTCGAGGTAGCGCAGCTCCAGGTAGCCGCGGGGGCGCACCGGCGGGAACAGCGTGCTCACGTGGTAGTCGAGGTCGTCGGTGGTCGGCGGTCGGGGCAGCGCCCCGTCGACCCAGTCGGCGAAGCTGACGGCCGGCGGCGGCGTCCAGTCGGGACCGCCGCCGCGTAGGCAGAGCAGCGGCGCGGCGAGGACGTAGTCGGTCCAGGCGGCGACCGGGTCGACGTCGGCCCGCTCCGGCGTCCACACGGGCCGGGTGCGGGCCGGGTCGATGGCGAACCAGGCCGCCATGCGCGCGGACGCCCAGCCGGTGGCCCGGCCGGCGTGCCGGGTGGCCGTGGCGAAGGCGGCCAGCAGGGGTGGCCCGAGCGCGTGCACCGTCGCCCAGCGGGCCGGCAGGTGCTCCGGCTCTCCGGCGTCCAGGCAGACCTGCAGGCCGGCCGTGCTGTACATCATCGTCCGGCCGGCGGCGCCACGCCGGTCGAAGACGTGCCGCATGGCGCGGTAACGGGGGGTCTCGACCACCGCCCGGGGTGGCCGGTGGGGGTCGATGCCGCTCTGCCCGAGGACCAGCCCGGCGGCGGCGAGCAGGCCGCTCAGCTGGGCGATGTCGCCGTCGGTGGCCTGGACGAGGGTGGCGAGCGAGGTGCGGGGCGCGGTGGAGATCTCCAGCTGCCCGCCGGGCTCGACGGTCACGGTGCCACCGTGACGAAGCGGTGCGGCGGGGCTCGCGCGGTCGAGGGTCGGGGGGCTGTGCCGCCCCAGCGCCGCCCGGAGCCGCTCGCCGTCGACGGGGCGGGCGGGGTCGGCGGCGTCGTGCACGGTCCATTCGAGTTCGACGCCGGTGTGGGTCGGCGGGCCGGTCTTGAAGCAGATCCGGGCGAGGTGACCCGCGGCTGCGGCGCGCTCCCGCAGGACGATGCTCCGGTCGAGTTCCGGCGACGTCACCACAGGACGGGCTCCCTTCCCCGCGCCGACTTCCGGACCGTGCCACCGTAGCGCCACCCACCGTCATCGGCAGGGCGTCGGCGGCCCACCACTTCTGTTCTAACAGACGGATTTCGTGTGGCCGGCCGGAACGAGCAGGGCGATCAGCCGGTCGCCTCCGGGGACGGCGCCGTCGTGAGCTCGGCCCTCCTCGAGTTCCTCGGCCCCGCCTCGGGCGCCAGCTCCCGGCAGAAGGCGTCGACGTTCTCCCGGCCGCCCGCCGCGGTCACCACGCCGGCGTACGTGGGGCTGTCCAGCGTGTTCTCCCGCTGGGCCGGCGGCCTGGCCAGGTACGCCTGGCAGAGCCCCCGCATCTGCTCGGTGCGCTGCTCCGGCGGTCGTGGCCCGCCACCGCCCGGGGCGCCGGGGGTGGCCGCACCGGACGTGGGGGCGGCGGACGGGCCGCGCGAGCCGCCGGTGGGCGCGTCGGAGGGGGTGCCGCCACTGCCGGTGGCGCCGGTCGACCCACCCTGCTCCGTACCCGTGGTGGCCGGTGCCGGCGTGGGCGGGCGCGGCGGCGGGGCCGGGTCGTCGGGGCCGTCCAGGGTGACGGCCGCGAAGGCGGCGCCCGCCGTCGCGGCGACCGCGATTCCGGCGGCCCAGGCCACGGCGCCGGCGGTGAACCGGCGTCCGCGCGGTGGCCGCGTCGCGGCGGTGGTGGCGGGCGCGGCGGCGCGGGCGGCCCGGAAGGCCGCCAGCGCGCCCTCCTCGCCGGCCAGTTCGCCGGGGCGGGCGGGGGCCGCCGCGACCGAGAGCAGCCGGGCGAGCGACTCCGGGTCGGCGGCGTCGGGCGAGCCGGCGCGGGCCGCGTCGAGCAGCCGGTCGGACTCGGCCCGGTCGGCGGGCCGCTCGCTCCGGCGGAAGGTCATCTGATTCCCCTCACGTCAACCGTCCGCTGGCTCGGCGTGCGGCGCCTGCCGCCGACCGGCGCGCGGACGCGGCGGGGTGGCTCCCTCGGGGTCGGCCGGCGGCTGGGACAGGTCGTAGCGTGCCATCAGGGCGGCGAGGCGGCGCAGACCCCGGTGGGCGGCGGTGCGCACGGCACCGGGCCGGCGGCCGAGCACCCGTCCGGCGGTCTCGGCGTCCAGCCCGATGACGGCGCGGAGCAGGACCGCCTCGGCCTCGCGGGGCGGCAGGGTGGCGATCAACGCCAGCGCCGCCTCGGTGCCGATGGTCTCGCCGGCCCGTTCGGCGGTGTCGGCGTCGCCGGCCAGTTCGCTGAGCGCCTGCACCGGCACCGGCAGCGACGGACGGCGGCGTTGCCGCCGCAGGTGGTCCATGGCCCGGTTGCGGGCGATGGTCACCGTCCACGCCCGGAACTCGCCGCCGGTGAAGCTGGGCAGGTCGCGGGAGATCTGCAGCCACGTCTCCGAGGCGACATCCTCGGCGTCGGCGCCGACCAGGGCGGTCAGGTACCGCAGCAGACCAGGCTGGAGGCTGCGGTAGAGGAAGCGGAAGCCGTCCTCGTCGCCGGCCTGCGCCGCCGCGACCGCGTCGTTCAGCTCAGCGGACACGGGACCGCCGCCTCCGCTTCCCGGACATGCCGGGGTGGCGCACGCCTACCCGGGCGTGCGCGACGCCAGCACGGTCCGGCACCCGGACCTGTTCCCGCACCCTCAGCCCCCCGCTGACCTGGTCACGCCCGGGACCGCGGCGGCCCGGACGGTAGTTCTGGACTCTCGCCACGGCGGCACGGCCGGCGGCGCGGCGCCGGCGACGCCGTGGGGCGGGCCCGAGTCGGGCTAACGGTAGGAGCACCGGGCCGATCGGACAAGTCGGCCCCGGTCGGCAAAAGAGTGAGAATTATCTACCTGATCGGGTGGCGGGTCGCCGTAACGCGGCGCGCGCCCGGGACGCTCCGCCCGCGCCAAGGGGCGTTCGTCCAGCGTACGGTGGCGGCGGGCGGATCTCGTCACGGGGCGTCCCCGGGCGGTCACACCATATCGGAGGCGGCCGTCGGCGCACAGACCTCCGTGGGGCGGGTCGCGCCGGCCGGCCGGCCCACTCACCGCGCGCCGTTCTCCGCCGCTCTGGGTACGGTGGTGCTGTGTTGTCATCGGAGGTCGTACTCAGCGGTCGGTACCGCCTGGACGAGCGTGTCGCCACGGGCGGCATGGGCGACGTCTGGCGGGCCAAGGACCTCGTCCTCGGCCGTCAGGTCGCGGTCAAGGTCCTGCTGCCCGCCCTGGTCTCCGACCCCGACTTCATCGCCCGCTTCCGCGCCGAGGCGCGGATCATGGCCGCTCTGCGGCACCCCGGCATCGTCCAGGTCTTCGACTGCGGCGAGGACGACCTGCCCGACGGCGGCCGGGCCGACTACCTGGTCATGGAGTTCGTGACCGGCCAGCCGCTGTCCAAGCGGATCGAGGCCGCCGGTCGGCTCGACGTCGGCGAGACGATGGCGATCGTGGCCCAGGTCGCGCAGGCGCTGCACGCCGCGCACCTCGGCGGGATCGTGCACCGCGACGTCAAGCCGAGCAACCTGCTGGTGCAGGAGAACGGCAGCGTGGTGCTGGTCGACTTCGGCGTGGCCCGGTCGACGAACGTCACGAGCATCACCAGCACCAACGCGGTGCCCGGCACCGCGCTCTACATGGCGCCCGAGCAGGCCGCCGGCCGGCCGGTCTCGGGGGCCACCGACATCTACGCCCTCGGCGCCGTCGCCTACTGCTGCCTGAGCGGCAGCCCGCCGTTCACCGGCGACAACCCGCTCCAGGTCGCCGTCCGGCACCTCGACGACGAGCCGCCGGAGTTGCCGCACGACATTCCGGAGGCCGTTCGCGCGCTGGTCTCCCGCGCCCTGGCGAAGGATCCGGCCGACCGGTTCAGCAGCGGGGCCGCGATGGCCCAGGCCGCCCGCGCCGCGGTCTCCGACCCGTCGGCGGCGACCGCCATGGTGCCCGCCCCCGGCGTCGCCGCGCTGCGCGGCGCCGACCCGGGCACCCGCACCGACGTCCCGGTCGTGCCGGCCGCGGCCGGGCGGAAGAAGCGCCGCGGCCCCCTGGTGGGCGCGGCCGCGGCGGTGCTGGTGGCGTTGGCGGGCCTCGGCGCGGCGCTCGGCGCGACGAACGACGCCGACGCGCCCGCGGTGAACGTGCCGAAGACGACGGCGCCGGCCGCCGTGCCGAGCGCGGAGGCGCCGACCGAGCAGGAGCAGAACCCGGACCGGGGTCGGCCGTTCCGTCCTGCCGGGTCCACCTCCAGCCCGTCGCCGTCGGCCACCGTGCCGCCGGAGTCGCCCCAGCCGAGCCAGACGGCCGGCCCGGAGTCCCCGGAGCCGACGGGCAGCACGGATCCGACGCCCAGCGATGGCTCTTCGCCGGGCGCGCCGACGGGGCCCACGCCCCCGGCGAGCGGCGGGCCGAGCACGCCGGCGGGCGACACGAACAACCCGCCGGGCGGCGGGGGCGGCGGCGCGGCGACGGACCGTTCGGCCTGATCTCGGCACCCGTGCCGCCGCACCCCCGGTGGGCGATCCCGCCGCTCGGGCGCTCACGGTGACGCACTGCCGACACTCCGCGGGTCCCGGCGGCACCGGTAATCCCAAAACGGACTTACGGGCACAGAGGTCGCTCTAGGCTCCCAAGCAGGTTGTTTCCGTCTGCCTCGGGAGTCCGGGTGAGCGTTGAGAAGTTGGTCGTCATCGGCCAGGGGTACGTCGGCCTGCCACTGGCCATGCGGGCCGTCGAGGCGGGCCTGGACGTGATCGGCCTGGACGTCGACTCCGACCGGGTCAAGCGGCTCGCGTCGGGCGAGTCGTTCGTCGAGGACATCCCCGCCGACCGGCTGGGCCGGGCGCTGGCCAGCGGCCGGTACCACCCGAGCACCGAGTACGCCGACGCCGAGGGCTTCGACATCTGCGTGATCACGGTGCCCACGCCGCTGCGCGACGGCACGCCCGACCTCAGCTTCGTCGAGCAGGCCGGCATCGGCATCGGCCCGTACGTCCGGCCGGGCTGCGCGGTGGTGCTCGAGTCGACCACCTACCCCGGCACCACGGAGGAACTGCTGCGCCCGCTGCTGGAGTCGGCCAGCGGGCTGCGCAGCCCGGGCGACTTCCACCTCGGCTACAGCCCCGAGCGGATCGACCCGGGCAACCAGACGTGGCGGCTGGAGAACACCCCGAAGGTCGTCTCCGGGGTGGACGCGGACTCCCTCGCCCGGGTGGACGGGTTCTACCGGCGGATCGTGGAGCGGACCGTGCCGGTGGGCTCCACCCAGGTGGCCGAGCTGACCAAGCTGATCGAGAACACCTTCCGTCAGGTCAACATCGCCCTGATCAACGAGCTGACCATGCTCTCCCACCACCTGGACATCGATGTCTGGCAGGCGATCGAGGCGGCCGAGACGAAGCCGTTCGGGTTCATGCCGTTCCGGCCCGGCCCCGGCGTCGGCGGGCACTGCCTGCCGATCGACCCGTGTTACCTGTCCTGGCAGGTCAAGCGGCGCCTCGGGCGGCAGTTCCGGTTCATCGAGCTGGCCAACGACGTCAACCACGAGATGCCCGAGCACGTGGCGCAGCGGATCATGGGCGGGCTGAACCGTACCGGCCGCACGATCAGCGGGGCCCGGCTGCTGCTGCTCGGGCTGGCGTACAAGAAGAACACCGGCGACATGCGCGACTCCCCCGCGGTCGACGTGGCCCGCCGTCTGCAGGCGCTCGGCGCGGACGTGCGGGCGGTGGAGCCGTACGCCGAGCCGCACCACATCCCCGGCGGGGTCCTCGTGGTGGAGCTGACCGAACGGGAGATCCGGGCGGCGGACGCGGTGGTGGTGGTCACCGACCACGACGTGTTCGACTACGACCTGGTCGTCCGGCACGCCCGGTACGTCTTCGACTCCCGCAACCGGTGCTCCGGGCCGGTGGTGGAGCACCTCTAGACCCGGCACCGCTGGCCGGTCCCGCCACCGGAGTGGGCGACGGGACCGGCCGGCGGATGTCACTGGTCGCCGAGCGCCTCGACCACCGGCCGGGCCAGCGCCCGCCGGGCCGGCAGCACCGAGGCCGCCAGGGCGGCCACCACGGCGACCCCGAGGATCAGCCCGAGCTGCCCCAGCGGCAGCACCACGGCGAAGTCCCCGCTGATCCGGGCCAGCAGGGCCATCGCGGCCGCGCTGACGCCGGTGCCGAGGCCGACCCCGAGCAACGCGCCGACCAGCGCCATCAGCACCGCCTCGACGGCCAGCACGGCCCGCATCCGACCCCGGGTCAGGCCCACCGCCCGCAGCACGGCGTTCTCCCGGGTCCGCTCCACGACCGACAGGCTCAGCGTGTTCGCCACCCCGACCAGCGCGATCACCACCGCCAGGCCGAGCAGCGCGGTGACGAACGCGAGCAGCATGTCGACTGTGCTGGTGAGCATCTTCTTGTACGCCCCCTGGTCCATCAGGTTGGCCGTCGGGTAGCGGGCGACCACCGCCTCGATGGCGGCCCGGGCCTGGTCGGCGCTGACGCCGTCGGCGGGGTCGATCTCGGCGAGGTAACCCCGCTCGGCGGGGAAGAGCGCGGTGAAGTCGGCGTCCACCACGTCGATCACGTGACCGGCCGGGACGGAGCTGCCGGCCAGGACCGGCCCGTCGTCGGTGACGACCGCGGCCACCCGGAACGACCGGCCCCGCACGGTGACGGTGGAGTCGGTCGTCCAGCCCCGCGCCTCCGCCAACTCCCGGTGCACCAGCACCGACCCGGGCGCGAGCCGGTCGACGTCGCCCGCCACGACGCCGGTCAGCGTCCGGCCGACCAGGGCGGGGTGGGCGGCCCGGACCTCGACGTCGGCGGTGACGGCGCTGCGCTGCTCGTGCACCACCGCCAGCTCGGGCCGGGCGCGCAGCTCGCCGACGAGCGGCGCGGGCAGGTCGCCGCCGATCCCGGTGACCAGCCAGTCGACCCCGATCTCGGCGTCCACGCTGCGCTCGATGCCGTCCTTGGTGCTGCGCGCGCCCACCACGAAGGCCGACACCAGTCCGATGCCGATGACCAGGGCGGTCGCGGTTGCCGCGATGCGGCGCGGGTTGCGCACCGCGTTGGCCACGGCCAGGCCGGCGGTGGCGCCGAACAGCTTCCGGGCGGGCCAGCCCAGCACCCGCACCAGCGCCGGGACGAGCACCGGCCCGAACAGCACGATGCCGAAGAAGGTCAGCACTCCGCCGAGCGCCACCAGCACCACCTGGACGGCGGACGCGGCCACCACCAGCGCGGCGATACCGGCGACGAAGACCAGCGCACCGCTGGCGAGCCGGAGCCGGCCGGCGCCGCGGGCGGGCTGGACCGCCGCGTCGGTGAGCGCGGCGACCGGCGGCACCCGGGTGCCCCGCCACGCGGGCAGCAGGGCGGCGCCGACCGTGATCGCGGTGCCCAGCAGCAGGCTGAGCAGCACGGTCGGGGCGGTGAGGGTGAGCCCGCCGGAGACCGGCACGTCCAGCCGCGTCATGAGCTGGTTCATGCCGCCGGCCAGGGCGACGCCCAACAGCACGCCGACCGCGGAGGCGGCGGCGCCGATCACGGCGGACTCGAGCAGCGCCGCCCGGAACAGCTGCCCCCGGGTCGCGCCGACGAGCCGCAGCAGCGCCGTGCGCCGGGTCCGCTGGGCGAGCACGATGGCGAAGGTGTTGGCGATGACGAACCCGGCGACCACCACCGCGACCCCGGCGAAGGTCAGCAGCACCATGTTGAACTGCTCCAGGTCGCGGACCGCGTCCTCGACCGCGTCGTCGAGGATCCGCTGGCGCGTCTTGACGGTCGCGCCGGCTCCGGCCGCCTCGGCGGCCCGGTCGGCCAGCGCCGCGTCCGTCACGCCCGGGTCGGCGGCCACCATGATCCGGTCGTAGCCCCGCTGCCCGGTCACGGCCATGGCGTCCGCGCCGACCAGGCCGATGAACGGGCCGCCGACGTCGCGGGGGGTCCCGGCCACGTCGACCGTGCCGACCAGGGTGTACGGGCGGGCCGCTCCCTTGCTGCCGCCGACGCGTACCGGCCCGCCGAGGGTGAAGCCCTCCTCGGCCACGGTGGGCGCGTCCAGCACCACCTCGCCGGGGCGGTCGGGCAGCCGCCCGGCCACCACGTCGTACGAGCGCAGCGCCGGGTCGACGGGGATCGCCGCGAGAACGGCGTAGCCGAGCACGGGGCGGTCGTCGGCGCCGACGACCCCGCCGGAGCCGAGCAGTTCCCCCTCGGCGGCGGCGACCCCGTCGAGCGCGCGCACCCGGTCGACCAGCGCGGTCGGCAGCGGGTCCTTGGTGGCGGAGTACACGGCGAGGTCGGTGTGCCGGTCGAACGTCCCGGCCCGGTCGTACGCTCCCGCGCGCATTCCGTCGACGAAGATCAGCGTGCCGGCGATGAAGGCGACGCCGAGCACGATGGCCAGCGAGGAGAGCAGCAGGCGCAGCGCCTCGGCGCGGAGCTGGCGCAGGGTCAGCCGGATCACCGGGCCACCGCCTCGCGGCCGGCGGCCGGCACGCGCGCCGAGTCGAGGCCGGCGAGGGTGTCGAGCACCCGCTCGGCGGTCGGCGCGGTGAGGTCCCGCACCGGCCGGCCGTCAGCCAGGAAGAGCACCCGGTCGGCGTGCGCGGCGGCCGTCGGGTCGTGGGTGACCATGATCACGGTCTGGCCGAGGGTGTCGACGGCCTCGCGGAGCAGGCGCAGCACCTCCGCGCCGGAGCGCGAGTCCAGGTTGCCGGTCGGCTCGTCGGCGAAGATCACCCACGGCTTGGTGATCAGGGCGCGGGCGACCGCCACCCGCTGCTGCTGCCCGCCGGAGAGCTCGGCGGGCCGGTGGCCGAGCCGGTCGGCGAGCCCCACCGCGGCGACGACCTGGCGCAGCCAGGCCCGCTCCGGCCGGCGGCCGGCGATCGCCAGCGGCAGCACGATGTTCTCCTCGGCGGTCAGCGCCGGCAGCAGGTTGAACTTCTGGAACACGAAGCCGACCCGGTCGCGGCGCAGCAGGGTGAGCCGCTTGTCGTCGAGCCGGGAGAGGTCGGCGTCGCCGATGCGTACGCTGCCCGCGGTGGGACGGTCCAGGCCGGCGAGGCAGTGCATCAGGGTGGACTTGCCGGAGCCGGACGGGCCCATGATGGCGGTGAACCGACCGGCGGCGAAGTCGACGTCGACGCCGTCGAGGGCGACGACGGCGGCCTGGCCGGCGCCGTACCGCTTGGACAGGCCGCGGGCGGAGACCGCGACGCCGGCGGTGGCGTGCGCGGGAGGTGCGACGGACACGTAGAGCTCCCCGTGGAGATCGTGACTGGGACGTCTCCGACGCTATGGGCGCGGCGGTCCGAGGGCGTCCACCCAGGCGCTCGACCCCGCTGCGACCGCAGGCGGCCCTGACCGGGCGGACCCGTACGACCTGAGTCGTACGCCGGCTCAGCCGCCCGGGGTGACCAGGCCGCTCTCGTACGCCAGCACCACCGCCTGCACCCGGTCGCGGAGCTGGAGCTTGGCCAGGATCCGCCCGACGTGCGTCTTCACGGTCGCCTCGGCGACGTGCACCCGGGCGGCGATCTCGGCGTTGGAGAGCCCCTGCGCCACCAGCAGGAGGATCTCCCGTTCCCGTTCGGTGAGCTGGGCGAGGCGCGGGTCCTCGGCGGGGCCCGGGCCGAGCCTGCCGGCGAAGCGGTCGAGCAGCCGGCGGGTGATGGACGGGGCGACCACGGAGTCGCCCTGGGCGACCACCCGGATGGCGGCGAGCAGCTCCTCCGGCGGGACGTTCTTGAGCAGGAAGCCGCTGGCGCCGGCCTGGAGCGCGGCGAAGGCGTCCGCCTCGGTGTCGAAGGTGGTGAGCACGAGCACGCGGGGCGACCCGGCGGGGCGGTCCCCGCAGATCCGGCGCGTCGCCTCCACCCCGTCCATGGTCGGCATCCGGACGTCCATCACCACCACGTCGGCCTCGACCCGGGCCAGCACCCGCAGCGCGTCGGCGCCGTCGATCGCCTCGCCGACGACCTCCAGGTCGGGCTGGGAGTCCAGCACCATCCGGAAGCCGGCGCGGACCAGCGCCTGGTCGTCCACGATCACCACGCGGACCGTCATGCCGCCATCACCTCCGTCGTCCCGGGCGTCGACGGTAGCGGCAGCCGCGCCTCGACCTGCCAGCCCCCGGCCAGTCGCGGGCCGGCGGTGAGGCTGCCGTCGTACACGCTCACCCGCTCGCGCATGCCGACCAGGCCGTGCCCGCCGGACGGGGCCGGGCTGACCGGCGGGCGGCCACGCCCGTCGTCGAGCACCCGGACCACCACGGCGTCGCGGGCATGGTCGAGGGTGACCTCGACGGCGGCGCCGACCCCCGCGTGCTTGAGCGCGTTGGTCAGCCCCTCCTGCACGACCCGGTAGAGGGTCAGCTCCAGGCCGGCCGGCAGCGGCACGGGCTGCCCGGTGACCGTGTGGCGCACCCGCAGGCCGGCGGCGCGGAACCGGTCGAGCAAAGCGGGCAGCTCGGTCAGCGCCAGCCGGCGGTGCTCCGGGTCGGCGGCCACCCCCGCGCCGTCGGGCTCGTCCGTCGGGCCGGGGCCGGCCGCCGCGTCGGGCGGGCTCGGCTCCCGCAGTACGCCGACCAGCCGGCGCATCTCCTCCAGCGCCTGGCGGCCGGTGTCGGCGACCACCTTCACCGCGTTCCTGGCGGTCTCCGGGTCGCGGTCGAGCATGAACCGCGCCCCGTCGGCCTGCACGATCATGACCGCCATGCTGTGCGCCACCACGTCGTGCAGCTCGCGGGCGATGCGGGTGCGCTCCCCGGCGACGGCGGCACGCGCCTCCGCCTCGCGTTCCCGCTCCAGGGTGGCGGCCCGCTCCTCGAGGCTGAGCACGTAGAGCCGGCGGGTCCGCACGTTGAGCGCGACCAGCCAGACCGCCCCGGTGACCAGCCCGATATAGATCGCGGTCGCCCACCAGGCGACGGTGCTCTCGGTCTGGAGGGCGGCGAGGACCACCCCGACGGCGGCGGTGATCCCGGCGAGGATGCCGTCGCGGAGGCGGTCGGCGTACTTCACGACGCTGTAGAGGGCGACCAGCACCGCGATGTCGAAGGCCAATGGGCCCCAGCCGGCGAACACCTGGACCAGCGCGAGCACCGCCACGACGGCGGCGACCGCCGACGGGTGGGACCGGCGGAACAGCAGCGCCACCGCCATCGCGGCGCCGACGAGGGCGGCCTTCCACCCGCCGGGCTGGTTCACCATGCCGGCGAGGCCGAAGAGCACTACCAGGCCGACGACGAAGACGTCGAAGGCGACGCTGCGCAGCGGGCGGCCGAAGATCGTGCGGTTCACGGTCACCCAGCGTACGTGCCGACGCCGCCCGCGGATCACCGCGCGCCCGGCCGGACCACCCGCCGGGCCGGGTCAGGGGGCCAGCACGTCGCGCATCCGGTCGATCTCGACGGCCTGCTCGGTGGCGACGGAGTTGGCGAACTCCGACAGGGTGAGGTCGGCGCCGACCTTGAGCAGGTCGGTGGCCATCTGGACCGCGCCCTGGTGGTGCTCGGTCATCATCCGGACGAAGAGCCGGTCGAACTCGGCGCCCCGCGCGACCGCGAGCTGGCGCATCGCCTCGGGCGACTGCATGCCCCGCATGGTCCCGTGGTCGTGCCCCGGCACGTCCGGGGAGAGCCCACGGGTCTGCAGCCAGCCCCGCATCATGCCGATCTCCGGGCCCTGGCTGGCCCGGATCCGCTCGGCGAGGGCGCGCAGGTCCGGGTCGGCGACGCGGTCCGGGGCCAGCGCGGCCATCTCCAGGGCCTGGGCGTGGTGCGGGATCATCATCCGGACGAACCAGACGTCCATGGAGTTGTGCCGGGACGTGGGGGCGGCGTCGCGCAGTTCGTCGGCGGGGCGGACCGCGGCGCTCTCCCCCGGTCGGCCCGGCACGATCACGGCGGGCCGGGCCGGATCGACGGGCGCCGACGCCGACGCGGGGGCGGCAACCGGCTGCGCGGGGGGCGCGGTCGAGTCGTCGCCGGACCGGGACAGGACGACGGCCACCACCGACACCACGAACACGGATGTGACGGCGGCCAGGATCCGTGCGCGTCGGTTGATCATGGGCCACTCCCCCGGTAGAGGTCACGGCGATCGTATCCATTGACGGAGACACCAATATGTGACCCAGGTCACATCGACGCATCTCATCGGACGGTAAGGTGTCGACAATCGCCAACCCCTTGCGAAGGGCCTCGCCGATGATCACACTTCGCACGCCGCGGGCCCGGCGGCTCACCACGGTAAGCCTGGCCGCGGCCGGCCTCCTCCTCGCCAGCGTCGCCACCGCCCCATCGGGAAATGCCGGGGTCGCGGCACCCTCGGCGCCCTCGGGCACGGTGGACACCACCTACACCATCCCCGGCGTCGACGAGATCGTCAGCAGCCCCAACCTTCGGCAGGTCGCCAACCTGCCGAAGCAGGCCCCGCTGAACGCCACGAACAGCGACCTCGCCTTCCAGGGCCGCTACGCCTTCGCCGGCAACTACAACGGGTTCGTCGTCTACGACGTCTCCCGGCCGACCGCGCCGACGGTCGTGTCGCAGGTCTACTGCCCCGGGTCGCAGAACGACATCTCCGTCCACGGCGACCTGCTCTTCCTCTCCACCGACGCGCCCCGCAGCGACGACTCCTGCAACAGCACCGGATCGTCGGCGACGGTCAAGGAGTCCTGGGAGGGCATCAAGGTCTTCGACATCAGCGACAAGGCCAACCCGCGCTACATCAAGGCGGTGGAGACGGCCTGCGGCTCGCACACCCACACCCTCGTGCCGGGCACGGACCGCAAGACGGTCTACCTGTACGTCTCGTCGTACAGCCCGCGCGCGGAGTTCCCGGACTGCCAGCCGCCGCACGACTCCATCTCCATCGTCAAGGTGCCGCTGAAGAAGCCCACCGACGCGGCGGTCGTGGCCACGCCGAACCTCTTCCCGGACGGCGGCTACGAGGGCCGCCCGGGCGGGTCGGCGACCACCGGCTGCCACGACATCACCGCGTACCCGGAGAAGAACCTGGCCGCCGGCGCCTGCATGGGTGACGGCATCCTGATGGACATCTCGAACCGGGAGGCCCCGCGGGTCATCAACCAGGTCCGCGACACGGTCAACTTCGCGTTCTGGCACTCGGCCACGTTCAACAACTCCGGCACCAAGGTGATCTTCACCGACGAGCTGGGCGGCGGCGGCGCGGCCACCTGCAACGAGGCCATCGGTCCCAACCGGGGCGCCGACGCCATCTACGACATCACCGGTAGCGGCGACGCCCGGACGATGGTCTTCCGCAGCTACTACAAGATCCCCCGGCCCAACGCCGACACCGAGAACTGCGTGGCGCACAACGGCTCGCTGATCCCGGTACTCGGGCGCGACATCATGGTCCAGGCGTGGTACCAGGGCGGCATCTCGGTCTTCGACTTCACCGACTCGGCCAACCCCCAGGAGATCGCGTTCTGGGAGCGGGGCCCGCTGTCGACCGAGCGGCTGACCGGCGGCGGTTCCTGGTCCGCGTACTACTACAACGGCTACATCTACTCCAACGACATGCAGAAGGGCTTCGACGTCCTGAAGCTGACCGACTGGCGGACCTGGACGGCGAACCTAGTCCGGTACCGCGAGCTGAACGTGCAGACCCAGCCCAGCTACCTCGGCTGGTAGTCGCACAACGCGCCGACGGGCCCGGCCCCCACCTCGGGGGCCGGGCCCGCCCGCGTTCCGGGTGCAGCCGGTTCCCTCGTCGGGGACGTGCGGAAGCTCAGCTCACCGGGAGCTGGTAACGCCGCTCGCCGCCGCCGGTCGCGGTGGTCAGCCGGACCTCGCCGCTGCGCAGGCCGTACGTCACCGACCAGCGGGTGTGCGACTGGCGTACGTCGTTGAGGATCTCGAACGCCGCCGGGGCGTCCGCCGTGCCGCCCGTCCGGTCGAGGGCCGCGGCGATCACGCCGTAGCGGTGGTCGGCCCGGCGACGCTGCTCGTCCACCCCGACGACCGGCACGTTGGTCAGCGCCCGCCAGTCGCCCCGCCCCTTCTCGACCGACATCTTCCCGTCGACGAACTCGACCACGGCCGACGCCCCGGTCGCGTCGGCGAGCAGGTAGTGCAGCGGCGGCCCGTCGGTGAAGTCGAGGTTGTACCGCCCGAACACGGCCACCGCCTCGTCCACCGTGGCCGCCTGGTCGAGCACCAGACGCTGGATGCGAACCGACCCGACGGTGGCCTTGCCCGGGTCGGCGACGGCCCGCGCGCCGTCGTCGGCGGCCAGCCCGATTGCCAGCCCCCGCTCGTTCATCCCGTCGAACGGCAGCAGCGGCGCGTTGAGCAGCCGCCGGTCGCCGGTCGGGTCGGGACCCACCCCGAGGTAGGCCATGTCCACCACGGAGATCGAGGCGTACCCGTCGGGAGGATCGGTGCGCAGCACCAGTGCCGGGTTGGCGTCCCAGTCGAAGTTGCGGGCGAACAACGGCCGCGCCGGGTCGCCGGTGGCGGCGAAGAGGGAGCAGCCGAACGCCTTCGCCGGGCGCGCGTCGGTGCCGACCGTCGCGTCGTACGCCCCGACGTAGGTCATCTCGTACATCGGAAGGTCGTTGACCTTGCGCAGGCTGGCCAGGGTCCTCTCGACCTCGCCCGGCTCCTGGCGGGAGGCGCTGGGCGTGCCGGCGGGCGTCGGTGCTCCCGGCGGCGCCGGCGGATCGGGCTCCGCGCTGGAACAGGCGGTCACGGCGAGCAGCAGGGCGACACCGGCGCCCAGGAGAGTCCTCCGCATATCTTCTGGACGCTAGGGCAGGAATCGAGGGTTGTCCACCGGCCGATCGGTCGCCCCGGCGCGGGACCGGCGGGCCGGACGGTCAGCCGGCGGGGATCCGGTCTAGCTGCTCCCGGATCGCCTCGTCGGTCAGCGCCGGCCGGCCGCCCGGGTGGCCGACGGTGGCGCCGGCAGCCGCCACGGCGTACCGGGCGAGCCGGTCGCGGGGCTCGCCGCGCAGCAGGCCGACGGTCAGCGCGGCGACGAACGCGTCCCCGGCGCCGGTGCTGTCCACCGTGGGTGTCCGGCTCAGCGGCAGGAACAGCTCGCCGTCCGGCCAGACGAACGCGTTGCCCTCCCCGGCCACCTCGATCGCCAGCAGGGACGGGCCGCGCCGCAGCAGCCTGCGCCCGGCGGCGAGCCCGCCCTCGGCGTCCCGCGGCGCGTCGCCGGTGATCAGCTCGACCTCCTGCGCGTCGGCCCGCAGCACGTCGGCGAGGGCGAGCAACTCGTCGGCGTCGGCCGGGTCGGTCGGGGCGCCGTCGAGCACGACCAGCCGGCCGGCCTCCCGGGCGGTCCGGGCCGCGACCAGGGCGGCCCGCGCCGGCTGTTGCAGCTGCACCAGGACGGCCCGCGCGGCGCGCAGCGCGTCGGCCGCCCCGGCCACGTCCCCGGGGGTGAGCAGGGTGGCCCTCGGCAGGTCCTCCAGGTAGCGCCAGTGGGCCTCGGCGTCGACCACGTCGACGATGAGCCCGGTGGGGATGCCCGGCCGGCGCAGCACCCGCGCGACGTCGATCCCGTCGGCCCGCGCCTGCGCCAGCAGCCGCTCCCCCACCTCGTCGTCGCCGACCACGGCGAGCAGCCCGACCGACGCGCCGAGCTGCGCGAGCCCGACGGCGTGGTTGGCCCCCTTGCCGCCGAGCAGCTCGTGGCGGCGCCGCACGGGGGCGCTGCCGCCGGCCTCCGGCACCTCGTCGACCAGCAGCACGAGGTCCCGCGCCACCTGCCCGACCACCACCACGTCCAGTTGCGTCATGTCACCGGTACTACCCCCGGCCCGATCTCTCACGCTCGCCCAGGGACACGCCGGCCGGCGCCGACCCGGCCCCGGGCGTGGTGGACGCTCAGGCCGGGCAGACCGGCAGTTGCAGCTCGGTGACGCCGTGTAGTAGCGGTAGCCAGTGTGCGGGTCGACCGAGGCCGGGCGGAGCAGACCGATGCTGTCGTAGTGGCGCAGCATCCGCACCGACACCCGGCCCAGTCGGGCGAAGTCTCCGATGGTGAACATGGCCCCTACGGTCGACGCTGACACGGTGTCAGAGTCAACCCGGGCGCGTCAGCTCACCCTGGCAGCGGGGCCTCGTCGCCCCGGGTACGGCGCGGGCCGACCAGCCGGCGCACCATCGGCGCGGCGTTCCACTTCGCCGCGCCGACCAGGTCCCGGGCGTGCTCCAGCATGGTGTAGTCGGGCCGGGCCCGGCCGGCGGCGAGCGCCCGGTCGAGGTCGTTGCCGCAGCGGGTGAGCACGCTGTCGAAGTCGCGGCGGACCGGTTCCAGCAGGTGGTAGCCGAACGACCGGTGCAGTCGGGCGAAGAGCGGCTTGTACAGCCGGGCCCGCTCGTGCAGGCCGGACGAGTACGACATCGGGTTCTTCGGCCGGCGCCGCACGTATTCGGGCAGCAGGTCGGCGAAGGCCCGCCGGACGATCCACTTCTCCTGCCCCTCGCGCATCTTCAGCCCGATCGGCAGCCGCATCGCCAGCTCCACCACGCTCAGGTCGAGGAACGGCACGCGGGCCTCCACCCCGTGCCCCATGCTGGCCCGGTCGACGCGCTGCAACTCCGTACGGCAGAGGTTGCGGATCTTGTGCAGGAAGAGCCGGCGGGACGCCTCGGGGCCGACCTCGTGGTACATCGGGTAGCCGCCGAACAGCTCGTCCGAGCCGTCCCCGGTCAGCACCACCTTCACGCCCAGCTCGCGCAGTCGGCGGAAGAGCGGCACGGAGACCACCGCGTTGATGATGTCGCCGTACTCGGTCAGCTCGGAGATCCGGATGGCCTCCCGGATGTCGGCGAGCCGGATGTCGCGCGGGCGCAGCTCGACCACCTCGTGCGGCACCCCCAGGTCCCGCGCCAACCGCCGCGCGTACGCCACGTCGGGGCTGTCCGGCACCCCGACGGTGACCGCGACGCAGTCGGGGTGCATCTCGCGTACGTGCAGCAGGGCCAGCGAGCTGTCCAGCCCGCCGGAGAGCACCACCCCGACGGTGAGGTCGGTGTCCACCCGTGTCCGGATGCTGTCGGTGAGGGCGGCACGGACGAGCAGGGCGGCCTCGTCCGGGTCGTCCACCACCGACAGCCCGTCACCGAGGGCGAGCAGGTCGACGTACGCGCGCAGCCGGACCTGCCCGTCGGGCTCGGCCCAGCCGTGGTGGCCGGGCGGCACCTCGCCGATCGGGACGCCGTGCCCGACCAGCGCCTTCACCTCGCTGGCGACGTGCAGGCAGCCGGGCGTCCGGGCCCAGTACAGGGGCTTCACGCCGAGCGGGTCCCGGACCAGCCAGGCGCGGCCCGTGGCGCGTTCCACGACGGCGAAGGCGTACTCGCCGCGCAGCCGGGTGACCATGCCCTCGCCCCACTGCAGGAACGCGGCGAGCACGACCTCCGTGTCGCTGGCGCTACGGAAGCGGTGCCCGAGCCGGACCAGCTCCGCGCGCAGCTCGTGGTGGTTGAAGACCTCGCCGTTGTAGCAGAGCAGCCACCGCTCGTCGACGGAGGTCCACGGCTGCACGGCGCGCTCCCGGTCCACCACCTTCAACCGTCGGGTGCCGGCGAACAGGCCGTTCTCGTAGCGGGCCTCGGTGACCTCGCCGCGGGGGGCCAGGGTGGCGAGCATCCGCCGGAAGATCGCCGGATCGGCCTCGGGGCCGAGGCTCAACGCGATGCCGCACATCGGCTCAGACCCCCATCTCGGCTTCGTACACCCGGCGCAGCCGCCGGCCGCTGGCGGGCGCGAGACACAGGTGCCACGCCTGCCCCTCGTCGACCACGTTGACCTCGCCGGCCCGCTGCCGGGCCAGCAGCAGCTCGGCGAGGGTGTCCCGGACGCCGAAGCGGCCGAACCAGGCCAGCTCGACGTCGACCGCCCAGCCCAGGCAGTGGCCGCTGGGGACCATGGCGGCGTACCCGAGGCGGCGCAGCCGGTGCTGGTGCTCGGCGCTGCGGACCAGGCTGGTCACCCACAGCGGCGGGGTGGCGGGCGGGGTGTTGGCGGCGAACTCCCGGCCGATGTCGTTGAGCAGCGCCACGACCTCCCGGCGGGCCCGCCGGAAGCGCAGCCCGGCGGTGCGCGGCGTGGCGTCGGGCCACAGTCGGCGGCGGGCCGCCCGCAGCCCGCGTCCGAACAGCGTCTTCGGCTGCTCGGTGTAGCAGAACCGGAGCAGGCCGCGGCGGCGCAGCCACTCCAGGTCGACCAGGTCGGGGCTGGCGTCGACCTGGGCGTCGGTGAGGAAGGTCGGCGCGTCCCGCCACCACATCACGTCGACGCGGGAGAGCAGGTAGATGCGGACCAGTGCGGTGAGGTCGGCGGCGGAGCTGCGCGGGTTGGGCTGGTAGCGGGCCATCTCCAGCAGCAGTGTCTCGCGGGCGCCGACGAGCCCCTGGGGGGTGGCGTCGAGCACCGCGGCGATCGCGGGCTCGCGTAGCCGGTCGTCGATCAGCACCTGCCGCGCCGCCGTGCAGGACGCCCCGGCCAGGGCGCCCACCTCGACCACCAGGTCGGCGACGGCCGCCCGGTAGGCGTCGAGGTCCGGCGGGGCGGGGCGGGGCGGCGTGCCGGGAACCCGCCGGCGGGCGCGGGCTGCGGGTGTGACGGAGGGCCCGGGCTGCTGCCCCGGACTTCGGCTGGGCACTCGCATGGTCGGGTCCTCTCTCCCGTCATGACATCACTGTGTGCATCGCCCTACGCACAACGTAACCAGGCGCGACGGGATAAGTGCGAACAATCCTCTTATCTCCTCCTAAGGGGCGGTTCCGGGGTGTGGGCGGGCACGAACGCCTAGGGCCGGGACGCGGCGCTCAACCGCTGTACCTCGGCGTACGAGGGCGGTTCCCGGTGCGGCGCGGCGCCGGACCGGACGGCGTCCAGGGCGTCCAGGGCGGCACCGAGCGCGGCCCGGAACAGCAGCGAGCCCGTGCTCACCCGGGCCACACCGAGCGCCCGCAGCTCGTCGAGGGTGGGCCCGCCCGGGCGGTACAGCACGTTCAGCGGCAGGTCGATCCCCGCGACGAGGGCGCCGACGGTGTCGGCGTCCGGCGCCGCGGGCACGAAGATCCCGTCGGCGCCGGCATCCGCGTAGGCCCTGGCCCGGGCCAGGGTCGCCGCCAGCGGGTCGGGCGTCCCCAGCCACCACGTGTCGGTGCGGGCGTTGACGAACAGGGCCGGCGCCGCGGCCTTGACGGCGGCCACCTTGGCCGCGGTCAGCGCCGGCGGGGCGAGGGTGCCGTCGGCCCGGCCGTCCTCGATGTTGATCCCGACCACCCCGAGGGCGGCCAGCTCGGCCGCCAGGTCGGCCACGGCCGCCGGGTCGTCGGCGCAGCCCGCCTCCACGTCGACGCTCAGCAGCACCGGGAGGCCGCGCAGCGCCCGGGCCAGCCGGAGGTTCTCCGCCCGGGTGGCCGCCGCCGCGTCCGGCAGTCCGGCGGCGGCGGCGACCCCGAGGCTCGTGGTGCCGACCGCCGGGTACCCGCGCGCGGCGAACGCGGCGGCGCTGGCGTGGTCCCAGGCGTTGGGCAGCAGCAGCGGCCGGTCGGCGTGGTGCAGGGCGTGGAAGGCGGCGCAGCGCTCGTTCATCGGGGTTTCCACCTCGGCACTCGTCGGGACGCGCGACAGCGCGTGCGGTTGGTACGTCACCGGGGCGGCGGCCGTCCGGCACCGGCGCCGCAGCCGGACTCCTTCGTTTCCGCCGAACCGTCGGCCCCACCGTGCGGCACGGACCCCGGGTCGGACGGACGCGAGCCGGTCAGGCTCGGCCGCCGCCGGTCTCCGGTGCGGCGGCGGGCGCCAGGTCGGCCGGGGCGAGGCCGAGCGCGGCGGCCAGCGCGGGACCGCCGGCCGGGGTCAGCCGGACGGCGCGGCCACCGCCCCGGGTGAGCCAGCCCACCTCGAAGAAGCGGTCGCACAGCGCCGCGCCCAGCGCCCCGGCCAGGTGCGGGCGACGTTCGGTCCAGTCGAGGCAGTCGCGCATCAGGGGGCGGCGGCCGGCCCGCAGCGGCGCGACCGGCACCCCGAGCCCGTCCAGCCACCCCAGCCCGGCCGGGGTCAGCGCCAGGCCGTCGGCGCCGTCGAGCAGCCCGCGGTCGAGCATCGTGTCCCGCAGCAACACGCCGAGGCGGCCGGCCAGGTGGTCGTAGCAGGTGCGGGCGTACGCCAGGGCGGCGTCGGCACGGGCGGCGCGCAGCGAGCGGACGGGCCGGGGCCGCGCCGGCGCGTGGCCGGCCAGGTCCTCGATCAGCTGGGCCACCGAGGGGCCGGCGAGCCGGACGTAGCGGTGCCGCCCCTGCCGCTGCTCGACCAGCAGACCACCCCGGACCAGGCGGGTGAGGTGGTCGCTGACGGTGGAGGGCGCCACCCCGGCGAGCCGGGCCAACTCGCCGGCCGCCCACGCCCGGCCGTCGAGCAGGGCCAGGCAGATGCGGGCGCGGGTGTCGTCGGCGAGCAGGGCGGCGAGCCGGGCCAGGGTCGGGCCGTCCGTGGCGGTGGTGGTCACGGACCCATGCTGGCACGGGCACGTTCCGGTGCCCACCGAAGCGTCGCCCGCGTCTTTACAACGTTGTATCCAACGTTGTAGAAACGGACCCGGTGATCCAGGTCGACTTCTCCCCACCCGAGGCAGGTCTGATGGGACATCTCCGCCGCGCCGGCGCGCTCGCCGCCGCCATCGGTCTGGCCCTGGCCGCGACGGCGTCCGCGCCGGCCGCCGCCGCGCCCGACCCCCGTTACCGCAACCCGGTCTCGGCCGGGTTCGCCGACACCTTCGCCGACCCGGTGGTCGTCCGTGGTGAGGACGGTTTCTGGTACGCGTACGGCACCACCGACCCGTTGCGCGAGGGCGAGGGGACCTTCCACCGGGTGCCCACCGCCCGCTCCGCCGACCTGGTCGACTGGACGTACGTCGGGGACGCCTTCGGCGCCGACCAGCGCCCGGCGTACGCGGCGCCCGGCGCCGGCTTCTGGGCCCCCGACGTGCGCCGGGTCGGCGACCGCTGGGTCATGTACGTGACCGTCACCGACACCACCGTCTCCCCCGACGGCGGCGACTTCGCCGTCGGCGCGGCCACCGCGCCCACCCCGACCGGCCCGTGGACCTTCGCCGACGAGCCCGTGGTCGCGCCCCGCCCCGGCGGTGGCGGCGGCTGGCTGTGGACCATCGACCCGAGCCAGTTCACCGACGTCGACGGCCGGCACTACCTCTACTACGGCAGCTACTACGGCGGCATCTCCGTCACCGAACTCACCCCCGACGGGCTGCGCGCCGTCGGCACGCCGACGCCGGTCGCCATCGACAACAAGTTCGAAGGCAGCCACGTGCTGCGCCGCGACGGCTGGTACTACCTGTTCGCCTCCACCGCCAACTGCTGCGCCGGCCCGGCCACCGGCTACTCCGTCCACGTCGGCCGGTCGCGCAGCCCGCGCGGCCCGTTCGTGGACCGCGACGGCATCCCGCTGACCGCCTCCCGGGCCGGCGGCACCCCCGTGCTCGCCCAGAACGGCAACCGCTGGATCGGCACCGGCCACAACGGCTTCCTGACCGACCTGTCCGGCCAGGACTGGATCGTCTACCACGCCATCGACCGGGCCGACCCGTACCTGGACGAGCCGTTCGGCATCAACGAGCGGCCGATGCTGCTCGACCGCCTCGACTGGATCGACGGCTGGCCGACGGTGAACGCCGGCGCCGGCCCGTCGGAGGGCGCGCGGCCCGCGCCGGTCACCACGGGCCGGGTGGACGAACGCTTCGACGCCGGCCTCGCCGGCTGGCGGGCCACCGCCGGGGACTGGCGGGTCGCCGACGGCCGGCTCACCGGCAGCGGCACGCTGACCGGCCGTACGACCGTCGGCGGGGACGTGCGCGCGGAGGTCGACCTGCGGCCCGCCGCCACCGGGGCCGCCGGGCTCACCCTCGGCGACCGCGTCGCGGTGCGGGTGGACGCCGCCACCGGCAGGCTGGTCGCCCGGGACGGCGCCCGCACCGCGAGCGCGCCGCTGCCCGCCGGCTTCGACGCGGCGGCCGGGCACAACCTCGCCGTCGAGGTACGCGGCCGGCAGCTCACGGCCGAGCTGAGCCCGGCCCGGCTCGGCGACCAGGTGGCGGGGCTGTCGCTGCGGCTGGACCGGCCGGTCGTCGGCCGGATCGCGCTGACCGCCACCGGCGGGAACGCCGGGTTCGACAACGTCAGCGTCGCCCGGCTGCACCGGCCGGTGCGGCACGCCGCGCCCGAGCCCCGGGCCGGCGGCCTGCTGCCGGCGTTCTCCGACGAGTTCACCGACGGACTCGACCCGGCGTGGCGGTGGGTCCGGCCGGACCCGGCGGCCACCGTGTCCGGCGGGGCGCTGCGCTGGCCCGTGCAGGGCGCCGACCTGACCGGCACCGGCAACAGCGCCGGCGTGCTGCTGCGCGACGCGCCGACGGGCGACTACGTCGTGGAGACGAAGGTGACGCTCGACCTCGGCGAGGAGACCGTGCGCAACTACCAGCAGGCCGGCCTGGTCGCCTACGTCGACGACGACCGCTTCGCCCGGCTGGCGCAGGTCGCCATCTGGAACACCCGCCAGGTCGAGTACGGCTACGAGCTGCCCTTCGCCGGCCGGCCGGTGTACGGCGGCAACATCGTCGGCACCCCGGCGACCACCACCTGGCTGCGGCTGGCGCACCGGGTCGACCCGGCCACCGGCGAGCACGAGTTCCGGGCCGGCTCCAGCCGGGACGGGCGGAACTGGACGTGGGGCGGGGTGTGGACCTTCCCGGCCGACACCACCCCGCGGATCGGGCTGGTCGCCCACGGCGGCGCCGAGCCGGCGCTCACCGCGCAGTTCGACTACGTGCGCCTCCACCGCTGAACGGGTCGGGCCCCTGCCGTCGAGGGGCGGCGGGGGCCCGCCGGCCGGAGCTTCTCGCGGCAGGGGCGGTCCAGCCTGTGCGGTCGGGCCGGTGGGTGGATGTCGCGGGTCAGCGCTCGGTGCCGCCGAGCCGGCTCACGGTCCTGCTCTCCCCGTCGTAGGTGCGCCCGGCCACGAAGGCGCCGGTGGGGCGGTCGACGCCCGCCACCGCCCGGGCGAGCCGCCGGTCGGCGTCGCGGAAGCGCAGCGCCAGGCTCAGGTGCGGCACCCAGTGCCCGGGGGCGTGCCACGGGTTCTGTCCCGTCGCCCCGGCGAGCACGTCCCAGACCGCGGCGTGCAGCGCGGCCAGTTCCCGCGACGGGCGGACCAGCCACACCAGCGGGGCGCTGCCATCGAGGACCGCGATCCGGTCCAGCCGTACCGGCAGCGGCACCGCCGCGTCGACCAGGGCGGTCAGCCGCTCCCGCGCGCCGGGCGGGAACTCGTCCACCGAGGCCAGGGTCAGGTGCGGCCGGTTCGTCGGGTGGGGGTTGCGGGTCAGGCTGGGCAGCCCCGCCTCGGCCAGCCGCTGCCACGCCCCACGCACTGCCGCCTCCAGGCCGGGCGAGCAGACCAGTTCGACCGTACGCACGCCGCCAGGCTATCCGCCGGCCCGGCCGGTGCCAGCCGCCGCCGCGCGCCGCCTCGACCCGACCGGTCGCGGGCGGTCCGGCCAGAACCAGCCGTCGACCCGACCGGTCGCGGGCGGTCCGGTCAGAGCCAACCGTTGTCCCGGGCCGTCCGCGCCGCCTCCGCACGGCTCGTCGCACCGAGCTTCTGCACCGCCGCGGCGAGGTAGTTGCGGACCGTGCCGCTGGACAGGTGGGCCCGGCGGGCGACCACCGCAACCGGGGCGCCGTCCTCGGCCAGCCGCAGCGTGTCCAGCTCGCGCGGGGTCAGCGGGCACGGCGGGATGGTCAACGCGTCGGCGGCCAGCGCCGGGTCGACGTACCGGCCGCCGGCGTGCACCCGCCGGATCACGTCGGCGAGCGCCCCGCCGGGCGCGCCCTTGGGCAGGAACCCGCGGGCCCCGGCGGTGAGCGCGCGGGCCAGGTGTGCCGGCCGACCCTGGCCGGTGAGGATCACCACCGCGCAGGACGGCAGCACCCGGGCCAGTTCGGCGGCGACCTGGAACCCGTCGGGGCCGGGCATCGCCAGGTCGACGACGGCCACGTCGGGGCGGTGCGC
Source organism: Micromonospora sp. NPDC002717 (assembly GCF_040295705.1). Taxonomy (NCBI): domain Bacteria; kingdom Bacillati; phylum Actinomycetota; class Actinomycetes; order Micromonosporales; family Micromonosporaceae; genus Micromonospora; species Micromonospora sp. NPDC002717. Next base: position 234,507 of record NZ_JBEOVW010000010.1, on the reverse strand, counting down.
CAGGGCGGCGGTCACGGCGGCCCCGCCGTCGGCCGCCTGCGCCACCACCGTCAGGTCCTCCTCGAGGTCGAGCAGGGCGGCGAGGGCGGCCCGGATCAGCTCCTCGTCGTCGGCGAGCAGGACCCGGATCATGACGCCGTCGGGACGGTCGCCTCGACGGTGAAGACGCCGTCCTCCTGGTGCGTACGCAGCTCCCCGCCGGCGGCGGCCAGCCGCTCGGCCAGCCCGCGCAGGCCGTGGCTGTGCCTGTCGGGCGCGCCGGCCGCGCCCGCGCCGTCGTTGGTCACCGTCATCCGCGCCACGTCCGCCTCCTGGTCGATCTCGATCCGGCACCAGCCGGCCCGGCTGTGCCGCAGCACGTTGGTGCCGGCCTCGCGCAGCACCGCCGCGAGCTGGGCGGCCGCCTCCGCCGGCAGCTCGCCGGCGGGCGGCACCACGGTGCACCGCACCCCGGAGGAGCGCAGCACCTGCCCGACCGCGGCGACCTGCTCGGCGAGGTCGACGCGACGGTAGCCGTGCACCGTGCGGCGCAGCTCGGTCAGCGCGGTGGCGGCCAGCCGCTGCGCCTCGGCCGCCTCCCGGCCGGCCCGCTCCGCGTCGGTCGCCGCGAGCCGGGCGGCGAGTTCGGCCTTCAGCGCGATGACGGTGAGGTGGTGCCCGAGCAGGTCGTGCACGTCGCCGGCGAAGCGCAGCCGCTCCTGCGCGGCCGCGAGGCTCGCCTGGGCGACCTGCCCTCGGCCGGCCTGCACCAGCAGCTCCCAGAACCACACCTGGAATCCGTTCACCGCGGCGATGCCGAGGCCGACGCCGCCGCTGATCACCAGGGACCGACCCATGGGCGTCCCGGTCGCCGTCGCCACCGCCGCGGCGACCGGCAGGGTGACGGCCGCCACGGGAACCACCATCCGCAACCGGGCGACCAGTGGCACCGCGCCGACGACCGCCGCGCCCAGCCAGGCCCAGGTGGGCCACGCCCCGGCGGCGACCGGCGCCACCAGCGGGACGCTCAGCACCGCCACGCCGGCGAACGCCACGCGGCACCGGCGGCGGACCCGGTCCGCCACGTCCGGTGTCACGGTCGCGTACAGGGCCACGGCCAGCACCACGGCGACCGCGGCGAGCCCGACCGCACCGAGCGCCACCCGCAGGCCCGACGGCTCCCGGGTCAGCCCGACCGCGGGCAGGAACAGGCCGGAGGCCACCCCGGTGGCGAGGGACGCCGTCGCGCCGGCCCGGGCCCGGCGCAGACGCCGGTCCGGTCCGGACACCGTCGGGTCGAACGCCACGGTCCGAATGGTAGGGCGCGGCGGCGGCCCACCGCCGTACGCGGGACGCACGGATCGGCGGTGCGTTCCGCACGGTCGACCGGTGACACGGCGCGGGTGTCCGGCGCGCCCGCCCGCCCGCAGGCTCGATGGCATGACGGAGACGACGACGAACGCCAACCCGACGGCACCGCACGTCGGTCACGCGCGACCGCGCGCCGCCCTGCTGCGGCACCTGCTGGAGATGGCACTGGCCATGATCGCCGGGATGCTGCTGCTCGGGCCGCTCCGCGCGGCCGTGGGCACCTCGCTCGGCTTCTCCCCCGACCTCGGACGGGCCGACGTCGGCGCCGTGCTGATGGCGACGGACATGAGCGTCGGCATGGCGGTGTGGATGCGGTACCGGAGGCACTCCTGGGCTGCCGTCGGGGAGATGACCGCGGCGATGTACCTGCCGGTCCTGGTGCTGTTCGTACCGTTCCGGGCCGGGCTGGTCGGCGCCGACGCCCTGCTCCTCGGCAGCCACCTGCTGATGCTCCCGGCGATGGCGCTCGCGGTGCTGCGCCGACGCGCCGAGTACGCCCGGCACCCGGCCGCCGACCGCCCGGTCCCGCGGCACCGTCTGGTCGCGGCGCTGGCGCGCCGCTGGCCGACGGGGCTCGCGCTGCTGATGACGCTGGACATGCTCCTCGACCCGTGGGTGCCCCCGGCGCCGTTCCTGCTGGCGCTGCCGGCGGCCTACCTGCTCATCGGCGCGGCACGGCGGCAGTTGGGCGAGCGCCGGATGCTCGTCCTCCAGTTGGCCGGGCTGGCCGGCTGGGCGGCGGTGGCGTTGGTCGCCACCGTGGTCGACGGCCGGCTGGCGGGCTGGCTGGTGGCCGCCGGCTGGCTCGGACACGCGGCCTGGGACGTGGTGCACCACCGCGCGAACCGGGTCGTCCCGCGCGGCTACGCCGAGTGGTGCGCGGTCATCGACACGGTCGTCGCGCTCGCCGTCGTGCTGGCCCTGCTGACCCGCTGATCCGGGGCGGGGTGGGTCGCCGGCACGGGGCGGCGACCCACCCCGGGCGGGCTGTTGTGCCGGTCGCCGGAACCGCCGGCCGGTGATGATGAAAAGCTTGCCGCATGAGTTCCGCACCCGTACGGCACGACCCACCGACCGACCCCTCCCGGGACGCCTCCGACGAGGTGACCGCCTTCGCGGATCTCGGACTGCGCGCCGAACTGCTGGGCGCGTTGTCCGCCCTCGGCTACGAGGAGCCCACGCCGATCCAGCGGGAGGCGATCCCTCCCCTGCTGGCCGGTCGGGACCTGCTCGGGCAGGCGGCCACCGGTACGGGCAAGACCGCCGCGTTCGCCCTGCCGCTGCTGCAGCGGATGCCCGACGAGCGGCCCGGCGACCCGGTGGCGCTGGTGCTGGTCCCGACCCGGGAGCTGGCGGTGCAGGTGTCGGAGGCGTTCCACCGCTACGGCAAGGACCTGGGCACCCGGGTGCTGCCCATCTACGGCGGCCAGCCGATCGGCCGACAGCTGCGCGCCCTGGACATGGGCGTGGACGTGGTGGTGGCGACCCCGGGCCGGGCGCTGGACCACATCGCCCGGGGCACGCTCAACCTGGGCTCGCTGGCCACGGTCGTGCTCGACGAGGCCGACGAGATGCTCGACATGGGCTTCGCCGAGGACATCGAGGCGATCCTGGAGCACACGCCCGCGCAGCGGCAGACGGTGTTGTTCTCGGCGACGATGCCGGCGCGGATCGACGGGCTGGCCCGCCAGCACCTGACCGACCCGGTGCGCATCCTCATCGCCCGGGAGCAGCCGGTGGCCGGCGAGGCGCCCCGGGTGCGGCAGAGCGCGTACATCGTCGCCCGGGCGCACAAGCCGGCGGCGCTGGGCCGGGTGCTGGACGTCGAGTCCCCCACCGCGGCGATCGTCTTCTGCCGCAGCCGGGAGGAGGTCGACCGGCTCACCGAGACCATGAACGGCCGGGGCTACCGGGCCGAGGCGCTGCACGGCGGGATGAGCCAGGAGCAGCGCGACCGGGTGATGGGCCGGCTGCGCACGGGCACCGCGGACCTGCTGGTGGCCACCGACGTGGCCGCCCGCGGCCTCGACGTCGAGCAGCTCACCCACGTCGTCAACTACGACGTGCCGTCGGCCCCCGAGTCGTACGTGCACCGGATCGGCCGGGTGGGCCGCGCCGGGCGGGAGGGCGTGGCGATCACCCTCGCCGAGCCGCGCGAGCACCGGATGCTCAAGACCATCGAGCGGGTCACCGGCCAGCGGATCACCATCGACAAGATCCCGACGGTGGCGGACATGCGCACCCGGCGGCTGGAGCTGACCCAGGGCGCGCTGCGGGAGAGCCTGCTGGAGGACGACCTCGACCCGTACCGGGCGATCGTGGAGTCGTTGACCGACGAGTTCGACCTGGTGGAGGTGGCGCTCGCGGCGGTGAAGCTGGCGCACGAGGCGACCTCGCCGGGCGCCGAGGACGAGGAGGAGATCCCGCAGGTCCCGGTCCGGGGCCCGCGCGAGGGGCGGCCGGAGGGCGGCGGCCGGGGCGAGCGGCGCGGCGGCGGCCGGCCCCGCACCGGCGGCACCACGCAGGTCTTCATCGGCCTCGGCCGGCGTGCCGGGGTCCGCCCGCAGGACCTGGTCGGCGCGATCACCGGCGAGACGAGGGTCAGCGGCCGGGACATCGGCTCGATCGAGATCGCCGACCGGTTCTCGCTGGTGGAGGTGCCCTACGCCGTGGCCGACGAGGTGATCGCGGGGCTGCGCGGCAGCACGATCAAGGGCCGCAAGGCGACCGTACGCCGGGATCGTGACGGTGACGGCGGCGGCGAGCGCCGCTTCGACGGGGCCGATCGGCGCGAGCGCCGCGACCGCGACTTCGGCGACCGGCGCGACCGGCGCTGACGACGGCGAGCCACCGTCCCCACCGGCACTGACGCACCGAGGCCCCCGCTGTTGGCGGGGGCCTCGTCGCATCCGCGCAGCGGTCAGTCGGCCGGCTCCGTGGCCACCCGTTCGGCGTGCTCCTGCTGCACGGCGCGAGCGGTGGTGAGGAAGTCGACGATCGTCTCGAGCTGTCCGTGGTCGTACCGCGTCAGCGCCCGCAGGCCGGCCTCGCCGACCGGCCGGTAGATCCTCCGCTCGGCCGCCCGGGCCGCCTCGGTCGCCTCGACCAGCACCCGACGCCGGTTGGCGGCGTCCCGGGTACGCGCCACCAGGCCGACCCGTTCCAGCCGGTCGATGACGGTGGTGGTGGCCGCCGGGCTGAGCCGCAGCGCCGCCGTCAACTCGCCGGCCGTCACCGGCCCGCGGCCGAGGACGACGTCCAGCGCCCGCAGATCCGTCCGGTTGATCCCCAGCCGGCCGGCCGCCGCCTCGTCGAAGGCGTCGAAGCTCTGCTGCAGCAGCCGGATCTCGCGGGCCACGTGGTACACCAGCTCACTTTTCGACATTCGAATCTTTCTGCTAGTTTAGATTTCGACAGTCGAACTTTAGCAGGGAGCGACCATGACCGAGAACGACCGCAGGGAGATCCGCGAGCTGTTCGACCGGCTGCTAGAGGCGTGGACCGACAACGACGCGGTCGCGTACGGCGCCTGCTTCACCGAGGACTCCGACTACGTGTCGTACGACGGCACCCGGGCGGCCGGGCGGGCACCGATGCAGGACGCGCACGACCGGCTCTTCCGGGGCGTACTCGCCGGATCGGCGCTGGTCGGCGAGGTGGAGTCGATCCGGGCGGTGACCGCCGACGTGGCCGTCGTGCACGGCACCGGCTCGGTGCTGATGCCCTGGCGCACCCGGCTGCCCCGGCGCCGGCTGTCCCGCCAGACCCTGGTCGCCGTGCGGACGCCGGCCGGGTGGCGGTTCACCGCGCTGCACAACGGTCGGGTCCGCCCGATCGGGATCCCCGCGCCCGACTCCGCACCGGCCCGGCTGTCCCGCACGATGGGGCGGTACGCCCGACGGCTCGGGCTGGGACGCGCCTGACCGGCGGGACCCGCACACGCGGCGGCCCCCGGCGCCCACAGGGCGTCGGGGGCCGCTGGGTGACGCGCCGGTCAGGCCGCGGTCAACGCCTGGCCGCCCAGGGCGTCCGCGTCGACGTCGGCGGGGCGCAGCGCCAGGGCGAGCACGTCGGCGACGTCGGCGAGGGTGTGGACCGTCAGCGCCTCACGGACCTCGGCCGGCAGGTCGTCGAGGTCCGGCTCGTTGCGGGCCGGAATGATCACCTCGGTCAGGCCGGCCCGGTGGGCGGCGAGCAGCTTCTGCTTCACCCCGCCGATGGGCAGCACCCGGCCGGAGAGGGTCACCTCGCCGGTCATCCCGAACTCGGGCCGCACCGGCCGGCCGGCGGCCAGCGAGGCGAGGGCGGTGGCCATGGTGATGCCGGCGCTGGGGCCGTCCTTGGGCACCGCGCCCGCCGGCACGTGCAGGTGGATCCGCCGCCCGGCGAGGGCGTTCGGGTCCAGCCCGAGCCGGCGCCCGTTGGAGCGCAGGTACGACAGCGCGATGTGCGCGGACTCCTTCATCACGTCGCCGAGCTGGCCGGTCAGGGTCAGCCCCGGCTCGCCCTCCATGCTGGTGGCCTCGATGAAGAGCACGTCGCCGCCGGCGCCGGTGACGGCCAGGCCGGTCGCCACGCCGGGCACCGCCGTCCGCTCCGCCGACTCCGGGGTGAACTTCGGCCGCCCGAGGTAGGTGGCGAGGTTGTCGGCGTCGACGCGGACCGGCGCCGGGTCGGTGGCCAGGGCCACCGCGACCTTGCGGAGGATCTTCGCCAGCGACCGTTCGAGCTGGCGCACGCCGGCCTCCCGGGTGTACTCGCCGGCGATCCGGGCGAGGGCGTCGTCGCCGACGCCGACCTCCTCGACGGTCAACCCGGCCCGCTCCCGCTGCCGGGGCAGCAGGTGGTCCCGGGCGATGGCGACCTTCTCCTCCTCGGTGTACCCGTCCAGGGTGACCAGCTCCATCCGGTCCAGCAGCGGGCCGGGGATGGTCTCCACCACGTTGGCGGTGGCCAGGAAGAGCACGTCGGAGAGGTCGAGGTCGACCTCCAGGTAGTGGTCGCGGAAGGTGTGGTTCTGCGCCGGGTCGAGCACCTCCAGCAGGGCGGCGGCCGGGTCGCCGGAGTAGCCGACGGCCAGCTTGTCGACCTCGTCGAGGAGCACGACCGGGTTCATCGAGCCGGCCTCGCGCAGGGCCCGCACGATCCGGCCGGGCAGCGCGCCGACGTACGTGCGGCGGTGGCCCCGGATCTCGGCCTCGTCGCGGACGCCGCCGAGGGAGACCCGGACGAAGTTGCGGCCGAGCGCGCGGGCGACCGACTCGCCGAGGCTGGTCTTGCCGACGCCGGGCGGGCCGGCGAGGGCGAGCACCGCGCCGGAGCCGCGGCCACCGACGACGCCGAGGTTCCGCTCGGCGCGCCGGTTGCGCACCGCGAGGTACTCCAGGATGCGGTCCTTCACGTCGGCCAGGCCGGCGTGGTCGGCGTCGAGCACCGCGCGGGCCGCGGCCAGGTCGGTGTTGTCCTCGGTACGGGTGCCCCACGGCATCTCCAGCACCGTGTCGAGCCAGGTGCGGATCCAGCCCGCCTCCGGGGAGGCGTCGCTGGCCCGCTCCAGCTTGCCGACCTCGCGCAGCGCCGCCTCGCGGACCTTCTCGGGCAGGTCGGCAACCTCGACGCGGGCCCGGTAGTCGGCGGAGCCGTCCGGTTCGTCCTCGCCGAGCTCCTTGCGGATGGCGGCGAGCTGCTGGCGCAGCAGGAACTCCCGCTGGGACTTCTCCAGCCCCTCGCGGACGTCGGTGTTGATCTGCTCGGCGATCTCCTGCTCGGCCAGGTGGTCCTTCACCCAACCGACGAGCAGTTCCAGCCGGGCGGTGACGTCCGGCGCGGCGAGCAGCTCGGTCTTCTGGGCGAGGCTGAGCCAGGAGACGTAGCCGGCGGAGTCGGCCAGCTCGGAGAGGTCGGTCATCCGCTCGATCGCGTCGATGACCTGCCAGGCGCCGCGCTGCTGGAGCACGGACGTCATCAGGGCGCGGTACTCGCGGGCGAGTTCGCGGGCGCGGCCGGCGGGGGCCGGTTCGTCGAGTTCGGTGGCCTCGACCCAGAGGGCGGCGCCGGGTCCAGGAACGCCGGAGCCGATCCGGGCGCGGGAGAGGCCGCGGACGACGGCGGCCGGTTCGCCGCTGGGCAGCCGGCCGACCTTCTCGATGGTGGCGACCGCGCCGACGGGGCCGTACTCGCCGTCGAGGCGGGGCACGGCGAGGAGGGTGCCCTCGCCGGTGGCGCGGGCCGCGTCGACAGCGGCCTGGGTGGTGGGGTCGAGGGTCACCGGGATGACCATGCCGGGCAGCAGCACGGCGTCGGTCAGGGGCAGTACCGGAAGAGTTGCCATCGAACACCTGCTATCGCGTTGAGTTGAGCGTGTCCAACTCAAGTAACAAAGCGTTCCCCTTGTTCCCACTGTGACCCAGACCACTTCCCCGCGCCGCCGGCCGCGTCGGGAGCAGGCCGGTCGACGCGGCGAAGTCGACGAGCCGATTCCGGACACGGGACACGGGGACCAGGGTGCGGGTCTCCAGCCGGGCCGAGGCCGCGGCGCCCGCCGGCCACGCCGGCACGCTGGGCGACCGAACTCCCCGCCTTTGCGCCGGCCGCGCCGATTTCCCGCGATAACGCGACCCGCCGAAATGAAAAACGACGCGTATTCTTGCGCAATTGCCGTGGGATAGGTCAAACTTTGACCACACCCCGCCCCACACAGGGAGTAATTGGCGATGGCGAGAAAAGTAATCACTGTTCTGACCGACGACCTCGACGGCGGAAAGGCCGACCGGACCGTCGAGTTCAGTCTGGACGGCGTGGCGTACACCATCGACGTCTCCGACGAGAACGCGGGCGTGCTGCGGAAAGCTCTCGACCCGTACATCAGCGCTGGCCGGCGGATCGGGCGCGGCACCGTCGACGTCGGGCGGGCACCCCGCCGGGCGGGCGCCCAGGGCGGCGCGGGAATGGACCGGGAGCAGAACCGGGCCATCCGGGAATGGGCCGTCAAGAACGGCTACAAGATTTCCGAGCGCGGCCGCATCCCGGTCGAGGTCGCCGAGGCGTACAAGAACCGCTGACCTGGCGCCGGGTTCACGCTCGCGTCCACGCGGGGTCACGCTGCGGAATCAGCGGGGCCCCGCCGGTCTTTTCCCACGGCCGTCCATTCGCACGGCCCGCGTCCGGCGGCGGACGCATTCGCGGGCGGCGCATTCGCCGAGCCGCCCCGACGGGTCGCCGGGCGACCCCCGAGTGGCCGCGCCGGGGGATTCCCGCGACCGCACGAAAACCTGATCCGGCCGAGGACCGGCGACCCACCGGGCGACGAAGGGGCAGGTGGTGACCCGGGCGGCTCCGGCCGCACGTGATCATCACCACGATTCGTGCCCGCGCGACCCGAGACCGTCGCACCCCCCGAGTGTAATGAGCGACAGCTTTGTCGGGCATTACGCAAACGCATCTCGGGGGTGGCGGATGACGCGCTGGTGGAGCCAGACGGCCGGCGGGTTGCCCCGCACGTTCTGGTACCTCTGGACGGCCACGCTGATCAACCGGCTGGGCAGCTTCGTCGCCATCTACCTCGGCGTCTACCTGGTCTCGGTGCGGGGCTTCAGCCCCGCGTACGCCGGAGTGGTGATCGGGTTGCACGGGGCCGGCAGCGCGGCGGGGAGCGTGCTCGGCGGGGTCGTCGCGGACCGGTGGGGGCGGCGGCCGGCGATGCTGGTCGGCAACGTGGCCGCCGCCGTGGCGGCGGTGTCGCTGGGCCTGAGCGACCACCCCACGGCGGTCGCGGCGCTCACCCTCCTGCTCGGGCTCTTCCTCGGCGTCGCCCGGCCGGCCTTCACCGCCACCATCATCGACGTGGTGGGCGAGCGGGACCGGCTGCGCGCCCTGACGCTCAACTACTGGGCGATCAACATCGGGTTCGCCGTCGCCGCGACCGTCGCCGGCCTGCTGGTCCGCGCCGATCCGCTGCTGCTGTTCGTGGTCAACGCGGCGGTGCTGCTCGGCACCGCCGCGCTGATCGGGTTGAAGGTGCCCGAGTCGCGCCCCGCCCCGGTCACCGTCGGGCAGTTCACCCGCGCCGACTCCGGCGGGCTCGGCACCGTGCTGCGCGACCGGGTCTTCCTGACCTTCACCGCCCTCACCGGGCTGGCCTGGCTCTGCATCCAGGGCAGCGTGATGCTCCCCGTCGCGTTGCAGGCCGACGGCCTGCCGGCGTCGGCGTACGGGCCGGTCATCGCGGTCAACGGGCTGATGATCGTGCTGGGGCAACTCTTCGTGCCCCGGCTGGTCGGCCGCTTCGACCGGTCCCGCACCATCGCCGTCGCCGTCGTGGTGGTCGGCGCCGGCTTCGCGCTGACCGCGCTGGCCGACGCGGTGTGGTTCTACGCGTTCACGGTCGCCGTCTGGACACTCGGCGAGATGCTGATGACCCCCGCGAACTCGGCGCTGACGGCGGACCTGTCGCCAGCGGCGCAGCGCGGCCGCTACCAGGGGGTCTACTCGCTCGGCTACGCCTTCGCCAGCTTCGCCGGGCCGACCCTCGGCGGGCTGGTCGCCGCCCGGTTCTCCACCGACGCCCTCTGGCTGGGCCTGTTCGGTCTGGCCCTGCTGGTGGCCGCCGGCAACCTCCTCGCGGTCCGCCCCCGGGCCAGGCGGATCGAGGCCCTGCGGGCCGATGCCACCCCGACCGCCGCCCCCGGCCGGACGGCGGCAGCGCTGGCCTGACGACGGCCGGGGCCGCCGGGGTACGCCCGTGCGGCGCCGGGGCGGGTCAGTCCGCGCAGAGGTGCGCGAAGGCGAACCCGTGTGCCATCTCGTCGCGCCGCGATTCGAGCCGCCGGATGTCGGCGAGCAGTTCCTCGCGGGGCGTCAGGACCGGCTCGGCCGTCTCCAGCTCGCGCAGCCGCTGGCCGACGGCCATCGCCGCCAGGTCCTCGGCCAGGCGGGCCGGGTCCACGCCGGCGGAGACCCGCTGCTCGTGCACCGTCACCCGCTCCACGAGGCAGGCGCCGGGACGCACCTCGACCCAGCTCCACCCCTCGGCCGGCCCGCCCCGCCAGCTCAGGTGCAGCCCCCGGACGATCGGGTCCACCAGCCCCCGCGACACGTACGCGTCGACCGCCGCGGCCCGGGCCAGCGCGCCGAGGTCGTTGACGTGGCCCGTCCGCCCGTCGGGCAGCCGGCCGAAGATGTCGCGGAACCCGAGCGGGGGCACGTCCCCCGCCTCCGGCTCCCCCGCACCGAGCGCCGCGTAGGCGCGGGCGTCGATCACGTACGTCACGATCCGCCGCCCGTGCTCGTCGGCGCGCAGCGTGGGCGACCCGATCCGCAGCACCGCCAGGCCGACCGCCTCGGCGACCACGTTCTTCATCCGCTCGGCGCGCTGCCCGGCGGAGCCGGCGGGCGCGACCGGGCCGACCTCGACGGCGAAGACCGGCCGGGCCGTGTCGGCGGCGCAGACGACGAAGTCGTAGCCCTCCCGGGTGGCCGTGCTCCACTGGTGGCCGGTGATGCCGCTCGGCCGCCGGTGTGTGAGTTCGCCGAGGCGACGGGCGCCGTACACGAGCTGGCCGGCCCGGGTGAGCAGCGGGCCGCGACCGCCGTCCCCGGTCACCGCGCGCAGCCAGGAACCGTCCCCGCCACCGGTGCTCGTCATCCGTGTGATCCGTCCTGCCGTCGCCCCCGGGCCGACTCGTCGGCCCGGGGGCGAGTCTAGGCCGTCGATCATGGACGGAGCCGGGGTGGTGCGGCGGGGGCGGCACGGGCGGGGAATTCGGTTGAGCCGGCCGGGGCCGCCCGGTGGGATGGGCCGGTGACGCCCTTCCTGAGCACCGACCGGCTGGTGCTGCGCGAGTTCACCCCCGACGACGCGGAACTCCTCGTCGAGCTGGACGGCGACCCCGAGGTGATGCGATACCTCACCGGCGGGCGTCCCACCCCGCCGGAGGTGGTCCGGGAGCGCACCCTGCCCCGGATCCTCGCCCACTACCGGCGGCCGCCGGGGCTGGGCTGGTGGGCGGCCGTGGGCCGGGGGTCGGGCGAGTTCCTGGGCTGGTTCGAGTTCCGCCCGACCCGCGACGGCGACGCCCGCGAGGTGGAGCTGGGCTACCGCCTGCGCCGGGCGGCCTGGGGCGGCGGCCTCGCCACCGAGGGCTGCCGGGCGCTGGTCGACAAGGGCTTCACCGAGCTGGGCGTGGAACGGGTCACCGCGAACACGATGACCGTCAACGCGGCCTCCCGCCGGGTGATGGAGAAGTCCGGGCTGCGCTTCGTGCGCACGTACGTCGGGGACTGGCCGGAGATGATCGACGGGGCGGAGCACGGCGAGGTCGAGTACGCGCTGACCCGGCAGGAGTGGCTGGCGCCCGCCGCTGGGGCATGATCGAGCGTGGCGGTTGTCGACAGGCGGAGCGGGGGTGCGCGTGCGGGTCGTGTCGCTGGTGCCGTCGCTGACCGAGGCGGTGGCGCTGACCCTGCCCCACCTGCTGGTCGGGGCCACCGACTGGTGCACCCACCCGGCGGGGCTGGACGTGGCGCGGGTCGGTGGCAGCAAGTACCCCGACCTGGACCGGGTGCTCGCGCTACGGCCGGACGTGGTGCTGCTCAACGTCGAGGAGAACCGCCGCGTCGACGCCGAGGCCCTGGCCGCGGCCGGCGTGCCGGTGCGGGTCACCTACCCGCGGACCGTCGACGAGGCGCTGACCGAGCTGGGCGACCTGCTCCGCGAGCTGGGCGCGCCGGCGGAGCCGGAGTGGCTGGCGGCGGCCCGCCGGGCGTGGGCCGCCGCGCCGGCGGTCGGGCCGCCCCGCCGGGCGGTGGTGCCGGTCTGGCGTCGCCCGTGGGTGGTGCTGGGCGCCGACACGTTCGCCGGGGACGTGCTGCGCCGACTCGGCGTCACCAACCTGTACGCCGACGACGCCGAACGTTATCCCCGACCGAGTCTCGACGAGCTGCGCGCCCGCGAGCCGGAGCTGGTGGTGCTGCCGGACGAGCCGTACCGGTTCACCGCCGACGACGGGCCGGAGGCGTTTCCCGGCGTCCCGTGCGCGCTGCTCTCCGGGCGGCACCTGACCTGGTACGGCCCGTCCCTGGCCGAGGCGCCCGCCCTGCTGTCCGCCCAGCTCGCCGACCCGGTCGTCCGGCCGGGCTGACTGCCCGGGCACGTCGCCCGGCCGGTCGACGCGCCGGTCGGGTCAGGAGCCCGCGTGCCGGCGCTCCCGACGGGCGGCGAGCACGCTCCAGCCGATCGCGACCGACAGGGTCAGCACCACCACCGCGAGGGTGAGCCAGACCGGCAGCTTCCCCACCGGCGTCTCGGACAGGATCAGCTTCGCCCCGGCGAAGGCCAGCAGGACGGCCAGCCCGTACCGCAGGTAGCTGAAGTGCCGCAGCAGCCCGGCCAGGCAGAAGTAGAGACTGCGCAGCCCGAGCACGGCGAACGCCGTCGCCGTCCAGACCAGGAACGTGTCGGTGGTGATGGCCAGGATCGCCGCCACCGAGTCGATCGCGAAGACCACGTCGGTGGCCTCGATCGCGATCAGGGCGACCAGCAGCAGGGTGGCCCTGCGCCGGCCGTCGACCCGGACGGTGAACCGGCCGCCGTGGTAGCGCGGCTCGGTGGGGACCAGCCGCCGGAACAACCGGACCGCGACGTTGCGGTCCGGTTCGACGTCCGGCTCGCCGCGCACCGCGAGCCGCCACCCGGTCCAGACCAGGAAGGCGCCGAGCACGACCCCGGCCCAGGCCAGCCGCTCCAGCAGCGCGGCACCGGCGAAGATGAAGGCCAGCCGGAACGCGAGGGCCCCGACGACCCCCCAGAAGAGCACCTTGTGCTGGTAACCGGCGGGCACCCGGAAGTAGCCGAACAGCAGCGCGAAGACGAAGACGTTGTCGACCGAGAGCGCCTTCTCCAGCAGGTAGCCGGAGAAGTACGCCACGGCCGGATCGCCGCCCCGCCAGAGCCAGACCAGCAGGCCGAAGGTGAGCCCGGCGGTGATCCAGACGCCGCTCCACACCAGCGCCTCGCGCAGCTCGATCACGTGGTTGTCGCGGTGGGAGAGCAGGTCCACGGCCAGCATGACGGTGATGACCGCGCCCACCGCCGCCCAGGCCCACAGCGGCGCCGCGAACGTCGCCTCGTCCACCCGGCGCCCTCCGCATCCACGACGGGACAGGGCGGCTCCGCTCCTCGCGCGCCGCATGCCCGGCGGCTCCGGCGCGGGCGCGGTCCCCGCGGCGGGGCTCGGCGGCAGAGCCGCACCGCGCCCGCCCCCGAGCCTAGGCGAGCCGCCGACCGGCCGACGGCCGTCCGGGCAAGTCGGCGGGTGCCGGCCGGGCCCGGTCGCCGCTGCCTGGCGGCTCCCGGGCCTCAGGTGCCGGCTGCCGTCGGCCGGAGGGGAGCGCGGGCCCGGGCGGGCGGCACGCCGACGGGCCCCGCCCGGACGGCGGGGCCCGGGCGTCGCCGGTCAGGCCACCGGGGTGACCGGGCCGGCGTCCCGCTCGACGAGCGTGCGGTCGTCGACGTCGTACGCGATGGTGCTGGTCACCCGGACCACGCCGCTGACCTGCCCGGCCAGCCGCCCCGCCAGCTCGACCGCGCTGCGCCGGTCCAGCCGGCCGTCGAGCGTCACCTCACCGTCGCGCACCTTGACGGTGACCAGGCCGTCCCGCACCGCGAGCACCCGGCGCAGCACCTCCTGCACCACGTCCTCGCGGATCTCCGCGTCCGTACGCAGGTGCACCCGCAGCAGGTCGCCCCGGGTGACGATGCCGACGAGCCGGCCCAGATCGTCGAGCACCGGCAGCCGCTTCACCGACTCCCGGTCCAGTTGCCGCGCGGCGGCGGAGATGGTCGCCTCCGGCCAGGTGGTCACCGGCGGCGCGGTCATCAGTTCGCGGGCCAGCAGCGCGTCTGCCTTCTCCCGGGCGCTGCGGCGCCGCCGCCCCTCGAAGATCCGCCGCTCGTCCGGGTGCCCGGCCCGCTCCACCTTGTGCAGCAGATCCGACTCGGACACCACGCCGAGCACCCGGCGGAACCCGTCCACCACGGGCACGCCGCTGATGCCCCGCCGGACCAGCGCGTCGACGATCTCGCGGTAGGGGGTCTCCTCCCCCACCGTCGCGACGTCCCGCGTCATCACGTCGCCCACCTGCCACGTCCTCATCACGACCTCCCTGCCGTTGGCACCTGCGACGGTATGGCCGCGACCGCCCGCCGGGTCAGGGTCGCGGGACCGGGTCGGCACGGCCGGGTGGACCGGTGTGGAAGGGGTCCAAGGTCCCGGTCCGGCGGGGCCCGGTAGGCCCTGCCCGGCGGGCGTCGGCGGATGTCCAATGGAGATGCCACCGGGAAGCGCGGTGCGAGGTACACGAAGGGACGTGGAGACAATGACCGCGACCGAGCAGATCACCGCCAGGACCATCGCCCCAGCGGCGCAGCCCCGGCACCTCGCCGAGACCACCCGGGAGCGTGCCGCCCGGTACGTCTTCGCCGGCATCCGCATCGCCCTCGGCTGGACCTTCCTCTGGGCGTTCCTGGACAAGGTCTTCGGCCTGGGGCACGCGACCGAGGCGAAGAACGCCTGGATCAACGGCGGCAGCCCCACCAAGGGCTTCCTGACCTTCGGCGCGGCCGGCCCCTTCAAGGGCTTCTACAACGGCATCGCCGGGGCCGCCTGGGCGGACGTGCTCTTCATGACCGGCCTGGCCGCGATCGGCGTGGCGCTGCTGCTCGGCATCGGAATGCGCGTCGCCGCCGTCGCCGGCGTGGTGCTCTACGTGATGATGTGGACGGTCGTCCTGCCCCCCGAGAACAACCCCTTCCTCGACGACCACCTGCTCAACGCGGCCCTGCTGGTCGGTCTCGCGCTCGTCAACGCCGGCGCCACCCTGGGCCTGGGCGCGGCCTGGGCGAAGCTCCCCCTCGTCCGGCGGCTCCCCTGGCTCCGCTGACCTGGTCCGGCACCTCACCCCCAGCGGGCGTCACCACCGGTGACGCCCGCCGGTCCGTGCGTACGCCCAACTCGTCGCGCCTGGCCGGACCCGGCTCTCCCGCCCGACGGCGCCGAGGGCTCGCACATCGCCGACACGTCGACGCACGCGAGCCGCTCCCGGGACCGCCGCGCGCCGACCGGCCGCCATCCGGCAGGATGGTGACCGGGACATCAGGACCGAAACGGCAGGAGACTCCCGTATGAACCAGGCAGCAGGTGCCCGCTCCGGCAAGCCCGAGGTGGGCCCGATCGAGGGCGCGCCGCCCGCCGATCTCGTCATCGAGGACATCACCGTCGGCGAGGGGCCGGAGGCCCAGCCAGGGCAGCTGGCCGACGTCCACTACGTGGGGGTGGCGCACTCCACCGGCCGCGAGTTCGACTCCTCCTGGAACCGGGGCGAGACGTTCCAGTTCGGGCTCGGCGCCGGGCAGGTCATCGCCGGCTGGGACCAGGGCGTGGTGGGCATGCGGGTCGGCGGCCGGCGCCGGCTGACCATCCCGCCGCACCTGGGCTACGGCAACCGGGGCGCCGGTGGCGTCATCAAGCCGGGCGAGACCCTGGTCTTCGTCGTCGACCTGGTCGGCGTCCGCTGAGCCGTTGAGCACGGGCCCGGGTGTCGACCCGCCCACGCGCGGTCGGCCCCCGGGCGCACACGCACCCGATCGGTCGGGGGTGGTCAGCAGGCGACGAGCTCCCGGTCGGCGCACGAGTCGACGATCGGGATGACCCGGTGCAGGCCGGTGGCCCGCAACACCCGCGCGACCACCGGGTCGGGGTGCAGCAGCACCAACTCACCGCCCCGGGCGCGGATGCGCAGGTGCGCGGCAACGAGCGCCCGCACCCCCGCGGCGGAGAGCACGCGGACGCCCGAAAGATCCAGCCGGAGCACCGGCCGGGCGGGGGCCGCCCAGAGCGCGGAGCGGAACGCGGCGACCGTGGCGATGTCGACCTCGCCGATCGCCCGCACGTCCACCGCGTAATCGTCCACGCTGACCTCGACGTGGAACCTGTCCTCACGCTGCCCCATGCCGACGAATCTAGCCCCCACCACCGACATTTCCGCCCTGCCCAGGGACGGGATCCGGGTCCACCCAGGGTCACCCCCGAGGGACTCCCTGATCCTCCTCAGGGAGGAGGACCGCGCCACCGCGATGATCCCCAGCCCACCCGCGCCGCCCGGCGTCGAGAGCCGGCGGGTACCACACCGGCGGGCGGGAACGGGCCGATGGTCGCTCCTCCGCGTCCCCGCGCGCCGTGGCTGATCCGTCCCGTCCGTGAGCCCGCCACCCTCCCGCCCCCGCTCGACGGGCCGTGGTCCCCCACCGACCGCCGGCTCGACGCCGCCGAACTGCTGCCCCGGCCCGACGGCGTCGCCGGCCCGGAGGACGTGGTCGTCGACCCGTCCGGGCGGGTGGTCAGCGGGACCGAGGACGGCCGGCTCTGGTGGTGGCCGGTGGACGCGCCGCCGGGCACCCGGCCCCGGCCGCTCGCCGAGACCGGCAGGTCGTGGGACCGGCCCGCCTGGCGGCGGACCGGTCCCCCGTGTGCGTACGGCCGGGTCAGCCGCCGCGGACGGACGGCGCCGGCACCGGCGAGCCCCCGGCCACGGCGCCCGGGTGCGGGGCCTGCGACGGGGCCGGCCGGAGCCCGGCCGGCACCGGCAGCGCGCTGCCCTTGGCGAACTCGTCCCAGCCGACGTTCCACGCGGTCCAGCCGTTGCCCTCGTTCAACCCGACCTCGGTGCCCTTGATGGTGACCAGGTCGCCGACCTGCGTGACGCCCATCAGCCAGTCCGCGGCCTCGTTGGAGACGTTGGTGCAGCCGTGCGAGACGTTGGTGTTGCCCTGGTCCCCCACCGACCACGGCGCCGCGTGGATGAACTCACCGCCCCAGGTGAGGCGCTGGGCGTCCTCGACGTCGACCACGTAGGGGTCGGCCGAACCCCGGGTGTCGAACGTCGTGTTCTCGTGCTTCTCCATGATCACCATCTTGCCGCTGGAGGTCGGCGTGCTCGGCTTGCCCATGCTGACCGGGATCTTGCGGACGACCTTGCCGTCGCGCACCACGGACATCTGCTTGGTCGCGTTGTCGATCTCCAGAGCCACCTGCCGGCCGATCTTGGAGGTGGCGGTCCGGTCGGAGTCGCCGACCCGGTCCTTGCCGATCGGCAGACCCTCCAGACCGGCCCGGACGCTGATCGTGGTGCCCGGGCGCCAGAAATCGGGGGCCCGGTAATAGACCTGGCTGCCGTCGGACACCCACGACCAGGTGCCCGGCTGCGGCGGGTCGGTCTTCACGAACAATCGGCGCTGCACGTCCGCCCTGGCCTCTTTCGGAATGGGCGGGTCGAAGGCGACGGTCACCGGCATGGCGGTGCCGTACGTCCGGTTGCCGGCGAAATACAACGTGCTGGTGATTTCCGGCTTCGACGATTTCGGCATCGTGGTGAAGGTGGTCTTCCGGGTGGTGGTCTTCCCCGAGTCACCCGTGGCGGTCACCTCCGCGGTGTAGGTGCGCCGCGGCTGCAACGGCTTGCTCGGCACCCAGCCCGAGCCGTCCTCCCGGGGCTCCGCCTTGATCTCCGCGCCCTTGTCGTCGGTGATCCGGACCGACGTGACCCGTCCACCCTTGACGACGGTCCCCACCTCGGCGCTGACCGGCACCTCGCGGGCGCGGTCGGCGGGCGTCACGGCCAGCTCCGGGGCCGTCGCCCGGCCCTCGGCCGACCCGGCACCCGGCTTGCGGTCGGCGGTGCACCCGCCGAGGGCCAACGGCGTGGCCGCGATGGTCACGGCCAGAACCGTCAGTCGCCGCCTCAACTTCATGATGCGTCCCCCCGTTAATTGGCGTCCTCCGCCACATTCTCTCCATACCGCCCGGACGGGCGCGCAATTTTCGACGAAAAGGGAAAAGCAATTATGGGGCGCATTTGCCGGACTGCGCGGAATGGGTCCGGGTGCCCCCGTTTCCGGGTCCGTCCGGGATCGCCCGGACCGGCACCGCCGGAGCCCGGCCATGCCGCCGTGTCCCGGTTGCGCCGCCCCGCGCCGTTCCCGCCCGACCCGCCCCCGGTGCCCCGCCCCGGCCTCGTGGCGGCGGCGACGGCAACGGCCGGGCGGGCCCCGGCCACCCGCGTGGCGCCGGCTCAGGTCCAGTCGTCGTCGCCGTGGTTGCGTTCCCACCGGCCGCCGACGGGCGGGGTATCCATGCGGATGGCGGAGTCGGCGTTGCCGGCGAGGTCGTTGTCCTCCACCCGGCAGTCCACGCAACTGCCCTCGTCGGTGATCCAGAGGCCGTGGTTCTGGGTGCTCGGGTTCTTGTTGTCCCAGATCCGGTTGCCCCGGATGGTGGCCGAGTCGACCGCCGCGTTGATCGTGATGCCGGCCCGCACCGGCGGGCCGGCCGGCAGCTCGTACGGCGTTCCCGGCAGCGGCGTGCCCCCGCTCCACCCGCTGGAGGCGTCGGGGCGGATCGGCGCGAGCGTCAGCTCGTTGTCGTCGTTGGCGGCAACCGTGGCGATCCCGTCGCCGACGCGCACCACCTTGCCCCGGTGACCGTCGTTCGGCCAGGTCGCCCGCCGGTCCACCACCTTCCGCTCGCTGTAGCGCACCGAGTCGCCGCGCCCACTCATCGCCGGCGCGCACTGCCGCCCGTTGTTGCGGATCCGGTTGCCCACCACGATCATGTCGCGGAGCGGGCGGTCGATGCGGATGGCGTCGGCACTGTTGCCGTAGAAGTCGTTGCTCTCGATGACGATCTCCTCGGCGATCTGCTCCTCCGCGCCGCCGAGGTTGCGCTGGTGGTAGCCGTACCGGCCGTTGCCGCTGATCCGGTTGCCGCGGATCGTGTACGGCCCGGGGGTGTTGCCGATGCTGACCCCGTCGCCCAGGTTGCCGTCGATCACGCAGTCCGTGAGGATGCCGGCCCGCCCGGCGGTGTGCGTGGTGCCCTTCGCCGAGACGTGGAAGCCCGCCTCCAGGTTGCCGGTCATCGTGCAGGCGGAGACGATCAGGCCGTTCGCGCCCCAGTCAGAGATGCCGAACCGGTTGCCCTGGGCGTGGCAGCCGATGATCCGCACCCCGCGCGGGCGCAGGTGGCTCGCCTCCTGCAACTCCAGGAAGATCCCGTTGGTCGCGTTGTCCACCGCGCTGCAGTTGACGATGTTGAACCGTTCGACGCTGCCCCAGCCGCCGATGCCGACGCCGACGCCCGCGCCGCCCATCTGGGTGCCGTTGTCCAGCCGCCCGCAGCCGACCACCAGCACCCCGTCGATCAGGCAGTCCTGGAGGAAGTCGCAGCCCAGGCCCGTGGCGGCGGTGTGGTGGATGTACAGGTTGCGGAACACACCCCGGACGACGTACTGCAGGCCGAGACCCTTGGCCAGCGGGTTGTAGTCCGCCGACGCCACGCCCGAGCCGTCGATCTCGAAGTCGGCGAAGGTGCAGTCGGCCAGGTGGCGGTCAGGGCCGGCCCCGTGCTGCTGCACGGTGTGGAAGGCCAGCGGGGCCGGGTCGGCCCGGTTGCCGGCGTTGCTGAGCACGAAGCGGGTCGCCCCCGGGCCGGCGCCGATCAGCGACACCCCGGAGCGCCAGACCGTGCCCGAGTCCCGCATCGAGTACACCCCGGGCGGGCAGTAGATGATCCGGACCCGGCCGTCGGCGGCGTGCGCGTCGCCGAGGCGGTCCACCAGCGCCGCCAGGGCCGGCTGGTCGTTGGTCGCGCCGTCGCCCACCAGGCCGTGCTCCCGGGCGTCGCAGAGCAGCGGGGCGCCGGCGACCGCGTAGCGGCGCACGCCGCCGGCGGAGGACATGTCCGGGTACGCCACCTCGTCCTCCCCTCGGCGGGACAGCCAGGCCCGTATTCCCGGCCCGCTTTCGGGGAAACGCCCGCCGCGACGGCGACGGCCCCGGCACCGCCGGAGGCGGAACCGGGGCCGTCGCGGCGGGTCAGACGTTGGCGATCAGCAGCGCCGGCTGCTCGACGCAGTCGGCGACGTGCCGCAGGAAACCCCCCGCCACCCCGCCGTCGCAGACCCGGTGGTCGAAGGTCAGGCTGAGCTGGGTCACCTTCCGCACCGCGAGCTGCCCGTCCACCACCCACGGCTTGTCCACGATCCGCCCCACCCCGAGCAGCGCCGCCTCGGGGTGGTTGATGATCGGCGTGGAGCCGTCGACGCCGAAGACGCCGTAGTTGTTCAGCGTGAACGTGCCGCCGGTGAGCCGGGCCGGGGGCAGCGTGCCGGCCCGGGCCGCCGCGGTGGTCGCGGTCAGCTCGGCGGCCAGCTCGGCGGTGGTGAGCCGCTGCGCGTCCCGCAGCACCGGCACGACCAGCCCCCGGTCGGTCTGGGCGGCGATGCCCAGGTGCACCCCGGCGGACTGGACGATGCGCTGGCCCTCGGTGTCGACGCGGGCGTTGAGCTGCGGGAACCGGCGCAGCCCGGACAGGCAGATCCGGGCGAGCAGGGCCAGGATGCTCACCGGCGCGTCCGGGGTCGCCGCGTTGATCGCGGCCCGGGTCGCCAGGAGCCCGGTGGCGTCGACGTCCACCCAGATGGTCACCTCGGGGATCTCCCGCCGGCTGCGGGAGAGCTTGTCGGCGATCGCCTTGCGGATGCCGGTCAGCGGGACGACCACGTCCGCCGCGTCCGGCGCGTCCGGCTGGTCCGGCACCGCGGCGAGCCGGGCGGCCGGCGAGGCGGCCTCGGCCACGGCGGCCTCCACGTCGGCGCGGCGCACCACCCCGCCGGGGCCGGTGCCGCGCAGCGCGGCCAGGTCGAGGCCGTGCTCGCGGGCCAGCCGGCGCACGATCGGCGAGATGACCAGGGGCGCCGCGTCGCGTGGGCGGTCCGCCGCCACCGCCGGGGCGGCGGGCGCCGCCAGCGGCTCGGCCGGGCGGTGGTCGGGGGCGACCGCGGGGCGGGGCCGGCGACGCCGCCGCCCCGAGCCGCCGTGGCCGGTGCCGTACCCGATCAGGACGTTGCCGGAGCCGGCGCGCTCCTCCTCGCGGTAGGTGGCGTGCCCGGCGGGCTCGTCGCCGGCCCCGCCGTCGCCGTCCACCGGCGCGATGGTGACCAGCGGCTGGCCGACCGGGCGGACCTCACCCGCCGCGCCGTGCAGCGCGACGACCCGCCCGGCGTACGGGCAGGGCACGTCGACGACGGCCTTGGCGGTCTCCACCTCGACGACGGTCTGGTCCACCGTGACCACGTCGCCCACGGCGACCCGCCACTCGACGATCTCGGCCTCGCTCAGCCCCTCCCCCAGGTCGGGCAGGAGGAAGACCTGCGCCCCGTCCACGGTGGTCACGCCGCGCTCCCCCGGGTCAGCCAGCGCCCGTCCGGCTGGTCGTCCCACTGGAGTCGGGCCACCGTGTCGAGGATCCGGTCCACCGACGGCAGGTGGGTGTGCTCCAGCATCGGCGCCGGGTACGGGATGTCCAGGCCGGACACCCGCAGCACCGGAGCGTGCAGGGCGTGGAAGCAGCGTTCCTGCACCCGGGCGGCGATCTCGGCGCCGACCCCGGCGAAGCCCTGCGCCTCCTGGATCACCACGCACCGGCCGGTGCGGCGGACCGAGGCGGTGACGGTCTCGTCGTCGAACGGCACGATGCTGCGCACGTCCACCACCTCCAGGTCCCAGCCCTCCTCGCGGGCGGCCTCGGCGGCCTCCAGCGCGACCGGCACCGCCGGCCCGTACGCGACGAGGGTGGCGTCGCGGCCCGGGCGGCGCACGACCGCGCGGCCGATCGGCGCGGTGGTCGCGGGTAGCTCCGCGTCGGCGCTGGAGAAGTAGAGCTTCTTCGGCTCCATGAACACGACCGGGTCGGGGTCGTCGATCGCCTGACGCAGCAACGAGTACGCGTCCTCGACCGTCGCCGGGGTGACCACCTTCAGGCCGGGGGTGTGGGCGTAGTACGCCTCGCTGGAGTCGCAGTGGTGCTCGACCCCGCCGATGCCTCCGGCGTACGGCACCCGGATGACGATCGGCACGCTGAGCGCGCCACGGGTGCGGTTGCGCAGCTTCGCCACGTGCGAGGCGATCTGCTCGAACGCCGGGTACGCGAACGCGTCGAACTGCATCTCGACCACCGGGCGCAGCCCGGACATGGCCAGCCCGACGGCGAAGCCGACGATGCCGGCCTCGGCGAGCGGGGTGTCGAAGCAGCGCTTGTCGCCGAACCGGGCCTGGAGGCCGTCGGTGATCCGGAAGACGCCGCCGAGCGCGCCGACGTCCTCGCCGAAGACGACCACCCGGTCGTCGTCGAGCATCGCGTCGGCGAGCGCGGCGTTGAGCGCCTTCGCCATGGTCAGGGTGGCCATCAGCGCTCACCCTCCTCGTCTGCGGCGGCGGCCAGCTCGGCGCGGACCTGCTCGCGCTGCTCGACCAACTGCGGGGTGGGCTCGGCGTAGACGTGCGCGAAGAGGCTCATCGGGTCGACCGTCGGCTGCGCGTTCATCCGGGTGCGCAGGTCGGCGGCGTACGCCTCGGCCTCCTCGGCGATCGCGGCGACGCGCGCGTCGTCGAGCACGTCCCGCGCCCGCAGGTACGTCTCCAGGCGGGCGACCGGGTCCCGGTCCCGCCAGGCGTCGACCTCGGCGCCGTCGCGGTAGCGGGTGGCGTCGTCGGCGTTGGTGTGCGGCTCCATCCGGTAGGTGTGCGCCTCGACGAGGAACGGCCCCTTGCCGGAGCGGGCGTGCGCGACCGCGCGGGTGAGCACCGCGAGGACGGCCACCGGGTCGTTGCCGTCGACCTGCTCGCTGGGCACGCCGTAGCCGACGCCCTTGTACGCCAGCGACGGGGCGGCGGTCTGCCGGGACAGCGGGACGCTGATGGCGTACTTGTTGTTCTGCACGAAGTAGACGACCGGCGCCTTGAACACGGCGGCGAAGTTCACGCCCTCGTGGAAGTCGCCCTCGCTGGTGGCCCCGTCGCCGATGAAGGCCAGCGCGACGGTGTCCCGCCCCTGGTACGCCTCGCCGTAGGCCAGCCCGGCGGCGTGCACGCACTGGGTCGCCAGCGGGGTGCACTGCGGGGCGGTACGGCGGGCGGCGGGGTCGTACCCGCAGTGCCAGTCGCCGCGCAGCAGGGTCAGCACCTCGACCGGGTCGATGCCCCGGGAGACCAGCGCCATCGACTCGCGGTAGGTCGGGAAGACCCAGTCGTCCTCGCGCAGGGCGAGGATCGCGCCGACCTGGCAGGCCTCCTGGCCGCGCGAGGACGGGTAGACCGCCAGCCGGCCCTGCTTGGTCAGGGCGGTGGCCTGGATGTCGAAGCGGCGGCCGATGACCATCCGCCGGTACATGTCGGCGAGCGCCTCGACGGGCGGCTCGGGGTAGTCGGCGTGGGCGGGCAGCGGCGTGCCGGCGGGATCGAGCAGACGGACCGGCTCGGTGGCCGGCAGCAGCGGCTTGGCCGGGTCGGGCGGGGTGGCCGCCCGACGCCTGCGCGGGGATGCCCTGCGGACCGCCTCGGGTGTGGTCGTCACGGCGGGACCTCCTGGGACGTGTGGTGGGCCTATGCTCCTGCCGTCGGATGATTGACTCAAGATCCATGACAAACGCGGGACGGATGGCATACGGGAGGCATCAACATGAGCCAGGAGTCCGGGCCGAGTGCGGAGTGGGCCGCCGGAACGGGACGTTCGGCCCGGCCCCTGGACGAGGTCGACCGGCGGATCCTCGACGAACTGGTCCGCGACGGCCGCACCTCCGTGCGCACCCTCGCCGAGCGGATCCACATCTCCCGCACCAACGCGTACGCGCGGGTGGAGCGGCTGCTGCGCGACGGGGTGATCACCGGTTTCCGGGCCCAGGTCGCGCCCGAGGCGGCGGGGCTGGGCACCTCGGCGTACGTCGCGCTCAAGATCGAGCAGAACACCTGGCGGGAGGTGTCGGCGGAGCTGGCCCGGGTGCGCTACATCGAGCACGCCGCGCTGCTCGGTGGCGACCACGACGTGCTGGCCCTGGTCCGGGCGCCGGACAACGCCACGCTGCGGGACGTGGTGCTGGGCCGGGTGCAGAGCATCGCCGGGGTGCTGTCCACCCGCACCTGGCTGGTCTTCGACGAGTTCGACGGCGACCGCAGCCCGTGGGAGTGAGCCGCGCCGGGGCGGCCGGCAGGCGCACCGCTCCGGGGCCCGCCGGCCGGGCCCGCGGCGGCCCGCAGGCCCGGCACTCCGGCCGCGGTCCGCCGTGGCCGGCGGGCTCAGCGCTCCGGCGGGGCCTCCAGCCCCTCCCGGTCGGCCAACTCCAGCAGCGGTTCGAGCGAGAAGCGCCGGTCGTCGAGGCCCGCGTGCGGGTCGCCACGCTCGGCGAACCGGGCCGGCATCGTGGTGACGTCGAAGTCCTCCGGCCGCGCGTCGTCCAGCTCCGACCAGTCCAGGGGCGCGGAGACCAGCGCCTGCGGGGTGGGGCGGATGGAGTACGCCGAGGCCATCGTGTGGTCCCGGGACATCTGGTTGTAGTCGACGAAGACCGGGCGGTCCCGCTGCTCCCGCCACCAGGTGGTGGTGACCAGCTCCGGCAGCCGGCGCTGCATCTCCCGGCCCAGCGCCAGCACCGCCCGCCGGCACTCGCCGAAGCTCCACCGGGGCTCGATCGACAGGTAGACGTGCAGGCCCCGCCCGCCGGTGGTCTTCGGATAGCCCGTCAGCCCCAACTCGTCGAGGAACGCGCGCACCTCGTGGGCCACCGGCACCACCTGGTCGAAGCCCACCCCCGGCATCGGGTCGAGGTCGATGCGGAGCTGGTCGGGCCGCTCGACGTCGGCGGCGGAGACCGGCCACGGGTGGAACCGCAGCGTGCCGAGGTTCGCCGCCCAGATCACCACGGCCAGCTCGCTCGGCGCGACCTCGTCGGCCGTACGCCCGCTCGGGAAGGTGATGTGGGCGGTGCGCACCCACTCGGGCGCCCCCGCCGGGAGCCGCTTCTGGTAGAAGGCGTCGCCCCGGTTGTCCTGCCGGGTGGCGATCTTCGCCCCCGGGAAGACGCCGCGCGGCCACCGCTCCAACATGGTCGGCCGGTCCCGCAGGGCGCGCAGAACGCCGTCGCCGACGGCCAGGAAATACCGCACCACGTCCAGCTTGGTCAGCCCCAGCTCGGGGAAGTACGGCTTGTCGGGGCTGGAGACGCGGACCAGCCGCTCCCCCACCTTGATCTCCTCGGCCGGCGTCGCCACGCCCCACACCGTAACCCGGCGGGCCGGTCGGCACGGCCCGTCGCGGCCCCCGGCGAAGCGCCTCCGACACGGCCGGCGGCCGTCGGGCCCGGTCTCAGGCGATCAGCATGATGCCCACGGCCATGAGCGGCAGACCGACGAACAGGAAGATCCCGATCCCGGTGAGCACCCGCCCCTCGCCGGCGGCCTCGCGCTCGGGCGCCACGCCGAAGGTGGCGCGCGCCCCCATCATGCCGATCCGGCTCAGGGTGAGGTCGCCGGTGATCCCGAGCAGCCCACCGACCACCACGAGGGCGATGCCGAAGCGGTAGACGAAGTCGCCGCCGCCCAGGGCGACCCAGACCCCGGCGGCGGCCGCGACCACGACGAGCGCGATCACGAACAGCACCAGTGCTTCCCGCAGACCCCTGACAACCGTCATCGCGGCTCCATCCCGTGCGACCCGGATGGACATTCTGCCGGTCGGCGGCCGTCCGCGCTGCCCCGTGCGCCGGGCGTACGCGAGGTGGCCGGGCGGCCCGTCTCCGGCCGCCCGGCCACCTCGGGCCGAACTCAGCTCATCTCCTCCTGGAGGCGTGACATGAGCATCTTCTTGCCCTGCTCACCCGCCTTGCGGTTGTTCTCCTGCATCTTCCGGAACCAGGTGGCCAGTTCCGTGTCGCCCCGCGAATCCGCGTCGGCGATGTAGGTGTCCAGTTTCCAGATGTGCTGCAACGACATCTGCAGGACGTGGATCAGGTCGTAGTTCTGGTCCTTGACCGGGCTGATCATTTCCTTGGTCATGGTCGCCACGGACGTACCTCCCCATCTCGCTCTCGCTGTTCGGTGGCAGCAGCGCTTACCCGGCCTGGTCCCGTTCACGCCCGGCGGCGGGGCTACGATGCCGGGCGGAGGGGGGCGTTCGTGCGCGGACGGACGGGGTACGCGTCGCTGGTGCTGGCGCTGGTGCTCGTCGCCGCCGGCTGCGGGGGCGAGCCACCGCCCACCGCCGCCGCCGCCGACGTCACCGGTGTCTGGTGCGGCCCGGAACGGGACGTGCTCACCCTCGATGCGGCCGGCGGGTTCACCGTCACCGACGTCTCCGCCTCGCTGATCGACGAGGTCTTGCACGACGAGGACTTCGTGCCGGGCTACCGGCGGGAGACCGAGCACGCGGGCGCGGTGCCGCGGCACGGCGCCGGCCGGTGGCGCGTCTTCGTGGACCGCGGCGACATGTTCCAGGCCCGGCGCGACCACGTCGTGCTCGACTGGGCGACCTTCGAGTCGATCAAGGTGGACGAGGAGCTGGAGCTGACGCTCGCCGGGGAGGGCGCGGGCCTGGTGCTCGGCATCGAGCGCGTCGAGTCGGGCTTCACCACCCTCTTCTCCCGCTGCCCAGCGGCCTGAACGTCCCGCCGCCCGCCGCCACGGCGGGCGGCGGGGGGCGGTTATCCGGGGCGGGCCTCGGGTAGGGGGTGCCGCATGGCGGAACTGGCAGCGCTCTGGATCGTCCGGCACGGCGAGAGCACGGCGAACGTGGCAGCCACCGCGGCCGAGGCGTCCGGCGCCGAGCTGATCGACCTGACCCACCGGGACGCGGACGTGCCGCTGAGCCCGACCGGGGAGGAGCAGGCCCGAGCCACCGCGCGCTGGTTGGCCGGGCTGCCCGAGGCCCGCCGGCCCGACGTCGCGGTGGTGTCGCCGTACCTGCGGGCCGTGCAGACCGCCGAGTTGGCCCTGGCCGGCACCGGGATCCCGCTCACCCGCGACGAGCGGCTGCGCGACCGGGAACTCGGCATCCTGGACGGGCTGACCGGGTACGGGGCGCGCCGGCGCCACCCGGAGGAGGCGGCGCGCCGGGACCGGCTCGGCAAGTTCTACTACCGGCCGCCGGGCGGCGAGTCCTGGACGGACGTGGCGCTGCGCCTGCGCGCCCTCCTCGGCGACCTGCGCCGCGACCACGAGGGCCGGCGGGCGCTGCTGTTCGGCCACGACGCCCTGGTCTTCCTGACCCGGTACCTGGTGGAGGGGCTCACCGAGGCGGAGCTGATGGCGCTGACCCGGGAGCACGTCATCGCCAACTGCTCGATCACCGGCTGGTCCGCCGGGGCTCACGGCCGGCTGAGCCCGGACGTGTTCAACGACGTCGGCCACCTGCGGGCCCAGGGCGCCCGGCCGACCAGGGAGGACGAGGTCCATGCCGAACCGGTCTGAGACCCTGGTGATCACCCCCAGGCTGCTACGGGACTGGGCGCTGCCGATGCCGACCGGGGGCAAGGAGGCCCGGGGCACGGTGCTGGTGGTCGGCGGCTCCCGGTTCACCCCCGGGGCGGTGCTGCTCGCCGGCGTGGCCGCGCTGCGGGCCGGGGCCGGGGTGCTCCAACTCGCCGCCGCCGAGTCCACCGCCGCCGCGCTGAGCATCCAGGTGCCCGAGGCGCTGGTGGTGGGCCTGCCCGAGACCGCCGACGGCGCGGTGGCGGGCGGGCCCGGCGAGCTGCTGGGCGACCTGGTGGCCGAGGCGGACGTGGTCGCCCTCGGCCCCGGCCTGAAGGACATCGACGAGACGGCGGCGCTGCTGCGCCTGGTGCTCGACGCGGCCGCCCGGGAGACGGCGCTGGTGCTCGACGCGTACGCCCTGGGTGCGCTCAGCCACGCCCCGGACCCGCTGGTCGGGTCCGGACGGCCGGTGGTGCTCACCCCCAACCTCACCGAGGCGCGGCACCTGCTGGGCCGGGACCCCGGCGACGACCTGGACGCCGAGGCCATCGAGCTGGCCGGCCGGTACGACGCCGTGGTCTCGCTCTACGGCCATGTCTCCACACCCGACGGGCGGAGCTGGCGGGAGGAGAGCGGCGACGCGGGGCTCGGCACGTCCGGCAGCGGGGACGTCCGCGCCGGACTGCTGGCCGGGCTGCTGTCCCGGGGCGCCGAGCCGGCGCAGGCCGCGTGCTGGGCGGCGTTCGCCCACGCGGTGAGCGGCCAGCGGCTGGTGCCGCGGTTCGGCCGGATCGGGTTCCTCGCCCGGGAGCTGCTCGACGAGATTCCCCACACCCTCGCCACCGTCTGACACTTCCTTGTCTGACCGAACGGCTGTGTGTAACGCCACATCCGGCTCCTACGCTGTGGGTCGGAGGAGGGCACCCCCGCCCGCCTCCCGCCGGCCGCTCCCTGCCAGGGGGCGTGCCCGGCTGGAAACATCCCCTGGGAGTCTGTGTGAAGAACCTCCGTCGCAAGACACTGGCTGCCGCGTCCGCCGTGACGCTCGGTGTCGGCCTCGCCGTCGCCGGCGGGGTGGCCCCGGCGGCGTCGGCCGCCGGCCCGGACACCACGTTCCTGGTGCTCGCCCCGCAGGGCGCGAAGACCGACAAGGCGGCTGCCCGCGTGGCCGCCGCCAAGGGCACCGTGGTGGCCAGCTACGACCAGATCGGCGTGCTCGTCGTCCGGTCGACCAACCCCGACTTCGTCACGGACGTGGCGGGCGCGGGCGTCGACTCGGTGGCGTCCACCGCCGGCCTGGGCACCGCCCTCGACGAGGGCGAGACCATCGAGGTCTCCGCCGCCGAGGTGGCGAACACCACCGCCGACCCGACCAAGGAACCCATGTTCGGTCAGCAGTGGGACATGCCGATGATCGACGTCCCGCAGGCCCACGCCGTCAACGCCGGCAGCGCCAGCGTGGTGGTGGGCGTGCTGGACAGCGGCATCTCCTCCAGCCACGATGACCTGAAGGACCAGATCGCGAAGGACAAGAGCACGTCCTGCATCGGTGGGGTCTCCGACACCACCGAATCCGCCTGGAACCCGACCAACTCCGACCACGGCACCCACGTGGCCGGCACCATCGCCGCCGCCGTCAACGGCAAGGGGGTGACCGGCGTCGCCCCGGGCGTCAAGGTGGCCGCCGTCAAGGTGGTCAACAACGACGGCTACATCCTCCCGGAGGCTGCGGTCTGCGGATTCATGTGGGCCGCCGAGCAGGGCATGCAGCTGACCAACAACAGCTACTACATCGACCCGTGGGAGCTCAACTGCCGCAACGACGCGCGCCAGCGTCCGGTGTGGAAGGCCGTCCAGCGGGCGATCCGTTACTCGCAGAGCAAGGGCGTGCTGCACGTGGCGTCCGCGGGTAACTCGAACTTCGACCTCGCCCACAAGATCACCGACGAGGGCAGCCCGAACAACGGGACGCCGGAGGTCCGCGAGGACCTCACCAACGCCTGCCTCGACCTGCCGGCCGAGGCGCCGGGCGTGGTGACGGTGTCGGCGGTCGGCCCGACCGGGGAGAAGAGCTACTACTCCTCGTACGGCCAGGGCACGGTCGACGTGACGGCGCCGGGTGGCGACACCCGCTTCCGTACCCAGGGTGTCCGCTCGACCCCCGCCGACGGCATCCTGTCCACCACCTACAACACCACCACGAAGACCAACGGCTGGGGTTACAAGCAGGGCACCTCGATGTCCTCGCCGCACGCGACCGGCGTGGCCGCCCTGGCCCTGTCGGCGCACCCGGGCATGACCCCCGGCCAGCTGTCGGCCTTCCTGGGCAACACCGCCGAGGCGATCTCCTGCCCCGCCGGTGTCTACAACCCGGTGCCGCTGATGGCGGCCGGCCCGAACGCCTACGACGCCACCTGCTCCGGCGGGCAGCGCAACGGCTTCTACGGCGCCGGCATGGTCAACGCGTACAACGTGGTGAAGTAGCAGCACGGCACGACCCGTGGTGGGGCCCGGCGGTGATCCGCCGGGCCCCACCCGTTTTCGCTGCTCACGGCCGGGGTACGGGAGGAGGCGTCCGACGAGCCGAGGAGGTCAACGGTGTCCACCGATGCCATCGTCCTATTGAAAGAGGACCACAAGGAGATGCGCCGCCTGTTCAAGGCGTTCCAGGATGCCGAGGATGGACCGGCCGCGCGGCGGCAGAAGCTGGTGAGCCAGATCCTGGAGGCCCTCACGGTGCACACCTACCTGGAGAACGAGGTGATGTACCCGGAGGTCCGCAAGCTCCTGCCCGACCTGGAGGACGACATCCTCGAGTCGTACGAGGAGCACCACGTCGCCGACGTGCTCTGCGCCGAACTGTTCGCCATGGACGCCGACGACGAGCGCTTCAACGCCAAGACCACGGTGCTGATCGAGAGCGTCCTGCACCACGTCGAGGAAGAGGAGCAGGAGTGGTTCCCGAAGGTGCGCGAGGCGCTCGGCCGTAAGCAGCTCCAGGAGATCGGCGAGCGGATGATCGAGCTGCGCGCGGACGCGCCGCGCAGGCCGACCGACCCGAAGGCGATCAAGAAGTCGCTGGACGCCGTGACGGCCTGAGCCGACCGACTCCGGCGGGCCCCGGTGCGCCGGGGCCCGCCGTCACGCCGGGGGCGCGGGCAGGATCCGCCGCAGCGCCGGCGGTACGGCCCGGGACCGCCACTCCCTCGGGTAGCCCACCGACACCTCCTCGAACCGCACCCCGTCGTGCCAGGTGGTGCGGGGGATGTGCAGGTGGCCGTAGACCACCGCGGCGGCGTCGAAGCGCAGGTGCCAGTCGGCGGTGGCCTCGGTGCCGCACCACTGGGCGAAGATCGGATAGCGCAGGATCCGGGTCGGCTCGCGCAGCAGCGGCCAGTGGTTGACCAGCACGGTCGGCAGCCCCGGCTCCCGCGCGGCGAGCCGGCGGGCGGTCTCGGCGACCCGGGCGGCGGACCACGCCGACCGGCTCGGGTACGGGTCGGGGTGCAGCAGGAACTCGTCGGTGCAGACGATCCCCGTCCGGTACGCCTCGGCCAGCGCCGCCTCCGGGCTGTCGAACCCCTCCGGGCGCCAGCTGTGGTCGTAGAGCAGGAACAGCGGCGCCACCAGCACCGGCCCGCCCGACCCCCGCCACACCGGGTACGGATCCTCGGGGGTCAGCACGCCGAGGCGCCGGCACAGGTCGACGAGGTGCTGGTAGCGCGCCACCCCGCGCAGCGCCACCGGGTCGGCCGGCGGGGTCCACAGCTCGTGGTTGCCCGGCGCCCAGACCACCCGCGCGAAGCGGTCGCCGAGCAGCCCGAGGGCCCACTCGACGTCGGCCACGGTGTCGCCGACGTCCCCGGCGACGATCAGCCAGTCGTCCGGCGACCCCGGGCGCAGCCCCTCCACCACCGCCCGGTTGCCCGGGTGCCCCACGTGCAGGTCGCTGATGGCGAGCAGGCTGCCACCCCCGCCGTCCTCCCCTGCCATGACCGCGATCCTATGCGCGGCCGGGGACGACCGCGAACCGCGCGGGGCGCGGGCCCGTCGATGCACCACACCGCGGGTGCGGCGGTCCCCAGGTGGGCCGGGGCGCGCCCGGCCGACCCGGTAGGATCGGCGGTGGGCCGTGACTGGCGCGTGGGGATGGAGAACCATCGGGAAGCGGTCCCGTCATGAGGACGCATGCCGAGCGCCTGGGCCTTCCGCACGTCACTGGAGGTCGCATGTCGTCGCCGAACGCCGAATCCACCGCCTTCCGCAGCGCCCTCGAGGTGATCCGCGCCGTCGAGCCTCGGGTGGCCGACGCCATCGGCGCCGAGCTCGCCGACCAGCGCGAGTCGCTCAAGCTCATCGCCAGCGAGAACTACGCCTCCCCGGCCACCCTGCTGGCCATGGGCAACTGGTTCAGCGACAAGTACGCCGAGGGCACCGTCGGCCGCCGCTTCTACGCCGGCTGCCAGAACGTGGACACCGTCGAGGCGCTCGCCGCCGAGCACGCCCGGGAGCTGTTCGGCGCGGCCCACGCGTACGTGCAGCCGCACTCCGGCATCGACGCCAACCTGGTCGCGTTCTGGGCGATCCTGGCCGACCGGGTGGAGTCCCCGGCGCTGAAGAAGGCCCAGGCACGCCACGTCAACGACCTCACCGAGGCGGACTGGTTCGCGCTGCGCCGGGAGCTGGGCAACCAGCGGATGCTCGGCATGTCCCTGGACGCCGGCGGCCACCTCACCCACGGTTTCCGCCCGAACATCTCCGGCAAGATGTTCGACCAGCGCAGCTACGGCACCGACCCGGCCACCGGGCTGGTCGACTACGACAAGGTCGCCGAGGCGGCCCGCGAGTTCAAGCCGCTGATCCTGGTCGCCGGCTACTCGGCGTACCCCCGGAAGGTCAACTTCCGGATCATGCGGGAGATCGCCGACTCGGTCGGCGCCACCTTCATGGTCGACATGGCGCACTTCGCCGGCCTGGTCGCCGGCAAGGTCTTCACCGGCGACTTCGACCCGGTGCCGCACGCGCACATCGTCACCACCACCACGCACAAGTCGCTGCGCGGCCCGCGCGGCGGCATGGTGCTCTGCCAGCCCGAGCTGGCCGACCAGGTCGACCGGGGCTGCCCGATGGTGCTCGGCGGCCCGCTGCCGCACGTGATGGCCGCCAAGGCCGTCGCCCTGGCCGAGGCCCGCCGCCCCGACTTCGCCGACTACGCCCAGCGGATCGTCGCCAACGCCCAGGCCCTCGCCGAGGGGCTGCTGCGCCGGGGCGGCAAGCTGGTCACCGGCGGCACCGACAACCACCTGGTGCTCATCGACGTCACCGGCTACGGGCTGACCGGCCGGCAGGCCGAGCAGGCCCTGCTCGACTCGGGCATCGTCACCAACCGCAACTCCGTCCCGCAGGACCCGAACGGCGCCTGGTACACCTCCGGCATCCGCGTCGGCACCCCGGCGCTGACCACCCGGGGGCTGGGCCCGGCGCAGATGGACGAGACGGCCGAGCTGATCCACACCGTGCTCAGCCAGACCCGGCCGGGCGCGAACCCGGACGGCACCCCGTCGAAGGCCAAGTACGTCCTCGACCCGGCCGTCGCCGACCGGGTCGGCAAGCAGGCCAGCGACCTGCTCACGGGCTTCCCGCTCTACCCGGCCGTCGACCTCGGCTGACCCGGGCATCCGCCCCGACGCCCCCGCCCGGCCCGGCCGCGCGGGGGCGTCCCCGTCCCGCCCCCGTCCAGCGGCGCGGGGTGGGCTCGTCAGGGGCGGTGGGTGCGGTGGCGGCGGGCGCGGAGGCGGTGCAGGACATCGGTGCCGCCCCGGCCGAAGTGGTCGTGCAGCGCGCGGTAGTCCGCGTACAGCTCGCCGTAGGCGGCTGCCCGGGCCGGGTCGGGGTGCCAGGTCTCGCGGCGGGCGGCGCCCATCGCCGCCGAGGCGGCCGGCACGTCCGGGTACGCCCCGGCGGCGACCGCCGCGTGGATCGCCGCGCCCAGCGCCGCCGGGTGCGCGGAGTCGACCACGTGCAGCGGCCGGCCGATGACGTCGGCGTAGATCCGCAGCAGCAGCCGGTTGCGGGTCAGCCCGCCGGCCACGGTCAGCTCGTCGACGGCCACCCCGGCGGCGGTGAACGCGTCGACCACCGTCCGGGCGCCGAACGCGGTGGCCTCCAGCAGCGCCCGCCAGATCTCCTCCGGCCGGGTGGCCAGGGTCAGCCCCACCAGCACCCCGCTCAGCTCGTGGTCCATGAGCACCGACCGGTTGCCGCTGTGCCAGTCCAGCGCCAGCAGCCCGTGCCCGCCCACCGGCTGCTCGGCGGCGAGGGCGTCCAGCAGCTCGTACGGGCTCAGCCCGCGGCGGCGCGCCTCGTCCGCGTAGTCGGCCGGCAGGCCGGTGCGGACGTACCAGGCGAAGATGTCCCCGACGCCGCTCTGCCCCGCCTCGTAGCCCCAGGAACCGGTGGTGACGCCGCCGTCGACCACGCCGCAGACCCCGGGCACCTCGTGGTACGCCGCCGCGTTCATGATCAGGCAGGTGGAGGTGCCGAGGACGGCGAGCATCCGGCCCGGCTCGACCGCGCGGGCCGCCGCGGCGGTGACGTGCGCGTCGATGGATCCGACCGCGACGGCCGTGCCCACCGGCAGCCCGGTCCACCGGGCCGCCTCGGCGGTCAGCCCGCCCGCCCGGGCGCCCAGCGGCGCCAGCGGGCCGTCGATCCGGGGCAGCAGCCCGTCGAGGCGGGGGTGCACGGCGCGCAGGAACTCCGCCGACGGGTACCGCCCGTCCTGCCGCAGCCCCTTGAAGCCGGCGGCGGAGACGTTGCGGGTCTCCCGGCCGCAGAGCTGCCAGACCAGCCAGTCCGCGGCCTCGATGAAACGCTCCGCGCGGTCGAAGACCGCCGGATCCTCCTCCAGCACCTCCAGCGCCTTGGCGAGCTGCCACTCGGCGGAGACCCGGCCGCCGTAGCGGGGCAGCCAGGTCTCGCCGCGCGCGGCGGCGACGTCGTTGATCCGGGCGGCCTGCCGCTGGGCCGCGTGGTGCCGCCACAGCTTCGGGTACGCGTGCGGCCGGCCCGCCAGCTCGGGCAGCTCGCAGAGCGGGGTGCCGTCGGCGCGGGTGGGCAGCATCGTGCAGGAGGTGGCGTCGACGCCGATGCCGCGCACGTCCTCGGCGCGTACGCCGGCGGCCCGCAGCGCGGCGGGCACCGCGACCCGGAGCACCTCGCGGTGGTCGTCGGGGTGCTGCAACGCCCAGTCCGGCGGCAGCGGCGTCCCGTCGGGCAGCCGCTCCGTGATCACCCCGTGCCGGTACGCGTGCACGGCCTCGCCGCGCACGGCGCCGTCGGCGACGTCCACCACGACCGCCCGGCCGGAGAGGGTGCCGAAGTCGACCCCGACGACGACGTGCCGGGGTACACCGGCTGCCGGCTGCGTCACCGCTCCCCCTCCCGCCGCGCCGCTCCGGCGCCCGGGCGGGGCGGCCGGTCAGCGGCGGCGGGAGGCAACGCTACCGCAGTCGTTGATCCCGATGCGTCGATACGCGTGGTCTCGGCGCCCCCTCCACACCCGCGTCACCCCGCGGATGAGGAGCCGACAGATGAGCGAGAACCGGTCCTGGACCAGGACCGCTGGGACGGACCGTCCGTCCCTCCCCGGATCAGGCGATGGGCCGCTTCAGGTGGTAGCGGTGCACCTCGGTGCTGCCCTGGATGTTGTTCACGTCCTCGGCGGCGGAGACCAGCTCCCAGCCCTCCCGGCCGGCCCGGTTGAGGTGCGCGATCGCGGTGTCGCCGTACGCGGTGATGTCCCGGCGCGACCCGTCCGGGCCGTACCAGATGAAGCTGACATGGAAATTGCGGCCCTGCCCCTGATAGCGGCGGACCAGCAACGCGTACTCCCAAGCGATCATGACGTCCATTATGGGTGTCCACGAAGGACGGCGGAACACCGGCAGTCGCGCTTTGCCATGCGGTGAACGCGGTGTGTCAACGCCGAGACGGCAGGGCCTTACCGCCGACTGTGGACACCGTCACCCACCGACGGGCATCGCCGCCCATCGGTCACCTGGTCGCGAGCCGGTTGACCCCGCGCGGCTCCGGCGAGATCACCGGGCCGGTTGCGGGGTGACGGCGAGCGCCCGCGACCGCTCGGTCGTCTCGTCGGCGACCAGCGCCGCCAGCCGGTCCAGGCCCAGGTCGATCTGCTCCGGGGTGACCGCGCTGACCGACAGGCGCAGCGCGTCGACCGGGGCGCCGTCGTCGTAGAAGTGCGCCATCGGCGTCCAGAGCAGCCCGTACTCGCGGGCGGAGCGGTGCAGCAACGCGTCGTCGACCGCGAACGGCACCGTGACCACCACGAAGAACCCGCCGGCCGGCACGTTCCAGCGCACCGGCGACGCGCCCGGCGGGAAGCGCCGGGCCAGGCCGTCGACGAGGTGGCCCAGGTTCCGGCCGTACGCGGCCCGCTCCCGGGCGGTGGCGGCCACCAGGCTGCACCCGTGCTCCAGCAGCGCGCCGCCGACCACCGCCTGGGCGATCGCCGAGGTGTTCACCGTGACCATGCTCTTGATCTTGGCAAGCTGGTCGGCGAACAGGCCCACCGAGCCGTCGGAGCCGGCGACGCGCTGGTCGGCGACCACGTAGCCCACCCGCGCGCCGGGCAGCACCGTCTTGGCGAACGAACCCAGGTAGACCACCCGCCGCGCGGTGTCCAGCGCCTTGAGCGTCGGCAGCCGCCCCGCGTCCCCGGCCGGGAAGAGGCCGTACGGGTTGTCCTCCAGCAGCAGCAGGTCCTCCTCGGCGGCGAGGTCGAGCAGCCGCCGCCGGTCGGCCAGCCCGATGCTCGTGCCCGACGGGTTGGCGAAGTCCGGCATCACGTAACAGGCGCGTGGGCGCAGCCCCGCCGCCCTGGCCCGGCGCACCTTCTCCCGCAGGTCGGCCAGGTCCACCCCGGCCGGGCCGCCGGCCACCGGCCGCACCGGCAGGTCCAGCAGCCGCGCGGCACCGGTCAGCCCGACGTACGTCGGGGCGACGGCGAGCAGCACGTCGCGGGGGTCGGCCCGCAGCGCCCGCAGCACCAGGAACATCGCCTCCTGGCAGCCGACGGTCACCACGACCGCCTCCGGGTCGACCGTGATGTTCTCGTCGACGGCGAGGTTGCGGGCGACGAGGTGGTGCACGATGCCCTTGGTGCGGCCGTACTGGAACAGGGTCCGGTGCACCTGCTCGGGGCTCTGCCCGAGGTCGTCGGCCAGGTGCCGGCGGAACGTCTCCAGGTGCCGGTGCGGCGCGGCGACGTCGAAGAACTCCTCGTACGGCCGGCCGGCCGCCAGCGACACCGCGTCGGGATAGTGCTGGGCCACCTCGTTGAGGAAGTTCATCGAGTTCAGCGCCGGGTCGTCGACCGCCGGATGCAGGTCGGCGACGTGCAGGTCCACCGGTTCGGCCACCGCTCAGCCCTCCCTCAGCACGCGCAACTCGCGGACGGCCGCCGGGTCGGCACAGCCGGCCAACGCCAGCGCGTCGCGGAACTCGCCGGCCAGCAACTCCAGCGCCGTCTCCGCCCCCGACCGGCCCCCGGCGGCGAGCGCCCACAGCAACGGCCGGCCGACCAGCACCCCCCGCGCGCCGAGGGCGAGCGCGCGCAGCACGTCAACGCCGCCGCGCACACCGCTGTCCAGCAGCACCTCGCACCGGTCGGCCACCGCCGTCACCACCTCGGGCAGCACGGTGGCGGTGGCCGGTGCGCCGTCGAGCTGACGGCCGCCGTGGTTGGAGACCACCACCGCGTCCGCCCCGGCGGCCGCCGCCAGCTCCGCGTCGCGCGGGTCCAGGATGCCCTTCACCACCAGCGGCAGGGCGGTACGGCCCCGCAGCCAGTCCAGGTCGGCCCAGCTCAGCGCGGGCGCGAAGACCTCGCCGGTGTGCGCCGCGACGGCCGAGACGCCCGGGGTGGCGGCGTGCGCGAGCGCGTCCCGCCCGGCCGGCAGGTTGGCGGCGACGACGTGCGGCGGAATGGCGAAGGAGTTGCGGACGTCGCGCAGCCGTCGGCCCAGGATCGGCACGTCCACGGTGACCATCAGCGCCCTGCACCCGGCCGCGTGCGCCCGGTCCAGCAGCTCCGCGACGAGGGCCCGGTCCCGCAGCCAGTAGAGCTGGAACCAGACGGCCGCGCCGGTCGCCGCGATCTCCTCGATCGGCACGCTGCTCAGCGTGCTGGCCGCGTACGGCACGCCGGCCGCGCCGGCCGCCGCCGCGAGCGCCGTCTCCCCGTCGGGGTGCACCAGCCGCTGGTACGCCATCGGCGCCACCGCCACCGGCAGGGCGCAGGAGGCGCCGAGCAGCCGCGCGTCGGTACGCGGGGCGGCCACGCCGCGCAGCACGCGGGGCAGCACGGCCACCCGGTCGAGGGCGCGCCGGTTGGCGGCGAGGGTGGTCTCCGTGCCGCTGCCGCCGTCGACGAAGTCCCACACCTCGGGCGGGAGCACCGCCCGGGCCCGCTCGGCGAAGTCGGCCAGGCCGGCGGGCGCGGGCGGCTCGCCGGCCGGCACGTCCTGCCGGGGCAGCACCGTCTCAGCCATCGTTCGCCCCCGTCCCCGCCGCCGGCCGGGAAGCCGCAGCCGCCGCCACCGTTCCCGGGCCGGCAGCGCCGGTCGGGAGACCGAACCGCTCCCGCAGGAAGGCGGCAGCCCGGTCCTGGGCGCGGCGGCCGTCGTCGAACGCGCCGGGCATGGCGAAGAAGCCGTGGATCATGCCGGCGTACCGGGCGAGGGTGGTGGGCACGCCCGCGTCGCGCAGCCGGTGGGCGTACCGCTCCCCCTCCTCGCGCAGCGGGTCGTGCTCGGCGGTGACCACCAGCGCCGGTGGCAGGCCGCTCAGGTCCTCGGCGAGCAGCGGCGAGGCCAGCGGGTGCCGCGCGTCGGCGGGGTCGGCGAAGTAGTGGCCGCGGTACCAGGCGACCGAGTGGCGGTTGAACAGCAGCGGGTCCTCGCCGTCGCCGCCGGGCTCCCCGGTCTGGTCGGTGTTCGGGTACACCAGCAGTTGGGCGGCGAGCGCGGGCCCGCCGCCGTCGCGGGCCAGCAGGGTGACGGCCGCCGCGAGGTTGCCCCCGGCGCTGTCCCCGCCGACCGCCAGCCGCCGCGGGTCGACGCCGAACTCCTCGGGATGCGTGGCGATCCACCGGGCCGCCGCGTGGCAGTCGTGCACGGCGGCCGGGAACGGGTGCTCCGGGGCCAGCCGGTAGCCGACGGTGACCACCTGACAGGGCACCGCGTTGGCCAGCCGCCGGCAGATGCCGTCGGCGGTGTCGACGCTGCCCAGCGTCCAGCCGCCGCCGAAGAAGTAGACCAGGGTGGGCAGGGGACCCTCCCCCGCCGGCCGGTGGATACGCACCGGCAGGTCGCCGGCCGGGCCGGGCACGTGCGTGTCGCGTACGTCGTGCACCGGCTCGACCGCGCCGCCGCCGGCGCGGATCGCGGCGAGGTCGGCGGCGCGGGCCTCGGCGAGGGTCTGCGTGTACAGCGGCGGGATGCCGGCCGACTCGCGGGCGGCCCGGTACGCCGCGACCTGCGGGTGGACGCTCACGCGGCCTCCCCTCCGGGGTGGACCAGCAGTTTGTCGATGCCGCGCAGGAACAGGCTGCCGCTGTACGTGGGCGGCTCGGCGACCGCGAGCCGGGGGAAGCGGGCCAGCAGCTTCGGCAGCGCGAGCCGACCCTCCAGCCGGGACACCGCCGCGCCGAGGCAGAAGTGCAGGCCGACGCCGAAGGCGAGCGACGGCGGGCCGGGCCGGCGCGGGTCGAAGCGGTCCGGCTCGGGGAACCGGGCCGGGTCGCGGTTGGCGGCGGCGATGATCAGCAGGACGTTCTCGTCCCCCGCGACCGGCACCCCGCCCAGCTCGGTGTCCCGGGGCGCGGCCCGGGCCAGGAAGTGCACCGGGGCCTCCAGCCGCAGGATCTCGTCGACGGCGCCCCGGGCCAGCGTGTCGTCGCCGGGCAGCGCGGCGGCCACGTCGGGGTGCGCCAGCAGCAGCGGCAGGCCGTTGCTGAACATGTAGACGGTGGTGACGAAGGCGGCGTTGAACAGCACGATCAGGTTGCTGACCAGCTCGTCGGCGCTGAGCCCCACGTCGCCGGAGTCGACCGCCTCCACCAGCCCGCTGATCAGGTCCTCGCCCGGCTGGCGGCGCCGGTGGGCGATCAGGTCGGCGTAGAAGTCGCGCAGCTCGGCGGCGGCGGTGTTGGCGGCGGCGAGCCGCTGCGGGGTCTTGCCCGCCACGTCCAGGAACTCGTCGATCCGCTCCACCCGCTGCCGGTAGAAGTCCAGCTCACCGGCGGGGATGCCGATGAACTCGGCCATCACCAGGGCCGGCATCGGGTACGCGAACTCCGCCACGAAGTCGAACCCGGTCTCCCCGGCGTCGGCCATCCGGTCCAGCAGTCCGTCCACGACCCGGTGCACGGCCGGTTCCAGCGCGCCCAGCCGGCGCGGCGTGAAGGTCTTCGCGAAGACCGCCCGCATCCGGGTGTGGTCGGGCGGGTTGACGAACATCATCGAGGTCTGGAGGGTGCGCAGCACCTCCTGCTCCTGCCAGCCCGGCGGCGGCTGCTTGTACCACTCCGGGTCGCGCAGCACCTGACTGACCAGGTCGTAGCCGACGGCGACGGCGGCGACCGACCGGTGCTCGGCGCGCGCCGGAACCGGGCTGACCGGCCCCAGCTCGTGCAGCCCCGCGTAGCAGGGATACGGGTCCTGCCGGCCCTCGTCGCTGTAGAGACGGGTCAGCAGTTGCGTGACGTCCACGGTCGATCGGTCTCCCCCAGGAACGGTGGCGCGGGCGGCGGGGGTTGCCCGCCGCCCGCGCCGGATGTCAAAGGCCGAGCAGTCGCAGCGGCACGGCGTCGGCCATCGCCTGGTTGCCGGCGTCGTTCGGGTGGATGTGGTCACCCGAGTCGTACGCGGGCAGCAGCCGGCTGGGCTGGGCGGGATCGCGCAGCACCCGGTCGAAGTCGAGCAGCCCGTCGAACTCGTCGCTGCCGCGCAGCCACGCGTTCACCGCCTGCCGGGTGGCCTCCTTCTCGGGCGTCCACACCCCCGGGTTGCCGTGCCCCTCGTACGGGGTGAGCGTCGACACCAGGCTGCGCAGGCCGCGCGCCTTCACCTGCTGGTTGACCTGCCGCAGCGAGGCGATGATGCTCTCGGCGGAGTCGCCCGACATCCAGATGTCGTTGATGCCCAGGTGGGTGATGACGGTCCGGGCGTCGGTCTGGGCGAAGACGTCCTCGTCGAGCCGGGCCAGGGCGTTGGGGCCCAGCTCGTAATAGCCGGGGAAGCCGCCCGCGCCGGGCTCGGTGCCCTCGTGGTTGAGCCGGTTGCCGGCCAGGCTCAGGTTGAGCACGCCCGGGGTGCGTACGTCGGGGCGGGCGTCGACGAGGCGGTCGGCGAGCAGGTCCGGCCAGCGCTTGTTGGCGTTGACGGTGCTGCCGTTGCCGTCGGCGATCGAGTCGCCGAAGACCACCACCGACCCGGGGCTGTGCCGGCGCTGCACGTC
This sequence comes from Micromonospora sp. NPDC002717, assembly GCF_040295705.1. NCBI lineage: Bacteria > Bacillati > Actinomycetota > Actinomycetes > Micromonosporales > Micromonosporaceae > Micromonospora > Micromonospora sp. NPDC002717. The sequence continues at coordinate 193,265 of NZ_JBEOVW010000010.1, read as the reverse complement.
GATGCCGGACAGGAAGAACCAGCAGCAGTTCGGCCGGATGGTGAACCCGGCGCCGTCGGCGGCGGAGGTGAGGTCCGTGGCGCCGATGAAGTTGGTCTGCCGGGACTGGCCGTGGAAGGTCACCGGCCCGGTCGGCGTCGGGAAGTGCAGGGTCACCACCAGGTCCTGCTGGTCGCCGACGGGCAGGGCGACCGGGTCGCTGAGCAGCTCGGCGCCGCGGTTCATGGTGGCGGAGGTGGCCCCGTCGAAGGTCAGCTCCCGCAGGGTCGAGGTGTCGATGTCGGACAGGTCGTCGGGGGTCGCGGTGTTCGGCTTCGCCACGGTGGCGCGGCCGACCTTGACGGCCTGCTCGCCGTACATGTTGCTCAGTCGCACCCGGAACTGCGGTCCGCCCACGCTGGTGTGCACGACCATCCGGACGCTCTGGTTGTTGAGGCCGTTGTTGGTCAGGCCGGTCGCGTTGCCCCGGGTGACCGCGGCCGCCCAACTGCCCGCCCAGACCGTCCGCTGCTGGCGGGCCGCCTCGGCGTCCGGCGGGCCGGCGCTGGCCACCACCGCCGGGGTTCCCGCGATCAACAGCGTGGCCGCGGACGCGATGACAGGCCATCTCTTCGGGGTCGACATTGAACCTCCATCGTTGGCAGCCCAGGGCCGTCCGCTGACGGCACCGCCTGGACGATGGTCCAGAAACCTAGCCGCCCCGTTTTACGGGCGTCAATCAACCTGATCGACGTGATCAAATGTCCTCCGGTCCGGCCGGAACGCCGTTCGGTCTCTGTCCCGTGACAGGCGGTGGTGCCTACGCTCACGGACGGCGGCGGTGCGGTCGCCGAGGCGCGCCCACCCGCCGCGCCGGCGAGCTGGCCCGCCGACGCGGTGTACACGTCCCCGGGTCGGCCGGCGGACGGCCACTCCTTTTCGCCGATGGGGGCTGCGGGATGACTGACGGACCGGAGCGACGGGACAGCTACGCACACCGGGCACTGGAGCTGTTCGCCGACTTCGGTGACCGGGAGGCGCTGGTCGGCGGCGGGCGCCGGCTCAGCTACGCCGACGTCGCCGCCGAGGTGCGCCGGCTGGCCGCGACGCTGCGCGGGCACGGCGTACGGCCGGGCGACGGGGTGCTGGTCGCGCTCGGCAACCCGGTGGAGGGGCCGCTGGTGCAGCTCGCCCTGCACCTGCTGGGCTGCCGGACGATGTGGATCGCGCCGGTCACCTCCCGCCGCGAGGTGGACGAGTTCGTCCGGCTGGCCCGCCCCGACGCCTTCGTCTACGACGCCCGCGACCCCGCGAGCCTGGGTCCGGGGCTGGCCGCCGGGCTGCCCGGCGTGCCGGTCTTCTGCCTGGGTCCGGGCGGCGCGGGCCCGGACCTGACCGCCGCCGGGCCCCCCACGGCGGGGGACGACCTGCCGGCGCGGCCGCCCGCGCCGGAGTCCTTCCTCCAGACCAGCGGCACCACCGGCACGCCCAAGCTGGTGCACCACCGGGAGAGCTTCTACGCGCAGATCCTCGCCCTGGCCGCCGACTTCCGCACGGCCGGGTACCCGCTGCTGCGGCACCTGTCGCACTCGCCGATGTGGCTGGCCAGCGGCCAGATCACCACGCTGTTCAACCTGTTCACCGGCGGGGTGCTGTTCTCCCGCGACGGCTGGGACCCGGCGCGGTTCATCGAGACCGTGGGGCGGGAGCGGATCAACTCCACCTTCGTCACCCCGCCGATGCTCTACGAGGTGCTCGACCACCCGGCGCTGGACGGCGCGGACTTCTCCGCCATGTTCATGTTCAACGTGGGCGCCGGGCCCGCCGCACCCGCCCGCCTGCGCCAGGCCATCGCCCGCTTCGGCCCGGTGCTGCGCATCGTGTACGGACTCAGCGAGGCGGTGGTGATCACCGCCCTGCCGGGGCTGACCGACGACCCGGAGCACCCGGAGCGGCTGCGCTCCTGCGGTCGGCCGTACGGGGACGTGCGCGTCGAGATCCGCGCCGAGGACGGCACCGTGCTGCCGCCCGGCGAGAACGGCGAGGTGTGGGTGCACACCGACCTGCGCTTCGCCGGCTACCACGGCCGGCCCGAGCTGACCGCCGAGACGCTGGTCGACGGCTGGGTCCGCACCCGCGACATCGGGCACGTCGACGCCGACGGCTACCTCTACCTCGTCGACCGGTTGCAGGACCGGATCCTCACCCGGCGGCGCAGCTGGCCGATCTACTCCCGCCCGATCGAGGACGTCCTGGCCGGGCACCCGCAGGTCCGCGCGGCGGCCGTGATCGGCGTGCCCGACGAGGTCGCCGGCGAGCTGCCGTACGCCTACGTGGTGCCGGCGCCCGACGCGACGGTGACCGCGCGGGAGTTGATCGACCTGGTCACCGCCGCGCTCAGCGACACCTGGGCGCCGGGCGGGGTGGAGTTCGTCGACCGGCTGCCGCTCAACCGCTCGAACAAGGTGGACAAGCGCGCGTTGCGGGCCCGGCACGCCGAGGCCCACCCGAGCGCGGTGGAGCACCCGGAGGCGTCGATCGGCAGCGTGGCGTGACGCCCCGGCGGGAGCTGACCACCCTGGTCGCCGCCGACCTGATCTCGAACCTGGGCAGCCGGGTCTCCGTGGTGGCGATCCCGTGGCTGGTGCTGGAGACCACCGGCAGCCCCGCGAAGATGGGCGCGGTGGCCGCCGCCGAGACGCTGCCCTACCTGCTCTCCGGCGCGCTGGGCACCCCCTGGGCGGACCGGATCGGGCTGCGCCGCACCTCGATCCTGGCCGACGTGGGCAGCGCGGGGCTGATGGTCGCGGTGGCCCTCACCCCGTGGCTGGGCTTCGGCGCGCTGGTCGCGCTGGTCGCCCTCGTGGGCACGCTGCGGGGCGTCGGCGACCGGGTCAAGCACGTCATGTTCCGCCCGGCCGCCGAGGCCGCCGGGGTGCGACTGATCCGGCTGACCTCCGTCTACGACGGGCTCGGTCGGGTGGTCACCCTCCTCGGCGCGGGGCTGGGCGGGCTGCTCATCTGGTGGTTCGGCGTGACCCAGGCGATCCTCATCGACGCCGCCAGCTTCGCCGTCTGCGCGCTGCTGGTCGGGCTCCTCGTCCGACCGCCGGCGCCCCCGACGACGCCGGCGCGGCCGGAGGGCTACCTGCGCGCGCTGGCGGGCGGGTTCCGTTACCTCGGCCGCGACCGGATGCTGCTGACCATGCTGCTGGTGATCTCGGCGCTGAACATGGTGGTCAACGCCAGCGTCGCCGTCTACATCCCGCTCTGGGTGGCCGACGTGCTGCGCAGCCCGGCCGGGCTGGGCCTGGTGCTGGGCGCGTTCTCGGCGGGCGCCCTGCTGGGGAACCTGCTGTTCACCGCGTACGGCCCGCGGCTGCCCCGGTACCTGACCTTCGTGGTCGGGGCGGCGGTCAGCGGCGCCCCGCGGCTGCTGGTCCTGGCGCTGAGCGAGGAGCTGGCGGTGGTGCTGGCGGTGACGTTCGCGTCCGGCATCGGCATCGCGGCGGTGAACCCGCTGCTCGGCGTGGCGATCTACGAGCGGGTGCCGCCCGAGTTGCAGACCCGGGTGATCGGGCTGGCGGGATCGCTGGCGTTCGCGGGCCTGCCGCTGGGCGCGCTGCTGGGCGGCTGGTCGGTGACCGCGCTCGGCCTCCGCCCCGCCCTGTCGGTGATGACCGCGTTCTGCCTGGTGGTCACCCTGCTGCCGCTGCTGCCCGGCCTCCGCCCCCGGCCGGCCCCCGCGCCGGCCGAGCGGGAACCGCGCGTCGTCGGTCAGGCGTAGGGTCGGGACATGGCCACGTGGGACGACGTACGCCGGATCGCGCTGGGGCTGCCGGAGACGAGCGAGCACCCCTCCTACCAGGGGGCGCCGGCGTGGAAGGTCCGGGACCGGGCGTTCGTCTGGGAGCGCCCGCTGCGCCGCGCCGACCTCGACGCCCTCGGGGCGGCGGCGCCCGACGGCCCGGTGCTCGGCGTGCGAATGCCGGACCTGGGGGCGAAGGAGGCGCTGCTCGCCGACGACCCCGGCGTCTACTTCGCCACCCCGCACTTCGACGGCTACCCGGTCGTCCTGGTCCGGCTCGACCGGATCGACCCCGACGAGCTGACCGAGCTGGTCGTCGAGGCGTGGCAGGACCGGGCGCCGAAGCGGCTCGCGGCGGCGTACCGGGCCGGGCAGCACGGCTGACCCGCCCCGGCGCGCCGGCCGCCAGCGGGCGCGGCGACGTCACCGCGGCAGCGCCGCCGAGACCGCCTCCTCCGGGGTGGACACGTGCAGCGGGCCGTCGACGGGCACGCCGCCGGCGTCGACGATCCGCCACCCGCCGAGCACCACCACCGGGATGCCGCCGCGCCGCATGCCCAGCGCCACCTCGGACAGCGTCCCCCACGAGCCGCCGACCGCGATCACCGCGTCCGCGCTCCACACCAGGATCGCGTTGCGCGCCTGGCCCACGTTGGTGACGACCGTGGCCGACACGTCCGCCACGGGGCCGGGCGAGGTGCCGTCGTCGGGGCGTACGCCGACGACCAGGCCGGCTCGGGAACGGGCGCCGGCGGCGACGGCGGACATCACCCCGCCACCGCCCCCGCAGAGCACGGTGGCGCCGCGCTCGGCGAGCAGCTCGCCCACCCGGCGGGCGTACGCCAGCTCGGCGCCCGACGCGGTCGCCGGCCCGCACACCGCCACCTGCACCATGCCGCCATGATGCCCGACGCGACGTGGCGCCCCGGCGGGATCCGCCGGGGCGCCACGGTCGGTCGGGTCAGAACACGGAGACGCCGTACTTGCTGAGCGCCTCGGTGACGGGCTGGAAGAAGGTGGTGCCGCCGGTGCGGCAGTTGCCGCTGCCGCCCGAGGTCAGGCCGAGCGCGATGCTGCCGGAGTAGAGCGGGCCGCCGCTGTCGCCGGGCTCGGCGCAGACGTTGGTGGCGATCATGCCCCGCACGGTGCCCTCGGCGTACCGGACGGTGGCGTTGAGGCCGGTGACCGTGCCGCTGTGGGTGCCGGTGGTGCTGCCCCGCCGGGTCACCTGCTGGCCGACGGACGCGTTCCCGGCGGCGGTGATGTCCTGCGAGCCCACCGAGCCGTCGATCGCGATCGAGGTGTTGGTGTAGCGGACGATGCCGTAGTCGTTGCCCGGGAAGCTGGTGCCGGTGCGGTCGCCGAGCTTGGTGCTCTGGGCCGAGTTGGCGTACCAGGCGGAGACCACGTCGGTGCAGTGCCCGGCGGTGAGGAAGTAGTAGGTGCTGCCGCTGCGCACGTTGAAGCCGAGCGAGCAGCGGTAGCCACCGCCGTAGATGGCGTCGCCGCCGGAGATCCGCATGCTGAGCGTGCCGGCGAGCGGGGTGACGCGGGCCGTGCCGCCGGCGGCGGCCACCGCGGCGTGGATGCGGGCCAGCTGGGCGGCGCCGACCGTGCTGTCCACGCCGACGACCACCTGGTTGCTGACCGGGTCGACCCAGAGGGCGGTGCCGGTGACGCCCAGGTCCACCCGGGTCTGCGCGGCTTCCAGGGCGCGGGTGCTGTGGGTGACCAGGCGGGCGACGCCGCCGGCGGCGCGGACCGTGGCGGCGGCGGCCTCGTCGGTGACGGCGACGACCGTACGCCCCGAGGCGGCGTCCACGTAGGAGCCGGCGGTGCGGTCGGGACCGAGGCCGGCGGCGAGGCCGGACGCTCCGTCGGCGGTCAGGACGGCGGGCGCGGCGTGGGCCGGCGACACGGCCATGGTGGCGCCGAGGCAGGCGACGGCGACGGCGGACATCACGCCACGTCGAGTGAGTCTCACGCGTACCTCCGGGGAGGGCTGGACCGGCTCGCTGCCGATCGATGTGCACATATTCACATCGATCAACGGCAACGTAAAGGGGGTGGCGCGGGGTTGTTCGCCGGCTGTCCGCCCGCGGTGCGCCGGGGCGTCGACCGGGGTGCCTCGTGCCGTGTCGGCCGCTGGCCGGCGGCGACCCGGTCGACTAGCGTGCGCTCATGTCATCGACGCTGACCGAATCGACGGATCCGTGGTGCCTCCGCGACGGGGAGAGCGCCGCCCTGCTGCGCGAGCACCCGTGGCGGCGCTTCGCGGTGCTCGGCGACAGCGTGGCCGAAGGGCTCTGCGAGCCCGTCGACGGCTATCCCGAGGTGCAGTGGGCGGACCGCGTCGCCGCCGAGCTGCGGGCCGTCCAGCCGGAGCTGGCGTACCTGAACCTGGGGCTGCGCGGGCTGCGGGCGCACGAGGTGCGCGCCACCCAGCTCGCCCCGGCGCTGGCGTTCCGCCCCGACCTGGCGCTGGTCGTGTGCGGCGGCAACGACGCCTTCCACCCGGCGTACGACGCGGACGCCGTCGACGCGGAGCTGACGGCGATGATCGAGGCGTTGCGGGCGGCGGGGGCCGACGTGATCACCGTCGGCATGTTCGACGTCTCGCACAGCCCGGCGGTGCCCGAGCGGCACCGGGCCGGCCTGGCCGAGCGGATGCGGCGGCTCTCCGCGCACACCGGCGCGCTCGCGGAGCGGCTCGGCACCCTGCACGTGCGGCTCACCGACCACCCGCTCACCGCCGACCCGTCGATCTACAGCAGCGACGGCCGGCACGGCAGCGCCCGCAGCGACGCCATCGCCGCCGCCGAGACCGTCCGCCGCCTCGGCGCCCACCTCACGACCGCCAGAAGCGCGGACGGGGCAGCTCGGTAAGGGGTCCCCGCGGCTGCTGTTCCTCGCCCCTGTCAGGCGGGCTGGCTCACCGACTCCCGGGTCGCCGTCGCGGCGGTACGCCGGATCATGCGGGGCGTGACCCTCCGGTAGGCGCGCGGGTCGACGGGCAGCAGCCACTGGCGGGCGCGGGCCAGCGGGCCGAGGTTGAGCCCGAGATCGTCGAGCACCTCGTCGATGTTGTGCATCGAGAACGGGATGATGCTCGTGCCGCGGGCGTGCTGCCCGTTGGTCCGCGCCGCCATCCAGGCCAGCCGCGTCCGCACCTGCTCCCGCATCCGCTCCCTGGACGGCAGCGGGATCCCGCCCCGCAGGTGCGCGGCCGTCCAGACCGCTGCCATCTCGGCACTCAGCGGGCTGAAGAACGAGGAGTTGTAGCCGGCGAAGGTCAGGTGCGGGACGTCGACCGGCAGGATCTGGCGGTGGAGCATGAAGTTGCCCTCGTCGTCTTCGAGCCGGGCGTGCAGGGCGGCGTCGAAGAAGGGCACGCGCTGCCGGAACCCGGTGCCGCAGATGACCAGGTCGGCGGGGAGCACCGTGCCGTCCGCGAGCCGGGCGGCCGGCCGCCCCTCGTCGACCAGGAGTTCGCTGATCTGACGATCGCGGTGGACGCTGATCCGACCGTCGGCGACCCGCTCGAAGAAGCCGTCCGTCGCGAGGCTGACGGTGCTCCGCGCGATGTCCTCGAAGGTCCCGTTCGGCACGAGACCCAGCTCGCGCAGCTTGAGCTGCCGGGTCGCGACCGACCCCACGCCGTCGAGCATGCCGCGCCGCAGACCGTTGCCCGGGCCGTGCAGGAACCGCTCGAGGCCCTTCACGCGGATGTACCGGAACAGCGCCTCACCCATCCGGGTGAGCAGAAGGTACTTGTAGTTGACCGCTCCGCCGAGCTTCCTGGGCATCTTCCACAGCAGTTGGCGGGCGACGACGTGGGTCCGCGCGGCGACGTCGCTCAGCGGGACCGCCACGTCGCAGGACGACTTGCCGTACCCGACGACGAGGACGTTCTTTCCCCGCGCCGCCTCGAGATCGTGGAACTCCCCGCAGGCCAGAACACGTCCCCCCGCGGCCACGAAGTCCGCACGCCCCTCGAAGGGCGGGATGAACGGCTCGGAGAAGATGCCGTTGGCGACGACGAGGTGGTCGTACCGCTCCCAGGTCGCGGGGTCCCGCCCACCCGTCGGTCGTGACGCGATCAGCCACGCGGTCTCGTCGTCCACGAGTTTCGCGGCGACGACCTCCGTGGCGAGGCGCAGGGCGGGGCGGAGCCCGAACCGGTCCACGTAGCTCTCGACGTACTGCTGGACCTGCTCGCCCGACGGCCACTGCGGGTAGTGCGCGGGCATCGGCAGGTCGGAGAGGTGGTAGGTGCCCTTGTTGTTCTGGGTACGGAGACCGGGGTATCTCCGGGTGCTGCTCCAGACGCCTCCGACGTCGGGCGCCTTCTCGAACACGGAGACCTCGAAGCCACTCTGCCGCAGCACCTTCGCTGCGCTCAGGCCGGCGAATCCAGCACCGACGACGGCGATCCTCATGGCGAACCTCCACAGACTCCGCGACCCGTTGACGAAAGCCGCGACAGCGGGGCGCCGGCGGCGATCGCACGCTAACGAGCACGACGGCAGGGCTGCTATCCGCTGGACGCGCGCGGCGTCCGCTTCGCGCAACCGGGGCGAAGCCCGCCCCGGCGACCCGGGTGTCGGGTTTGGAGCACGCCTCTGCTGATCACCCTGCCCCCGGTCCTAATCTCGGCACAGCAGGGCGTCTCGGCGCAGGGCCGCCGGTCCGGGCGAACCGATGGTTCCGCGCGCGTCACCGGCGATGCACAGCCGCCCCGGCCCCATCAGGAGGTGCCAGATGGCTGCCACGACGGTCCGGACGGACGACATCGAGCACGCCCGCACGGAGGTCGGTCGCGTCTTCTGTCCGCACCGGCTCACGCCCCAGCCGGGCGTCCACACCGTCCGACTGCGGATGACGGCCCGCCGGTCGGGCGGCGTGGGCGTCGTCGACCTCGACTACGCGCGGGCGGTGCGGATCCAGCCCGGCGCGCTGGAGACCTTCTACCTCGTGCAGATTCCCCGTGGCGGCAAGGCGGAGGTCCGGCACGCCGGACGTACCGTGACCTCCACGCCCGACATCGCCTCCGTCCTCTCTCCCTACGACGCCTCGGACATGCACTGGTCGGAGGCGTCCCCGCACCGGATCTTCTACGCCGACCGGCAGACGGTCGACCGGGAACTCGCACGACTGCTGGGCCGACCGGTGGACGGCCAGGTCCACTTCGACGTCGGCATGACCATGAGCACGCCCGCGGCGGTGGCCTGGGCCCGCGGGGTGGACTTCCTCGCCGAGGAGCTGTCCCAGCCGAAGGGCGCCTCCCTCCTCGACCACCCACAGGTCGTCAACCGCTTCGAGCAGGCGCTCATCGGCAAGCTGTTGCTGACCCACCGCCACACCTACACCGACCTGCTCGCCGAGCCGGCGAGGCACCCGGCACCCGGGCGCCTCGTCCGACGCGCGTGCGCACTGATGACGGAGCACCACGGCGAGGCACTGACGGTCGGCGACGTCGCGGAGGCACTGCGGGTGAGCGTACGGACGCTGCAGGACTGCTTCCGCCGCGAGCTGCAGACCACCCCGATGGCGTACCTGCGCGCCCGCCGGCTCGACGCGGTCCACGCCGCGCTGCGCGCGGCCGGGCCCGGAACGTCCGTCACGACCGTCGCCCTCGACCACGGATTCGCCCACCTCAGCCGCTTCGCCGGCGAGTACCGGTCCCGATTCGGGGAGTCGCCTTCCACCACCCTCCGTCGCTGACCACGCCCCGCCGGTCCTCGATCTCGTATCGAGGCTGGCGACCGGTCAGGGCATCGACAGGCTCCTGGGCCAGCCGTTCAGGTGGGAGAACTGACGGAGGTACCGTTCGCAGGCGCTGACGAAGTCGTCGTTGCCAGGGGGTAGGCGGGTCGCGGCGATGACGTGGGTGGGATCGGACGAGCGGGGACGCAGCATGCCGATCTGTTCGTCGACGAACTCCCCGCCGGCGCTGCGGGCGACGGCCAACGCCAGGGCCGTCGCCGTGACGACACCGACGCAGGTGCGGTTGGGGCTGAGGACGGCTTCGACTCCGCCGCCGGCCTCAGACAGGTGGTGGATGACCATCATCCACACCGTGTCGTTTCCGCCGGCGACGTCGACCTCGTAGTGGACCGAGTGCGGCATCCCGTCGACCTCGTGGTCTACGGATTCACCGATGACGGTGGACCGCAGCTCCGCCCGATCCACGTGCCGGCCCTCGGAGAGGCGTCGCCCCTGCTCGTAACGCCGGTCAGCGATGAGGCGCAGCCGCGGTGCCGCGTCCAGCCCGAGAAGCTCGGCGAGCGTGCCCTGCGCCGCGTCCATCACAGTGGCGAGTGTGAGTGGCCGCGGCAGGGTGGCCTCCAGGTCGACGGACATGCCGAGAGAGTAGACCGGTCGCGGGCCCGTAACCCGGGCGGCCACGACGGCTCAGGCGAGCTGGGCCAGCACCGACCCGGCGCGTCGCGGATCGCGCCGGCGCAGGTCCTGCAGGGTGCCGCCCCGGACGTCCTCCACCACCGCCACGGTTCCCGACCGCGCCCGCACGCCGCCCGCAACTGGTCGACCGTCAACCCCGCCCGCACCCCGCCCACCCCGGTGATGCTGCCCCGGTCCTGCCCGGCTGGGAAGCGCGTTTCGCCGGTGACCCGGCGGCGGACGCCCGATGACGGACGCGGGCGAGCGCGGTGGCACCGCCCGTGGCGGACGCCCGGTGACCACCGCGCGACCGAGCACGGTGGGACGACCCGCGCAGGCCGTCCCACCGCCCGATGTGGCGCGTCAGTCGACCACCAGAAGGCCGGAGAGGAGAACGCCCCGGGCCAGGTTGAGCACCCCGTCGCAGCCGGGGAAGCCGGTGCGGATGCAGGCGCCGGCGGCCCGGCGGCCGAACAGGTACGGGGCGATGCTGTACGGCACCTCGGCGCTGACCGTCTCGCCGGTCTCGATGTGCACGAAGTCCAGCGGGACGTCGTCGGCCTTCACGTACTCCTGGAGGATAAAGCCGCCCCGCTCGACGGCCCGGTTCAGCCCGTCCCGCCACGTGTCGGCGTCGGTCTCCCGGCCGATCAGCACGTCCACCCCGGCGGAGCCGTCGGCCGGCTTCGCCACCAGGCCGGGCCGGTCGGCCACCGCCCGGTCGAGCAGGTCGGCGGTCAGCGACCAGGTCCGCGGCACGTACCGCTGGACCAGGTCCCGGTCCGCCGGCGCCAGCGCGTCGGCGTCCTCCCAGAGCCAGGCGAAGGCCCGCTTGTTGGCGATCAGCCAGGCCGCCGCCGACACCCACATCGGCACCGTTCCGGCCGCCAGCCCCGCCTCCAGGGCGTCCACCCCGGCGCTCGGGGTGACCCGGTTGGGCACGAAGAGGCGGAACACCCCGTCGACCGGGGCGCCGTCGGCGACCAGCCGTTTCCCGTCGTCGAGGGTCACCTGGGAGACCGGCGCGATGACCAGGTCCATGCCGGACGCGGCGGCCCGCTCGACGACCGGCGACAGCAGCCGGAAGAACCGCTGCGGGTCGTCCAGGCCGGGGTACTCGGCGTCGAAGTCGATCAGCATGGCGACCCGGGCGCCCTCGGGCAGGCCGAGCCCGGCGCGGATCGCCGCGAACCGCTGGTCCACCGCCGAGGGTGCCGCCGTCAGGCGGACCCGCTCGGTGAGGCCGCGCCGCCGGTAGACGTCGACGAAGCGGCGCACCGTGGTGTCCGCGTCGAACGCCCCGCCGAGGCTGCTGTCGATGTTGTACTCCACGAACCGGGGCACCCCGTCGGAGAGCAGCACGTCCGGCCGGAACGCGTCCAGCAGTGCCTCGGTCAGCGGCTCGTCGTCGTCGAGCAGCCGGGTCTCGCCGTCGGGCACGTTCAGCAGCCGGCGCAGCTCCCCCGCCGTGCCGGCCCGCCGCCGGCACGCCTCGAAGACGAGCTGGGCGAGGCGGTCGGAGACGGCGTTGAGCACGCCGAGCGAGGTCTCGTCCATCACCGGCGGCCGGGCCAGCCGCCACTGCTTGTTGTACGTGGCCCGGCCGTCGAAGATCTCCCGCCAGGACTCCGCCCCGGCGGCCACCATCTCGGCGCGGATCGGTGCGGGCAGGTCGAGCCACGCCTGCGCGGCGGAGGGCCAGCGGTAGTCAGCGTCGGTCATACATCAGTCCTTCATCACGTGTTGGATGGCGGCCAGGAGTTGCTCGCGGCTGGGCTGCACGGCCCGGTCGAGCGCCGGGGCGAACGGCAGCACCGCGCCGTCGGGGCGGGTGACCCGGCGCGGCGGGGCGACCAGGCGCACCCGCTCGACCATGGTCGCGATGATCTCCCCGGCGATACCGCAGGAGCGGTTGGAGTCGTCCACCACCACCAGCCGCCCGGTGCGCGACACCGACTCGGCGAGTGAGTCCCAGTCGAACGGGTACAGCGTGCGGGGGTCGAACACCTCCACCGACACCTGGTCGGCCAGCTCGTCGGCGACCGCGAGGGCGTCGTGCACCAGGTGCCCGACCGCGACCACGGTCACGTCGTCGCCGAAGCGGCGCACCCGGCCCCGACCGAGCGGCACCGGCGCCAGCGCGGCGAGGTCCACGTCGTCGCGGACGTCGAGCGCCCCGGCCGGGGCGAAGACCACCACCGGGTCGTCGCACCGCACCGCCGACACCAGCAGCCCGTACGCGTCGGCCGGGGTGGCCGGCACCACGGTGGTCACCCCGACGTGGGCGAAGAGGCTGTACGGGTGGTCGGAGTGCTGGCCCGCCCAGCCCGTCCGGGAGCCGGAGCCGGGCACCAGGTAGGTGACCGGTGCGGCGCACTGCCCGCCGGTCATCAGCGGGAACTTGTGCGCGTGGTTGACGATCTGCTCGAAGACCAGGAACAGCAGCGACGGGATCTGGAACTCGACGACCGGCCGCATCCCGGCCAGGGCCGCCCCCGTGGCGAAGCTGGTGAACGCCTGCTCCGACAGCGGGGTGTCGAGCACCCGCTCGGGGCCGAACCGCTTGAACAGCCCGGCCGTGACGTTCGAGGCGGCCACCCGGATGTCCTCGCCGAGCAGGAACACCGACTCGTCGCGGGCCAACTCGTCGGCGAGGGCCCGGGTGAGCGCCTTGCGGTAGGACAGCCTGGGCATCTACCCACCTCCGGTGCGGGCGGTCAGCCCGCTGGCGTACAGGTGCGCCAGGGCGTCGGCCGGGTCCGGCTCTCCGCTGGCGAGGGCGAACTCGACGGCCGCGTCCAGCGTCGCTTCGACCTCGGCGTCGACCTCGGCCCGCGCGTCGGCGGGCAGCCGCCCGCCCTGGATGTCCACCGGGTCCCGGGCCCGGCCCCGGGCCACCTCGTCGGGCGGGCGGTAGTCGAGGCGTACCGCGTGCTCGAAGGTGTGGTGGGCGTCGAACCGGTAGGTGCGGGCCTCGATCAGCTCGGGGCCGCCGCCGGCGCGCATCCGGTCGACGGCGGCGGCCGCGGCGTCGCGTACCGCCTCGGGGTCCTGGCCGTCCACGACGGCGGCCGGGATGCCGAACGCGGCGGCGCGGCCGGAGATGCTGCCGGCGACCGCGCCCGCGACGGGCATGGTGGTGGCATAGCCGTTGTTCTCGCAGACGAACAGCACCGGCACCCGCCACAGCGCGGCCAGGTTGAACGCCTCCAGCAGCATCCCCTCGTTGACCGCGCCGTCGCCGAAGAAGCTCACCCCGACGACGTCGTCGCCGCGCCGTCGGCGCGCCCACACGGCGCCGGTGATGATCGCCCCGGACGCGCCGACGATGGCGTTGGCGCCGAGCACGCCGACGCCGAAGTCGGCGGCGTGCATCGAGCCGCCCCGGCCGGCGTTGAGGCCGGTGACCCGGCCGCACAGCTCGGCGAGCATCCGGGCCGGGTCGGCGCCCTTGGCGAGCACGTGCCCGTGCCCCCGGTGGGTGCCGGCGACGACGTCGTCGGCACCCAGGGCGGCGCACACCCCGGCGGCGATCCCCTCCTGCCCGAGGTACGGGTGGATGCCGCCGACGACGTGCCCGGAGCGGACCAGCTCGACGGCCCGCTCCTCGAACCGGCGGATCAGCCGTACCGTCCGGTAGAGCCGGACCGGGTCGGCGTCGGTCACCGCTCGCGCCCCTCCTTGACGGCGGCGAGGATGTCGTCCCAGAGCTTCGCCCGGGCGGCGAGCGCGGTGTTGACGGTGTCGGCGCACTCCTGCCACTTGGTGTCGTCGTCGCCGCACAGGTCGGCGAGCATCTGCATCGCCATCGGGGTGTGCTGCTCGCCGTCGACCTCGATGTGCCGCTCCAGGTAGTCGACGAACTTGTGCAGCTTGCGGCTGCGCTCGTTGACGGCGACGACCTGGGCGAACATGTCGGGGATGAGGTCCTCCCGGCCGAAGGCGAACGCCGCCGCCTGGCAGTGCACGGGGGTGTCCTCGATGATCCGCCAGGTGGTGCCGGCGAACGCCGTGGACGGCGCGGGCACGCCGGCGTCGACCAGCGCCTCGGCCACCGGCCGGCCCGCCCGCAGCAGGTCGATCAGCCTCTCCACGGCCGTGGTGTCGGCGCCGGCCTCCCGCATGCCCTGCACGTACAGCTCGAAGTGGCTGATGTAGCCGTCGCCCAGCTCGTCGCTCTCCTCCACCATCACGATGTCGTTGATCAGGCGGCGGCTGCCGGTCGGCCCGGTCGGGATCCACGGCACGGTGACGCAGGTGAGCTGCCGCTGCAACGACTTCAGCAGGGACATGAAGTCCCACACGGCGAAGACGTGGTGCTCCATGAAGGTGACCAGCGCCTCGTGGGTGTCGAGGTTGGCGTAGAGCGGGTGCCGGACCACCACGTCGCGGCGGTCGGTCACCGCCTTCTCCAGCCGCTCGATGCCCGGGTGCGTCTTTCCCCAGTCGTACCGTGACATGTCAGCCTCCTTGCTTGGCGCGGTCGCGCCAGATGACCGGGCAGTATTCGGGGTCCGCGTAGTCCGGCCGCCCGTCGGGGGTGCGGCGGACCAGCACGTCGTGGTTGTACGCGGCGAGCGTGCCGTCGGAGAGCGGATACTCCCGCCAGGCGTTGTCGCCGTCCTGCAGGTGCAGCGAGATCGCCCGACGCGGGCGGCCGCTGACGTTGGCGCCGCTGCCGTGGTAGGTGCGGCAGTGGTGGAAGCTCACGTGTCCCTTGGGGATCACCATCGGCACCTTGCGGATCCCGGCGCCGTTGTGGGCGGCGTTCGCGGCGAGCATCTCCTCCAGCTGGTCGCGGTCGCGGTCGGCGAAGTGGCGCACCACCGTGTCGTCCGCGCCGACCTCCTGCCAGCGGTGCGAGCCGTCGACCATGGTGATGGTGCCCATCTCCTCCCCGCAGTCGTGGAACGGGATGAACGCGGTGAGCATGTTCTCCGACGACGAGGACGCCCAGTAGTGCTTGTCGAAGTGCCAGGGCACGATGTTGGACGGCTCGCCGGAGATCGGCGGTTTGTAGATCAGCGTGGACTGGAAGACGCGGATCTCGGTGGCCCGCGCGAGCCGGGCGGCGACCGCGCCGACGAGCGGCTTGCGCAGGATCGCCCCCAGCCCGTCGTGCTCGTGGTGGACGTAGTCGTTGTGCCGCTGCACCGCGCCCTTCGACGGCTCCCAGTAGGCGAGCTTCGGCGGGCGCACCGGCAGGCGGCGGTCCCGCTCGCCGTCGTAGTAGCGGTCGGCGGCCGCCGTGAGGGCGTCCACCTCGTCGTCGGTGAACAGCTTCTTCGACAGGTACCAGCCGTGCTCGGCGTAGAAGGCGACGTCCTCGTCGGACGGGAGCAGCGCCTCCTCCTCGGCGGTGAGTGTCGGCTCGAACTCGGTCGTGGTCACGCCCGCACCTCCTGCGGTGTCACGGCCGCGACGGCGGGGGTCGCCCCCGCCGCGGCCAGTTCCCGTTCCTTGGCCTCGTAGAGCGCCTTGATGTTGCCGCTGCCGAACGTCCGGGCCCCGCGCCGCTCGATCAGCTCCAGGAAGAGCGTGCGGCGCACGTGCATGGATTCGGTGAAGATCTGCAGCAGCTGCCCGCCGTGGTCGCGGTCGACCAGCACACCGAGGTCGCGCAGCCGGTCCAGCGGCGCGTCCACCCGGCCGACCCGCGCCTCGAGGGTGTCGTAGTAGCTGCCGGGGGTGCCGGCGAAGCGCACCCCCCGGTCGGCGAGGGTGCCGACGGCGGTGACGATGTCGTCGGTGCGCAGCCCGAGGTGCTGCACCCCGGCGCCGGCGTGCTGGTCGAGGAAGGCGTCGATCTGCCCCGGCCGGCGGCTGCGGTCCGGCTCCAGCAGCACCAGGGTGACCCGCCCCGACGGGCTCTGCACCACCTTGGAGTTCATCGCCTGCCCGGCGACCTCGATGTGCTCCTCGAAGATCTCCGCGAACCCGAACACCTCCCGGTAGTGCCGGACGGTCTCGTCGAGCCGACCCGGCGGCACACAGACCGCCAGGTGGTCGATCTCGGCGAGCAGCTTGTCGTCGCTGCCGCCGGCCGGGGGCGTCGACTCGACCGCCCCGGGCAGGAACTCGGTCCGGTCGCCGCGCCGCGACACCAGGCGGTGCAGCACGTCGCCGAAGCCGCCCACCTCGGCGGTCACCACCTCGGCGGCCGGCCCGGTCCAGGTGGTCGGCGGCGTCACCCCCGCCGCCCCACGGCCCACCAGCTCGGCGTACGCGCCGGCGGCGTCGTCGACCTCCAGCGCGACCACGGCGATACCGTCGCCGTGCCGCTGCACGTACCGGGACGCCGGGTGCTCGGCGGTGAGCCCGGAGGTCAGCACCATCCGGATGTCGGCGTGGCACAGCAGCAGCGACCGCTGGTCGGCCAGCCCGGTCTCGGGACCGCCCTGGCCGCAGAGGTGGAAGCCGACCGCCCGGCCGAAGTAGAAGGCCGCCTGCCGGGCGTCCCCCACGTAGAGTTCGATGTGGTCTATCCCACGGATGTCCATGTCCTCAGCCCTTTCCACGGGTCCCCCGTGGTCTGCCGCCCGGGCGCGCCCCGCCCGGGGGTGGAGCCTGTCTCAGGCCCTCGGCCGGGCGGCCCGCGCGAGCAGCAGGCTCACGTTCTGGCCGCCGAAGCCGAAGGAGTTGGTCAGCGCATACCCGGTGTCCGTCGTCCGCGGCTCCTTGCGGATGTGGTCCGCCGGGCAGGCCGGGTCCGGGTCGTCGAGGTTGTGCGTCGGCGGGAGCAGGCCCCGGCCGAGTGCCAGCGCGGTGGCCGCCGTCTCCAGCACCCCGGAGGCGCCGAGCAGGTGGCCGGTGAGCGCCTTGGTGGAGCTGACCGGGACGCCGCCGTCGCCGAACACCTCGGCCAGGGCGGTGGTCTCGGCGATGTCGCCGAGCTTCGTGCCGGTGCCGTGCGCGTTGACGTAGCCGACCCGCGCGGCGGGCACGCCGCCGCTGGCCAGCGCGCGCCGCATGCACTCCGCCGCGCCGGCGCCGTCGGGCCGCGGGGCGGTCGGGTGGTACGCGTCGGTGGTCGCCCCGTACCCGGCGACCTCGGCGTAGCCGGTGACGCCCCGGGCGGCGGCGTGCTCGGCGCGTTCCAGCACCAGCAGGGCCGCGCCCTCGGCGAGGACGAACCCGTTGCGCCGGGCGTCGAACGGCCGGCTCGCCGCCGTCGGGTCGGCCCAGCCCCGGGCCAGCGCCCGGGCGTTGCCGAAGGTGTCGGCGAACGTCGGGAACAGCGGCGCCTCGCTGGCCCCGCACAGCACCACGTCGGCCTCCCCGGCGCGGATCAGCCGGACGGCGTCGGCGACCGACTGGGCGCCGGAGGCGCAGGCGGTGCCGACCGAGGAGGTGTAGCCGCGGATGCCGTACGCGATGGCGATCCGCGCCGCCGGCATGTTCGGCAGGATTCCGGTGAGCAGGTACGGGCTGACGGCGGCGCGGCCCCGCTCGGCCCGGGCCAGCACCTGCGCCTCCAGGGTGGACATCCCGCCGACCCCGCCGACGATCACCCCGATCCGGCCCGGGTCCACGTCCCGGCCCACCTCGATGCCGGCGTCGGCGAGCGCGTCGGCGGCGGCGAGCAGGGCGAGCACGACGATCCGGTCCAGCACCCGGGTCTCCGGCCCGGAGGCGACGGTGCGCGGATCGATCTCCGGGAGCAGGCCGGCGACCTCCAGCGACCCGGCGGCGGGGTGCCCGGCCGGCGGCCGGGTCAGCCCGGACCTCCCGGTGCGGAGCGCGTCGAACGTCGCCGCGACGCCCCGGCCGACGGGGGTGAACAGTCCCATCCCGGTGATGACGGCGGTCATGACGACGCCTCGGTGAGATAGCGCTCCCGCAGGGCCACCTTGCGCACCTTGCCGGTGACGGTGACCGGGATGTCGGCGGGCCGCACCGGCACCACCCGGCGTAGGGTCGCGCCGACGTCCGGCCCGAGGGCCGCCCGGACCCGCGCGGTGCGGTCCTCGGCGTCGTCGGCGCCGGCGGCGAGTTCCAGCAGCACGTCGGTGACCACCCGGCCGGCCTCGGCGACGATCACCACCGTGCAGTCGGTGACGTCTGGGCAGGCGGCGAGGATCCGCTCCTCCGACAGCGCGGTGTAGAACCGCCGGCCGTCGCCCACGTCGACCGAGTCGACGGCCCGGTCCATGTGGTAGTAGCGGCCCTCGTCGTCGGCGTACACCAGGTCGCCGGTGAGGTACCAGCCGCGCCGGCGGGAGCGGTGGGTGGTGACCGAGTCGTTCCAGTAGCCGCGGAACAGCGACGGCGAGTCGATGCCGAGCCAGCCCACCTCGCCGGTCGGCACCGGCTCGCCCGCGGCGTCGAGCACGGCGACCCGGGCGAACCGGTAGGGGCGGCCGATGCAGCGGCCGTACCGGTCGGTGTCGGTGCGGTGGGTGATGTGGAACATCGAGTGGCCCATCTCGCTGGAGCCGAGCCCGTCGATGAAGACCGAGCCGGGCACCCGGGTGATCCCGTCGCGGGTCACCACGTCCCGGGAGCCGACCGCGACCAGCCGACGCACGTGCGGCTCGTGCGAGCAGTCGCCGGTGTTGAACCACAGCGACACCGACTCCAGGTCGTACGCGGACAGGTCGAAGCGGGCCAGTTCCGCCCACGTGACGGAGAAGCCGAACACCCCGTCGGGACGCCAGCGCTGGATCGCGTCCAGCACCCGCTCGCCGCCCTGGTCGGACAGCAGGAACATCTCCGCCCGGTTGCCGAGGGCCTGGTTGACCATGAGCACGGTGGCGGTGTGCGGGGCGGGCAGCGCGTTGAGGATGCGGCTGGTGCCCTGCGCCTGCGGCATGGCGAGCAGGTGCCGGGTGGCGGCGAAGAGGCTCGCGTGCGAGTGCAGGACCGCCTTCGGCACCCCGGTGGTGCCGGAGGTGTGGGTGATGACGACCGGGTCGTCGGCGTGGTGCCGGTAGTGCGCCGGCGCGGCGGCCGGGTCGCCCGTGCCCGCCTCGGCGGGGGTGCCGATCACCGGCACGCCGAGGTCGTGCCCGGCCAGCAGCGCGGTGTGCGCGCCGTCGGCGAGCACCCCGACGCCGCGCAGCCGGCGGATGTACTCGGCGGCGATCTCCGGGCGCAGCCTGCCGTTCATCATCGCCGGGATCGCGCCGAGCCGGGTCAGCGCGAGGTAGCTGAGCACCATGTCGGCGGCGGTGGTGGCCCAGACGGCCACCGGGTCGCGCGGTGTGATCCCCCGCTCGTGCAGCCACGCGGCGCGGGCGGCGACCCGCTCGTCGAGCCGGCCCAGCGTGAGCGGCAGCTCGGCCGGGTGGCCGTCCACGGCGGTGTCGAAGGTGAGCCCCGGCCCCTGCGGGTCGGCGCCGTGCGCCAGCACCCGGGCCAGCACGTTGCCGGCGCCGATCCCGTCGTCCGCGGCCAGCGTCCCACGTAGTCCCCTGGTCCTCATGGGCTGTCTCCTCCCCCCAGCAGCACCGCGACGGCCCGGGCGCCGGGCTCCCCGCCCGGGCCCCGCGCACCGCCGTCGTCCGGTGCCTGTTCGATCAAGACCAGCAACGCCCGGTCGGCGTCACCGTCGTGCAGCAGCAGGTCGACCTCGGCGATCCCCTCGTCGCGCGGGTCCCCGGTCGGCGCGAGGCAGACCACGGGCCCGCCCAGCCCCCAGCGGGCGGCCACGTGCCCGGCCACGCTGTTGGGCACCGACTGGAAGAAGAACAGCGGCCCGGGCCGGCCGCCGGCGGCGACCGTGGCGCGCACCTGCGCCGCGCTGGCCCGGTCCCCCGCCGCGCTGGCCAGCACGACCGCGGTCCGCTCCCCGTCGGGCGCGGGTCGCCCGTCGTACGCCCGGGTCAGGCAGCGCTCGGCGACCGCCGCGACCAGGGGCGGGAAGCTGGAGTGCACGAACCCGGGCAGCGGCGGCGGCGCGCCGTCGCCCGGCTCGGGCCAGGCCGCCTCGGCCAGCACGGTGAGGCGACCGGTGGCGACTGCCTGGCCGCCGTCCGAGCGCATGCCGTCGGAGCGCGTGTCGTCCGGGCGCGTGCCGTCGGTGCCGGCGGGCCCGCTTCCGGCGTTCATGCGGCGCCCACCAGCAGGGCGGTGTTCGCGCCGCCGAAGGCGGCGTTGAGGCTCAGCGCGTACCCGGTGGCGGCCGGCCGGGGCGCGTCGCGGATGACGTCGACCGGGCAGGCCGGGTCGGGGGCGAGCCAGCCGGCGTTGACAGGCAGCTTCCCGTGCCGCAGCGCGAGCACGGTGACCACCAGTTCCAGCAGG
Source organism: Micromonospora sp. NPDC002717 (assembly GCF_040295705.1). Classification (NCBI taxonomy): domain Bacteria; kingdom Bacillati; phylum Actinomycetota; class Actinomycetes; order Micromonosporales; family Micromonosporaceae; genus Micromonospora; species Micromonospora sp. NPDC002717. Next base: position 172,831 of record NZ_JBEOVW010000010.1, on the reverse strand, counting down.
CCGGAGGCCTCCAGGGCGTGCCCGTGCAGCGCCTTGGTGGAGCTGACCGGGGTCCGCGCCGCCGCCGCGCCGAGCGCCACGCGCAGCGCCGCCGCCTCGGAGGCGTCGCTGTAGCCGGTGCCGGTTGCGTTGGCGTTGACGTACCCGATCGCCTCCGCCGCCAGCCCGGCGCGGCGCAGCGCCGCGGCGACCGCGCGGGCCAGGCCGCGCCCGCCCGGCTCCGGTTGGCAGGGGTGGAACGCGTCCCCGGCCCGGCCCCATCCGAGCAGGTCGGCCACCGACGCCCGGGCGACGGCCGTCGACTCCAGCACCACCGCGGCGATCCCGTCGCCGAGCAGCAGCCCGGTGCGGCCGGCGCTGAACGGGCGCACCGCGCCGTCGGTGGCGAGGGCGCGGCCGGCGTCGAAGAGCGCGTACTGGTCCGGCTCGACCAGGTAGCCGGCCGCGACCACCGCCCGCTCGACGTCGCCCCGCCGGATCAGGGCCGCGGCGTCGGCCACCGCACTGCTGGCCGAGACGCAGGCGGTGGTGTACGCCCGGGTCGGGCCCGTGAGCCCGGTCCGCGCGGCCAGGCCGGTGGTCAGCGCCGGCACGCCCGCGCCGCCGTGCACGGCCAACAGCAGCGCCGTGCCGGCCCGGCGGCCGGCGTCGAGCCCGGCGGCCCGGCAGGCGGCGTCGACCGCCTCGGCCAGCTCGTCGGCCAGGTCGCCGACGTCGGGCAGGGTGGCGGCGGCGTCGACCCGACGCGACGCCGTGTCGAAGCGCTCCACCGGCCGGAACGCGGGCGTTCCGGCCAGGACGCCGGTGAGCTGCGCGTCGGGTCCCCTGCCGAGCGCGCTGGTCGCGTGGACGCCGGTGAGCTGAACGGCGGCCCGTTCAGCCATCGGCGGGGGCGGTCAGGGAGGTCCGGAAGACCGCCAGGGCGTCGTCGACGGTACGGATGCCGGCGAGCTGGTCGTCGGTGAGGTCGAGCCGCCGGTCGTAGCGCTGCTCGACGAGGTGCACCAGCCAGGCCAGTTCCATCGAGCCGATCCGGTCGCCGACCTCGGCGGCCGGCTTCCCGGTGAGTTCGGCGAGCATGGTCACCAGGTCAGCTCGCCCCAGGTCGGGCTGACCGGCCATCAGGAGTTGTCGCTCGTCGCCCCGGCGACCCGGTCGGCGACCATCGTCGTGAACTCGCCGACCGTCATCAGGGCCAGCTTCTCCGACTCGTCGTCGGCGAACTTCAGGCCGTAGCGGTCCTCCACCCGCACGGCCAGGTCGGCGAGGGCCAACGACTCCAGGTCCACCCCGGACGGCCCGAGGGTGGTCTCGTCGTCGATGCCCTCGACGTCGTAGTTCATGTCCTCGAGCTGCTCGACGACGAAGGCGCGGATCTCGGCTCGCATGGTTAACCTCTCTCCGTGAGCCAGTTACCGGTGCCCGGTCGGGACACCGTGTACGTGTGGGTCGGCCGGGGGGACGGCGGTCGGCCGATCCCGGCCGGGCGACTGCTGCGGCGGGCGGGTGCCACGCTGCTCGGCCGCGCGGAGGCGCAGATCGTGGTGGGCCACGGCCCGGACGGGCGGCCGTTCGTCGGCGCGTCCGACGGGGGCCCACGGATGGTGCTGCCGGTCAGCGTGAGCCGCGCCGACCGGGTGGTCGTGGTCGCCGCCCGCGTGGCCGGCCCGGTCGGGGTCGACGTGGAGCGGTCCCGGCCGCTGCCCGCCCTGGCGCTGGCCCGGCGGTGGTACGCCCCGGCCGAGGCGGCGTGGCTGGCCGGGCGGCCCGCCGGCGGCCGGGCGGCGGACTTCCTGCGGTTGTGGACCGCGAAGGAGGCGGTGGGCAAGGCGCTCGGGGTGGGGCTGCGCGACGGCGGCCTGCGCCGGCGGATGCCGGTGCCCACCGCTGCCGGCGCGCCCCGGCGCGGGGGCACGGCACGGCTGGTGGGCGGCGGCGAGCTGCGGCCGGTGCCCGGCGTGGCGGGCCTGCGCGTCGGGCACCCGCCGGTCGGCGGGGGCCTCGTCGTGGCGGTCGCGGTGGTCGGCACCGACGCGCCGCCGGTCGAGGTGGTGGAGGTCCAGGTGGACGGGGACGGGACGGTCGGGGCGGCGCGGCGGACCGGTCACGTCGCCGCCGCCCGGAGCGCGTCGACCGAGCGGACCAGCTTGCCGGTCGTGGTGCGGGGCAGCTGATCCAGCAGGTGCAGGGTGCGCGGTCGCTTGTAGCCGGCCAGCCGCTCGGCGAGCAGCTTGTCCAGCACCTCCTCCGACAGCGGCCCGTCCGGCTGCACGTACGCGGTGATGCCGTTGTCCCAGACGACCACGGCGGCGGCGACGCCGGGCAGCCCGGCGACGGTCGTCTCCACCTCGGTGAGGTCGACCTTCAGGCCGCCGACGGAGACCTGCGAGTCGAGCCGCCCGCGCACGGTGACCAGCCCGGTGCCGGGGTCGACGGTGCCGGCGTCGCGGGTGTGCAGCCAGCCGTCGGCCCAGCGGGTCGGGTCGCTCAGCCCGACGTACGGCGACGCGGGGCAGCTGACCTGGAGTTCGCCGGCGACCTCGCGGACCTCGACGCCGGGGGCGGGGGCGATCGACGGGCGGTGCCGCCCGTACAGGTCGGTGCCGATGACGCCGACCTCGGTCATCCCGTACATGTTGCCCAGCGGCACGCCGTGGCGGTCGGTGAAGGCGCGGGCGACGGCGGCCGGGACCAGCTCGCCGCCGGTGGTCATCCGCTTGAACTGCGGCAGCGGCCCGGCGGGCCGGGTGGAGGCGAGCAGTCCGATGTGGAACGGCACGCCGAGCACGGTGGCCGGCGTGTCGTCGGCGGCGATGGCGGCCAGCACGGCGTCGCCGCTGAGCCGCTCCGGCGGCACCAGCTCGACGCCGGCGTGCAGGCCGTAGAGCAGGCCGCCGACCAGGCCGAGCACGTGCACCATCGACGGCAGCAGGATGATCCGTTCGCCGGGCAGCGCCACCCCGTCGATGCGGGTGTAGCGGTGCACCTCGGCGACGAGGTCGTCGGCGGTGCGACCGATCACCTTGGACGGTCCGGTGGAGCCTGAGCTGAGCTGGATCACCGCGTGCCCGCTGACCGCGGGGCGGTCGGCGTACGGGGTGACGCCCTCGGTGACGTCGACGAAGACGCGCAGCGCCCCGCCGCCGCCGCGCACCGGGGCCACGACCACCTGCGGGGTGAGCCGCTCCAGCGCCCGGTCCACCTCGTGGTCGGTGAGGCGGTGGTCGAGCAGGACGGCCTGCGCCCCGGTGCGCCAGGTGGCCAGCAGGTTCACCACGTACGCCAGTGACGGCGGCAGGCGGAGCGCGGCGGCCCCGCCCGGGCGCAGTCCGGCGGCGGCGAGACGGGTCTGCGCATCGGCGACCAATTGCCGCAACGTGCCCCGCTCCACCGGTTCCGGAAGTCGTAGACAAATGTCGTTCGCAGGCCCTGCGAGCAACACGTCGTCGACCCATTCCGGGGTCCCTGCCGCAGGATTTTCCGTCGGACGATCCATGCTCACCGCCGTCCACCGCCCAGCCTGAAATAGGGCGAGTACGCCCAAAGGGTGCATCTTTCGGGGTGCTGCCGGAACACTACGACAGCCGCGAGAACCATTACTAGATGCAAATGGCTAGATCAAAAAAAGCGGCTGGCCGGATTGCAGACCCTCGATCGGACAGGCAGTATCGAGCGCGTACGGCAGCGCACCGCTCACCACGGGTGAGGTGCGTCCGCAGATCGGCGCCGGCCCACCGCCCGTCCGCACGGCATGCAGGCCCACCGGTCGGGTGGGGCCTCACCTGGCGACGGGACCCCGGCGACCACCCGGGGGCCCGCCTACGCGCAGGCGTCCGGGACCTGCCCGACCGACGGGCGTTGCGCGGCGCGCTCCCTGCGGTTCCGTCGCGCGTCGCCCTAGTGCGCGCCGCCGACGTTGAGCACGACCACCCCGGCGATGACCAGGCCGACGCCGACCACCTTGGTCACGCTCAACGGCTCGCCGAGGAACACCGCGCCGATCGCCACGATCGCGGCCGTGCCGAGCCCGGACCACATGGCGTACGCGACGCCGACCGGGATGTCCCGCACCGCGAGGGAGAGCATCCCGAAGGCGGCCAGGTACGCCACGGCCAGGCCGAGCGTCGGCCAGAGCCGGGTGAACCCGTCGGTCGCCTTGAGCAGACTGGTGCCGAGGACCTCGGCGGAGATCGCGAGAAGCAGGAAGACGTACGCCATGCCGGTGATCCTGCGGCACGCCGTGCCGGGGCACGGCGTGCCGCCGGGCGGTCAGACGCGCGCCCCCTCGGGGGTCTGCGCGTGGACGACGAAACGCAGCGAGCGGGCGTCGGTGAAACACTCCCGCATCGGCCGCACCAGATCCCGGTGCCCGGGGCTGCGTTCCCACGCCTCGAAGTCGGCCAGGGACTCCCACTCACTGGTGATCAGCCACTGCTCCGGGTCCGCCGCCGACCGGCACACCTGGTCGACCAGGTGCCCCGGCACACCGTCGGCGACCAGGTGCCGCACCGCCTCGTACGCCCGCAGGAAGTCCGCCGTCCGATCCTCGGCCACCCGCACGAGAAAGACGACCCGAGCCCGTGCCCCGCTCATTCCGCTGCTCCCCTCGGTGCCGGTGGCGCTCCGCGCAGCACCAACGCGCTGTTGAAACCGTCGAACCCCCGGGCGCAGACCAGCGCCAGCCGGCTGCGCGGCTGCCGGGGCGCCCGCAGGAAGTCCAGTTCGCAGCCCGGCGCCGGCTCGCGTGGACCGGCGGAGGCGGGCAGCGTGTCGTGGCGGAACGCGAGCAGCGCGGTGGCCACGTCCAACGCGGAGCCACCCTGGTGGGCGCGGCCGGTCAGCGCCTTGTGCGTGCTCACCGGCGGGAGCCGGTCGCCGAAGACCGCGCGCAGCGCCTCGGCCTCGGCGCGGTCGAAGCGGGGCACCCCGAGGGCGTCGGGGACCACCACGTCCACCTCGTCCGCGGCGACCCCCGAGCGGTCCAGGGCCAGCCGCATCGCCCGGGCGTACCGGGCGGAGTCGCCGCCGGCGTCCGGGCCGGTGTGCGCGGCGTCGTGGGTGGCGCCCCAGCCGGTCACCTCGCCGTAGACCCGGGCGCCCCGGGCCAGCGCGTGCCCCAACTCCTCCACCACGAACACCGCCCCACCCTCCGCCGGCACGTAGCCGCCGGCCGACCGGTCGAACGGCCGGTACGCCACCTCCGGGTCGGCCACGTCGCTGAGCAGCCCGGAGCGGAGCTGACAGGTCAGCGCGTACGGGCTCAGCGGGCACTCGGTCGCCCCGGCGATCACCACCGGCGTGCCCCGGCGCACGGTGCGCACCGCGTGGGCGAGGCTGTCCAGCCCACCGGCGGACTCGGCGACCAGCACCCCGCACGGCCCCTTGAACTGGTGGTGGATGGAGAGCTGCCCGACGCTGGCGGCGTAGAACCAGGCGATCGACTGGTACGCCCCCACCGTGCGGGTGGCGCCGCCCCACAGCCGTTGCAGTTCCCGCTGCCCGAACAGGTTCCCCCCGGACGAGCTGGCCAGCGTCACCGCCCAGCCGTAGGGCTCGGGGGCCCGCTCGGGCAGCCCGGCGTCGGCCAACGCCAGCCTGGTCGCGGCGAAGCCCAGGTGCGTCCAGCGGTCGGTCTGCACGAGCTGCCGGGTGTCGGCGTACGCCGCCGCCTCGAAGCCGGGCACCTCCCCGGCGACCCGGGTCGGGTAGTCCGCCGGGTCGAACAGGGTGATCGGGCCGGTGCACCGGGTCCCCGCCGCGACCGTGCGCCAGTGGGCGTCGGCGCCGATGCCGCTGGGGGCCACCACCCCGATGCCGGTGACCACGGCCCGCGCGCTCACGCCGCCGCCGCCAGCCGCCGGAACACCATCGCGGACTGGAAGCCGCCGAAGCCGCTGCCCACCGACAGCGCCACGTCCACCGGGGTCTCCCTGGCCACGTTGGGCACGTAGTCCAGGTCGCACTCCGGGTCCCGGGTGGCCCAGTTGGCGGTGGGCGGCACCACGCCGTACTCGATGGCCAGGGCGCAGGCGGCCATCTCGATCGAGCCGATCGCGCCGAGCGAGTGCCCGACCATCGACTTGATCGAACTGATCGGCACCCCGTACGCGGCCTCGCCGAGCGCCCGCTTGAACGCCGCCGTCTCGTGCCGGTCGTTCTGCCGGGTGCCGGAGCCGTGCGCGCTGATGTAGGAGACGTCCTGCGGGGACAGCCGGCCCTGACGCAGCGCGTCGGTGATCGCCAGGCCCATCTCCACCCCGTCGGGACGCAGCCCGGTCATGTGGAAGCCGTTGGCGCGGCTGGCGTACCCGGCCAGCTCGCAGTAGACGTGCGCGCCCCGGCGGCGGGCGTGCTCCCACTCCTCCAGCACCAGCACCGCCGCGCCCTCGGCGAGGACGAAGCCGTGGCGGTCGGCGTCGAACGGGCGGGAGGCGTGCGCCGGGTCGTCGTTGTCCGGGCTGGTCGCCTTGATCGCGTCGAAGGAGGCGACGGTGACCGGGGAGATCGGCGAGTCCGACGCCCCGGCCAGCACGATGTCGGCCTCCCCGTCGACGATGAGCTGGTGGGCGTAGCCGATGGCGTCGATGCCGGAGGTGCAGCCGGTGGACACGACCTGGGCGGGGCCGTGCAGCCCGTGCCGGACGGCCACGTCGGCGGCGAGGCTGCTCGGCACCAGCGCCGGATACAGGTACGGCCCGCCGAGGGCGTGGTCGACCAGCCACCGCCGGCCGGATTCGCTGACCCGCACGTACTCCTGCTCCAGCGCCATGGTGCCGCCGACGGCGGTGCCCAGCACCACGCCGGTGACCTCCCGCTCGGCGTCGGTGGGTTCCAGGCCGCTGTCGGCGAGCGCCTCGATGGAGCAGGCCAGCGCGAACTGCACGTACCGGTCGGCGCGCTGCCGTTCGGCGAGGGTGATGCCGGCCGCGTCGGGGTCGAACTCGCACTCGGCGGCGATCTGGGAGCGGAACGGCGACGGGTCGAAGAAGGTGATCCGTCGGGTGGCCGTACGCCCCTCGGTCACGGTCTTCCAGAAGCTGCCCCGGGTGGCGCCGCCCGGCGCGACCACCCCGACGCCGGTGACGACCGTGCGGCGCCCGGTCACGACGCCACCTCGGTTCGCGACTGCGGGGCTCGCAACCCCGGCTCACTCCTCGCGCTCACGACGCCACCTCGGTTCGCGACTGCGGGGCTCGCAACCCCGGCTCACTCCTCGCGCTCACGACCCGCCCCGCTGCTCGACGAGTTCGGTGTCGACGTGGCCCAGTTCCGGCCGGGGCGCGAGGGGCCCCAGGTGGAAGACGACCTCGGCCGCCTCGTCGCCGGTGTTGCGCAGCCGGTGCCGGACGTTGCGCGGCACGAACAGCGCCTCCCCGGCGGCCAGCGGCACCGCCTCGTCGTCCAGGTCGGCGGTGATCGTGCCCCGCACGACGTACAGGAACTCCTCGCTGTAGGGGTGGTAGTGCTCGGCGATCCGCTCCCCGGGGCGCAGCGTCGCCACCCCCATGAAGCCGGAGGTGCTGCCGACGGTCTTCGGGCCGAGCAGCACCCGCAGTTCGCCGCCGCGGCGGCCGTCGGGCGCGACGTCGGCGGCGGCCACCAGCCGCAGGCTGTCCTCACTCATCGCCGGCTCCCGTCGCCCCGCCGCCGGCGGCGGCCAGGCGTTCGATCTTCTCCTTGATGACGGCGAGCTGCACGGCGCTGTTGGTGTTGATCCGGTCGGTCATGCCGGCGTTGTCCACCGGCGCGGTCGGTTTCATCGCGAAGTCCTGCACCCAGGTCATCCGGGTGCCGCCGGGCTCCTCCGCGTAGCTCCAGTGGATGCGCATGTACTCGAACGGCCCGGTCTCCACCCGCCGGGCGCGCACCTGCCGGGTGGCCGGGTCGGCGGTGCGTTCGCTGACCCAGCTCCACGCCACCCCGTTCTCGTCGGGGTGCATGGTGAGCCGGAACCGCACCGTGTCGCCGTCGCGGTCCAGGATCTCCGCCCGGGCGTACTCGGTGAACAGCTCGGGCCAGCCGGCGACGTCGTTGGTGACGTCCCAGACCAGCGGCAGCGGCGCGGCGATGAGCACACTGTTCTCGGTGTGTCCCGGCGGGTCGGCGCGGCGGGCCACCAGCTCGGCGACACCGGCGATGCTGAGCTGCCCGGCCTCCTCGGGGATCCGCACCTGCCACCGGTCGGCGACCACGGCGGAGAGTTCGAGCAGCGCCAGCGAGTCCATGCCGAGTTCCTCCAGGGACGCGGCCGGGGCGCGGGCGGCGGCCTCGGCGTCCAGCCCGCAGTTGGCCACCAGGATGTCGGTGATCTCGGCGGTCAGCGGACGGCCATGGGTGACGGTCATCAAAGCCTCCTGTGGTGTGCGTCGGACGGGCCGGCGAGCAACTGGTCGACCAGGCCGGTGGAGTAGCGGCCCTTGCGGAACCCGGCGTCGTCGAGCACCCGCCGGACGAACGGGATGGTGGTGCGGACCCCGGGCCCGGCGATGTCGAACTCGTCGAGGGCGCGTTCCAGCCGGTTGAGCGCGAGCTCCCGGTCCGGCGCCCACACCGCCACCTTGGCCAGCAGCGAGTCGTAGTACGGGCCGAACAGGTAGCCGGCGTGGCCGTGCGTGTCGACCCGGGTGAACGGGCCGCCGGGCGGGACGAAGCGGTCCAGCCGGCCGGGGGTCGGCGCGAACCCGCGGTCCGGGTCCTCCACGTTGACCCGGCACTCGATGGCGACCCCGTGCGGGCGGACGTCCTCCTGCCGCCAGCGCAGCGGCACCCCGGCGGCGATGTGCAGCTGCTCGTGCACCAGGTCGATCCCGGTCACCATCTCGGTCACGGGGTGCTCGACCTGGATCCGGCAGTTGATCTCCAGGAAGTGGAACCGCTCGTCGGGGTCGACGAGGAACTCCACCGTGCCGGCCCCGGTGAAACCGGCGGACAGGGCACCGCGCAGGGCGCACTCCGCGATGGCCTCCAGGGTGCCGGCGGACAGCGCCGGGGCGGGCGCCTCCTCCACCAGCTTCTGGTGCCGGCGCTGCACCGAGCAGTCCCGGGTGCCCAGGTGCACCCCGTTGCCGTGGGAGTCGCACAGCAGCTGCACCTCGACGTGCCGGGCGCCGGTCAGGAACCGCTCCACGTACACCCGGTCGTCGCCGAACGCGGCCTGCGCGGCGGCCCTGGTCCGCGCGTACGCCCGGGGCAGCTCGGCGGGGGTGGCGACCACGGTCATGCCCCGGCCGCCGCCGCCGGCCGCCGCCTTGACGATCACCGGGTAGCCCGCCTCGGCGGCCACCTCCGCCGCCGCGGCCGCGGTGGGCACCGGCGCGACGCTGCCCGGCGGCAGCGGCAGCCCGGCCCGGCGCATCAGCGCCCGCGCCGAGGACTTGTCCGCCAGCGCGGCCATCACCTCCGGCGGCGGACCGATGAACGTCAGCCCGTTGTCGGCGCAGATCTCGGCGAAGTCGGCGTCCTCGGAGAGGAACCCGTAGCCGGGATGCACCGCCTGCGCGCCGACCTGCCGGGCCGCCTCCACGATCGCGGCGGCGTTGAGGTAGCTGCGCCGGCTGGCCGGCGGACCGATCAGGACGGCCTCGTCGGCGAGGCGCACCACGGCGGAGTCGGCGTCCGCCGTGGAGTAGACGACGGCGGTACGCACCCCCAGTTCGCGGCAGGCGCGCAGCACCCGCAGGGCGATCTCACCCCGGTTGGCGATCAGCACCTTCTCGAACATCACGCACCGCCTCAGACCGGGTCCAGCGCGACGAGCGGCTGGTCGTATTCGACCGGCTGTCCGTCGGCGGCGAGGACCTCGGCGACCCGGCCGCCCCGGTCGGCGGTCACCTCGTTCATCAGCTTCATCGCCTCGACGATGCCGATGACCTGGCCGGGGCGGACCAGGTCGCCGACGGCGACGAAGGGCGCGGCGCCCGGCTCCGGAGCCCGGTAGAACGTGCCGACGATGGGCGAGCGCACCGCGTACCGGCCCGGCTCGCCGTCGACCACGGGCGGCGGCGCGGGCCGGGCCGCGACGGGCACCGCCTCCGGCGCCTCCGCGGGCGGCCCGCCGTGCCACTCCACCTCCAGCACCGTGTCGCCGCTGCGCAGCCGCACCCGGCGGACCGGGCCGGCCAGCTCGGCGACGAGGTCCCGGGCGTGCCGCCGCAGCCCGGCCAGCACCGCGTCCACCCCGGACGCCGACTCCGCGCCGGCCGGCGCGGTGTCGACCGGGGCGCCGCCCGCGCTCACCGGACACCCGCCCGGGCGCCGAGGCGGGCCGCGCCGAAGCGCCGGAACCGCTGCCGGCGGCGCCGGACCAGCGTGGCGGGCGGCACGTCCAGCAGCGGCAGCAGGGCGGCCGACACCGCCGCGCCCAACGCGCGCGCGGCCGCCTCCGGGTCGTGGTGCGCGGCCGGGGCCGGCTCGGGTACGAGATCGTCGACCACCCCCAGGCGGCACAGGTCGGGCGCGGTCAACCGCAACGCGCGCGCCGCCTGCGGGGCGGCCCCCCGATCCGGCCAGAGGATGGCGGCGCAGCCCTCCGGGCTGATCACCGAGTAGACGGCGTGCTGGAGCATCAGCACCCGGTCGGCCACCGCGAGGGCCAGCGCGCCGCCGCTGCCGCCCTCCCCCGTGATCACCGCGACGACCGGGGTGGGCAGCACGGCGAGCGCGAGGATGTTCTCCGCGATGGCCGCCGCCTGCCCCTGCTCCTCGGCGCCCACGCCGGGATCCGCCCCGGGCGTGTCGACCAGGGTCACCACCGGCAGGCCGAGGCGGGCGGCCAGCCGCATCAGCCGCAGCGCCTTGCGGTGCCCGGCCGGGCTGGCCATGCCGAAGTTGCGGGCGACCAGCTCGGCGGTGGTGTGGCCCTTCTGGTGCCCGATCACCATGACGGGCCGGCCGTCCAGCCGGGCCAGTCCGCCGACCACCGCCGGGCAGTCCGCGCCGAGCCGGTCGCCGTGCAGCTCGACGAAGCCGTCGAACGCGGTCTCCAGGTAGTCCAGTGTGGTCGGCCGGCCCGGGTGCCGGGCCAGCCGCACCGTCTCCCAGGCGTCGCCGCCCGGCGGGTCGGCCGGGCCCGGCGCCGTCGCGTCACCCGCCTCGCCGGCCGGCCGCGCCACGCCCGGCGACGGCTCCTGCCGGGGTACGGCGGGACGCGCCGCCGGCCGACGTCCCGCCCGGGCCGCGGCGAGCAGCGCCGCCAGCCGGCCCCGCAGGGCGTGCCGGGGCACCACCATGTCGACCTGCCCGTGCCGCAGCAGGAAGTCGGCCGTCTGGAAGCCCTCCGGCAGCGGCCGGCCGGTGACCTGCCGGATCACCCGGGGACCGGCGAAGCCCATCCGCGCCCCGCTCTCGGCGATCACCACGTCGGTGTTGGTGGCGAACGAGGCCGCCACTCCCCCGTACGTCGGGTCCGTGAGCACGCTGACGGTGAGCAGCCCCGCCTCCCGCAGCGCGGCGATCGCCTGGCTGACCGTGGCCATCTGCATCAGCGACAGGACGCCCTCCTGCATCCGCGCGCCGCCGGAGGCGGTGACCAGGATCAGCGGCGTGCCGTCCTCCAGCGCCCGCTCGGCGGCCCGGGTGATCAGCTCCCCGACGGCGCAGCCGAGGCTGCCGCCGAGGAAGCGGAAGTCCATCACCGCGAGCGCGCACGGATGCCGGCCGATGGTGGCGGTGCCGCAGACGACCGCCTCGGCCAGCCCGGTGCCGGCCCGGGCGGCGGTGAGCCGGTGCGGGTACGGCAGCAGGTCGACGAAACCGATCGGGTCGACCTCCGCCGGCCGGTCCGGCAGGGCGGTGAACGACCCCGGGTCGACGAGCTGGAGCAGCCGCTCCGGCGCGTCGAGGCGGGCGTGCGTGCCGCACTCGGGGCAGACGTCGAGGTTGCGGCGCAGCCGCTTGCGGTACAGCAGGGTGGCGCAGCCGCCGCAGCGGGACCAGAGCTGCCCCTCCCGGGGCGCGGTGGCGGTCACGACGGCCGCCCGGCGGGCGCGGCGTCGAAGCGGTAGAAGCACCGGGCCATGGCGTCGCGCGGCTCCCGCCACGTCGGCAGGTACGGCGAGACGTACGGGCGCAGCCGGGCGCTCACCCGCACGAACTCGGGGTGCCCCCGGGCCGCCTCGACCGCCGCCCCGGCCGGCGCGTCCGTCTCCAGCAGGTGCACGTAGAGGTCACCCAGCCGGTACAACGACCGGTGCCGTACCCCGACCAGGTGCGGCAGCTCCGTCGCGTCGGACTCGGCGAAGATCTCGGCGACGCGCGCCTCGGCGCTCGGCACCACCTTCGCGACGATCAGCGAACGGTCCATGGGTGGACCTCCCTCCACGGCGTCCGACGTCGGTGACGACGGCGCCGGCCGAGCCGGACGACTGGCGACACGATGCGGCCACGGGCGTCACGGCGGCGTCACCGCGGCCCGCCGCCCGACAACGCCACTTCGTGACGCTGCGTTGACGCAGGCTGTGTATCCGCTGTACAACACCTCCCACCGCGATGGACTATCCGCAGTTCAGAACCGTTTTCGTGGACACGTCACCGGCAGTCCGATCTCGTCCGAAACATTGACCGAGAGTGACCGCGATTGATAATCTTCGTCACGGTCAGCCCGGCGACCGCGGCGCGCACCGCCGCGCCGCGGCGGTGCGACCCGACAGTGGGTCAAGGGCAGCCGCGCCGGGACAGCAGAGGAGTCGGGACGAGCGTTCCGCAGGGGGTGCCGCCGTGGCCGCTGATCCGTCGACGCCGACCACCGGGCGCCGCACCGGCACGCAGATATCGCTGCACCTGCTCGGCGGCTTCCGGCTGCTGCACGGCGACACCCCCGTCGTGGTGCCGCGCGGCCTGCAACGGGTCATCGCACTGATCGGCCTGCGCCCCGGCGCCACCCGCAGCCACCTCGCCGGGCTGCTCTGGCCCGACGCCCCCGAGGACCGGGCGCTGTCGTCCCTGCGGACCGCGCTGTGGCGGCTACGCCAGGACCCCTGTTGCCCGCTCACCACCGCCGGCGACACCGTACGCCTCGGCCCCACCGTCCGGGTCGACGTCGACGCCCTCATCGGCACGGCCGCGCGGGTGCGCGACGGCGACGCCCCGTGCGCCGCCGCCCTCGCCGCCGGCCGACACGACCTGCTCCCCGGCTGGTACGACGACTGGGTCCTCGCCGACCGGGAGCGGCTGCGCCAGCTGCGGCTGCACATGCTGGAGGAACTGGCCGGCCAACACCTGGCGGCGGGCCAGCACGGGCAGGCCCTGGAGGCCGCGCTCGAGGCGATGGCCGCCGAGCCGCTGCGCGAGACCCCGCACCGGCTGGTGGTGCGCATCCACCTCGCCGAGGGCAACGCCTTCGAGGCCGTGCACGCCTTCTACGTCTACCGCGACCTGCTGCTGCGGGAACTCCGGCTCGAACCCTCCGCAGCCATGACCGCGCTGCTCGACGACACCCTCGCGCCCATCCGGGAGGCCACCCGGGACACCCCGACGCCGCCGCGGCGCACGCCGTCCGCCCGGGTCGCGCCCCGCGCCCGCTGAACCGGCGTCACCGGCGCAGCCGCACGCGTGACGGGCAGGTGACAGCCGCCCGGGCAGGGTGGGCCGCACAACAGTCCGTGGTCTCCGACACCGCTCGCGGAGCGCCACCGGCGAGAGGGGTCCCATGAGCCGTCTACTGATCGTCAGCAGGATCATCCCGGGCGCGGAGGGTCGCGTCGCGCAGATCTTCGCCGAATCCGACGCGACTGAACTGCCCGCCCTGACCGGGGTCCGGCACCGGTCCCTGTACTGCCTGCACGACCTGTGCGTCCACCTGATGGAGACCGCGGACGTCGACCCGGACGCCCTGGCCGGCGCCCGCAACCACCCGCTGTACCGCCAGGTCAACGAGCGCCTGTCCGCGCACACCTCGCCGTACCTGCCGACCTGGCGCTCGCCACGCGACGCTATCGCCGGCTGCTTCTACCGCTGGGACTCCGCCGACGCGCCGTCCCCGCACGCGGCCGGCTGAAACGGAGGCGGCCCCATGTCACCCAGGCCACCCCACGTCCTGATCATCGGCGCCGGCACCGGCGGGCTGTGCCTGGCCCACGGCCTGCGCCGCGCCGGGATCAGCGTCGCCGTCTACGAGAAGTACCGCACCCGCGGCGAGGGACTGCTCGGCTACCGCGTCGGCATCGGCCCCACCGGCAGCCGCGCCCTGCGGGAGTGCCTGCCGCCACGGCTGTTCGGCACCTACCTGGCCACCTGCGCCCGATCCCCCCGCTACTTCAACGTCATCACCCAGCGGATGCGCCAGACCGCCTCGTTCCCCCTGCGCCCCGACACCGACCCGGTGGACACCGAACGGTCCGTGGCCCGGATGACCCTGCGCCAGGTCCTGCTCACCGGCATGGAGGACGTGGTCCACTTCGACAAGACCTTCACCCGGTACGAGCAACGCGACGACGCCACCGTCACCGCCCACTTCGCCGACGGCAGCACCGCCACCGGCGACCTGCTCGTCGCCGCGGACGGCACCCACTCCGCCGTACGCCGCCAGTACCTGCCGCACGCGGTCACCCGCGACGCCGGCACAGTCAACATCGCCACCCGCATCCCCCTGACCCCGCACACCCGCCAACTGCTGCCCGAACGGATCGAGCAGGGCATCTCGCTGATCTTCGGCACCGGCGGGATGATGGGCGTGCTGCACGTGATGGAGTTCAAGTGGAACGGCGACGGCTCGCTGAAACCCGGTGTCGACCCCGCCGACGCCGCGCTGCTGCGCGACTGGCCCGGGCTGCGCCACGACACCACCCGCGACAACATCAACCTGGTCATCTGGAGCACCGCCCGCCGGTTCCCGCCTGACGTCATGCAGCGCCGCGGCGAGGACCTCGTCCTGCTCGCCCTCCAACTCACCCGCAACTGGCACCCCCACCTGCGCGAACTGCTCGCCCGCAGCGACCCGGGCAGCGCCCTGCCGATCCGGGTCTCCACCAGCGAGCCGGTGCCGCCGTGGAAGAGCAGCACCGTCACCCTGCTCGGCGACGCCATCCACACCATGACCCCGGGGCGCGGCGTGGGCGCCAACACCGCGCTACGCGACGCCGCCCTGCTCTGCCGGCAGCTCCGGCTGGCCGCGGCCGGCGACAAGACGCTGCTCCAGGCCGTGGCCGACTACGAGGCCGCGATGGTGCCGTACGGCTTCGCCCGGGTCGCCGACTCGCTCAACCGCAGCGGCACCAACGGCGACGACCGGATGTACAAACCCGTCGTCGGCCGGCTCGCGCTGCTCGGCGCACGCGGCTACTTCGGCGTCACCAGCCGGGTGCCCCGACTGGCGCGCAAGTTCGTCAACGACTTCTACACCTACCGCGGCGAGGAGGACTGACCGTCCGACCCGGACCCCGGCGCCCACCCGGCGCCGGGGTCCCCGCGTGCCCGCCCCGCACGTGCGCGGACGGCGCCCGGCGACGACGGTCCGTCGCCCGGCGGACACCCCCGGTGCAACCCGTCCCACATGCGCCGTTACCGGCCGATCCTGCCTGCCGCCCGTGCGGCGCGTGTGCGAAGCTGCGGCGAGTTTTTCTCGGAGTTTCGACGCGAACGAATAGGAGGTCCGCCGTGGCGTGGTCTTTCGGGCACTGGCTGATACTGATCGTGGCCCTGCTGGTGGGTCTGGCGGCCGGTTGGTTCTGGCGCGGCCGGCAGGGCGCGGCAGCCGGGCACGGCTCGCCCACGGTGGAGGGTGACCGGGTCGCCGGCATGACCGCCGTGGTGGTCGACCCGCCGCCCGCCGCCACCACCGACGAGGTACGCCCCGAGATGACCCTCGACCGGGCCCCGGACGCCGTCGCCGACCCCGTGCCCGCCCCCGACGGCCCGGCCGACGCCGACGCCGCCCCGGTCACCGTCGTCGCCACCGACGCCGGGCCGGCCGGCAAGGTCGACCCGGCCGACATGGCGCTCACCGGCGACCCGGTGCCGGCGCCCGACACCGACCCCGTGGCGACCGCCACGCCGCGCGACACCGCCCCGGATCACCGGCCGGACGCCGAGGTGGTGCTGCCGGCCGCCGCCGGGGTGACCGGCCCCGTCGACCGCGAGCCGGCCGAGGAGCCGACCACCGCCGCCGAGCCGGAGCCCGTCGCCGTGAACGAACCGGAGCCGGTGCCGGCCACCGCCGCCCCGATCGAGGCCCCGACCGCCGAGCCGGAACCCGCGCGCGCCGACGGGGCGGAGCCCGTCCCCGCCGCCGAGCCGGAACCCGTCCGGGCCGTCGCCGTCCCCGCCCAGGCGCAGCCCGAGGCCGAGCCGGTCCCCGCAGCCGCCGGCCCGGCGGAGCCGACCCCCGCCGCCCCGGCCGAGCCGGACGCGACGCCGGCGGCGACCACGCCGGCGGACGAGCCGGCCGAACCGGCGGACGAGCCGGCCGAACCGGCGGACGAGCCGGCCGAACCGGCGGACGAGCCGGCCGAACCGGCGGTCGTGCCCGCCGCGCGCGGCGCGGCGGCGACCCCGCCGGTGCGGTCCGCGGCCGACGCGGACGCCGCCGACGACTTCCGCCGCATCCAGGGTGTCGGCCCGAAGATGGCGGCGGCGCTGCAGGCCGCCGGCATCCGCACGTACGGGCAGCTCGCGGAGTTGGACGAGGCCGCGCTGCGGGAGACGATCCGGGGAGCCGGCCTGCGGGCCGCGCCGAGCCTGGCGACCTGGCCCCAGCAGGCGAAGGTGCTCGCGGGCGCCGCGCAGGAGGCGGCCGCCGCCCTGCCGACCGGCGGCGACGACGCCTGACCCCGGGGCCGCCACAAGGACGGCAGCGCCGGACGGCGCTCCCCGCGAGCCGGGGCGGCGCCACGACACGATCCGCCTGATGCCACCGACGTCGCGACGTCCGCTCACCCGGACGCCGCGACGTCGGGCATTCCGGACGGAGGCCGACCAGCCACCGGGCGGCGGCCGTGGGAGCCGGACACCGTTCGCCCGATCCGGCGCCCGGTCAGACCAGGGCCTCCGCGTACCCCCGGACCCGCAGACGCCGACCGGCGGTGGGGCCGAGCCGCACCTGGAGGCCGAGCGGCGCGGCGGCCCGGCGCACATCGTCGACGTGCAGCGAGCCGTGCCGGTCGACGGTGAGCACCGGCGGCTCCTCCGGCTCCCCGGCCGGGGCGTGGAACGACAACAGCGTCACCGAGGCCGGCAGGTGCCCGGGGTGCGCGGCCCGGGCCGCCGCCTCGTCCCGGTGCGCGAGCACCACCAGGTCGTCGAGGTGGGCGAAGTCCTCGGCGATGCCCTCGGCCTTCCAGTGCGCCGGCTCCTCCGCGACCCCGGTCAGGTGCCGCGAGCGGTTCGCCGAGGTGATGTGGAGGTGGTCCACCCCGATCTCGGCGACCGCCCGCGCGAAGAACACGTTCGACGGGCAGGCCAGCCCCGGCGCGATCACCTGCGTGGTGCGTACGCCCCGGTCGTGCCGGGTGAGGTGGGCGGGCAGCCGGTCGACGGCCGGACCGCGGAAGCCGAACGGGCCCGCGCCGTAGAGGACGCCCATCAGCTGCCGCACCCGGCGCGCGGGCAGCCGGTGCGGCAGCCGCGCCCAGTCGAACATCGCGGGGATCCGCCCGAAGACGGTGGTGATGCTGCCGACCTGGTCGGCCGGCCGGCCCTTGGCGACGTTGACCCGGCGCACGGTGGCGGCGTCCGGCCGGGTCACCAGCGCGTAGAAGTTCCCGAACGCCACCGCCACCACCGCGCCCCCGGCCAGTGCGCGGGCCGCGACGGCGACGTCCTCGGGGCGGTCGACGAACAGGTGCGGGGTCGGGGCGTCCATGGTGTCCTCCTGCACTGTGCTCTGACGCAGTTGTACGCCCGCCGGGCCGCCGCGCGCGGCCGTCGGTCGGCGATCCGATAGCGCACCGGCGCGCCCCGTTCCGGGCGGTCGGCCAGGGCGTGCCGTCAGGCCGGCGGGCCTGCCGGGCGGGACTGTCGACCGACGCGCCCGGGACACCGCCGACCCGGCCGAGCAGCGGCGTCGTTAGCCGTTCCACGCGACTGGGTACAACTTCGACACCTCGAACCACCACACCCCTTTCTGGAGGCAGCGATGCGCGGCACGTCGATACTCGGAGTCATCGTCGTCATCTGGCTGATCATCGGCGCGGTCGCCGCCGGCCAGCGCGGCTACTACAACGGCGACGACACCAACTGCGCCGAGGCGGGCACCATCCTGGTGACCATCGTGGCCGGGCCGCTGAACTACATCGGCGCCAACCCGAAGGTCGACTGCGAGCTGCCCCAGCCCTCCGAGTAGGACGGGCCCCGGCCCGCGCCTGGCGGATGCGCGGGCCGGACCCGTGGACGGCCTCGTGCGGCGACGGGGAGCGCGACGCGGGCTAGGAAGCGACCATCCGCGTGGGCGACTCCGTCCCGGCATCCCGCCACACCGTCCAGGTGGGTACGGCGGCGACGAACGCCAGTGCCACCAGCAGCGCGCTGACCCACAGCGGGGACCGGTAGCCGAGCCCCGCGCCGATGGCCGCCCCGCCCAGCAGGGGGCCGACTGCCGCGCCCACGTTCAGGGCGGCGGTCGCGAAGGAACCGCCCAGGGACGGCGCGTCGACGGCCGCGTACAACGCCCGGGTGATCAGCGTGGAGCCGACCGCGAACGAGAGCGTCCCCTGGACGAAGACGAGCAGGAACGCGGCGGGCGCGCTGGCGGCGGTGGCCGCGAACAGGAGCCAGCCGACGAGCAGGGCCACCCCACCTGGCACCAGGACCCGCATGGGCTGCGAGTCCGACACGCGACCGCCGACCGTCACACCGACGAACGACCCCAGGCCGAAGAGGGCCAGCAGGACCGGCACCCACCTCCGGTCGTAACCGCTGACGTCGGTGATCAGCGGCGCCAGGTAGGTGAAGGTGCAGAAGGTCGCCCCGTTCACCAGGGCGCCCAGGAGCAGGGTCACGAGCAGGCGGGGACGGCGCAGCGCCCGAAGCTCGTGCCGCGCGCCCGGTACGGCCGCGTCCGGTGGCGTGGCCGGGACCGCGCGCCGGATCGCCACGACGGCGGGCAGCGAGACGATGGCCACCGCCCAGAACGCCGAGCGCCATCCCCACAGCTGGCCGAGGAACGCCCCGGCCGGCACCCCCGCGACGCAGGAGAGGGTGAGACCCCCGAGCAGCACGGAGGCGGCCCGGCCCTTGGCCCCGGGTCCGGCCATGTCGGCCGCCGTGGCCAGGCCCACCGCGAGGAACCCGGCGTACGCCAGCGCTCCGACGACCCGGGTGGCCAGCAGCACGCCGAAACTGTCGGTGACCGCCCCGACGACGTGCACGACGACGACGGCGGTCAGGAAGACCAGCAGCGCCCGACGTCTGGACCACCGCAGACTGAGGACGGCCATCAGCGGCGCTCCGATGATCATTCCTGCCGCGAAGGCCGACGTCAGCGCGCCGGCGGCCGGGACGGGCACGTGCAGGTCCCGGGCGAGGTCCGGCACCAGACCGGACAGCATGAACTCAGACGTTCCCTGGGCGAAAACCGCCAGTCCGAGCAGGTAGATGGCGAACGGCATGACACTCCACATTCCGCGTCGTGGATGGATGAAGAGGACGCGGGTGGGTCACGGCGGACCACGGCCGGGCGGCGCACGGGACAACCGTCCAGCCGGGCGCACGGAGACCACCGCGCGAGGTCCTCCCGGGTACGTGGACGCGGCGCGACGGTGGTGACGCGCGGGTGACGCCCGGGAGCAGCCGGTACGACGGCGATCGGTGGCGGGGACGCCCGAGGGACGCTGTCCGGTTCCGACAGCGCCTAGTGCGACGTCAACGAGGGCCAGCCACCGGACACCGGTGGCTGGCGTCTGGACGCCTCGGGGCTGGACACGACGCAGACCCTAGTGACGGCGCGGAGCATTCGTCAACGCGATAACCGCCGGCGGCGCGGGCGTGGCAGCGACGACGGCCGTGGAGCAGCCGAGGAACGTCACCGGGCTGGGCGACGGGTGGGCCTCCGAGGGTCAACCACGCCGTCCGCCTGCCCCACATCCCCTAAGGCATCCTAGGAGGATGGGCTGTCAGGTCGACGGACCGAACCCGTGCCGGAGGCGGGGCACGTCTGCCGGAGCGGGCGGCGGGAACGGGCGTCGCTCCACGGCAACAGGCCACGGGAGCACCGGGACGAGGGCCGGCCACAAGCTGGCCGCGGAGAGTACGGACCGCGGGAGACGATCCGCCAGGCCGTCGTGGGAGGGCCCAGCGGCCGAGCTCGCGCAGGCGGGCTCGGCCGGACGGCGAACGGAGGGGCGCCGTCCGGACGGCGGGCACGCGACGAGGGGCGCACCCGGCCCGCGCCGCCGAGGATCCTCACGATCGTCGGGAGCAGGCCGGCTGCGCCCCTCGGGGCGGCCGGTCAGCGGAAGCAGTTGGCCACCGGCACCCGGCTGCCCTCGCAGTTGGTGGACTCGTTGTCGACGATGTCGGTCTCGTCGTCGACCCTGACCCGGGCCTTGTCGGCGAAGAGACCGCCCGGCCTCCCCGTGGCGGTGTTGTCGCTCACCCGGCTGCGGTAGAGGGAGACCTGACCCTGGGTCGCGAAGATTCCGCCGCCCGTCGACGCGGCGCCGACGGCGTGGTTCCCGTCGACCGCGCTGTTGCGGACCAGCAGGTTGGACTTCGCGGCGTAGATCCCGCCGCCGGCGCCCCGGGCGGTGTTGCCGGCCACGACGCTGTCGTCGAGCGGAAGCAGGCCCTGGGAGGTGGAGATGCCGCCGCCGTTGCCGGTGGCGGTGTTGTCGCGCACCTCCATGCCGCGCAGGAAGATCAGGGCGTCCGAGTTGGCGATGCCCCCACCGGTCTGGGCGGTGTTGCCGAGCACCCTGCTGTCGGCCACCCTGGTGCGGGCCGAGAAGCTGGCGATGCCGCCGCCCTGCGCCGCGTTGTTGTGCGCGAAGGTGCTCTTCTGCACCTCGGCGGCCCCGCGGTAGTTGCCGAGGCCGCCGCCGTACGCGACGGCGGTGTTGTTCCGGAAGTCCGACGTGCGCAGGCTCAGCACGCCGCCGTTGAGCAGGCCCCCGCCCTTGCCCGCCTTGCCGGCGGCGTGGTTGCCGACGAAGGTGCTGTCGGCGACCACCATGTTGCCGTCGTTGAAGATCCCGCCACCGCCGCCCTCCGCGGAGAGGGAGGTGCTGCCGACGACGGCGGTGCGCTCGACCACGGCCGACGCGCCGTGCACGACGTGGATGCTGCCGCCCTCGGCGGCGGAGAGGCCGTTGCGCAGCACGACGTCGGAGAGGGTCAGTTCCCCGCCGTCGCGGACGGTGAAGAACCGGAACGCCTCGGCGTGCACGTCCCGCTCGATGGTGGCGCCCTCGCCCCGGATCGTGATCGGGTGGTAGATGACCGGCAGCCCCGCCCTGTCGTGCTGCGCGTTGCGCGGCGGGGCCTCGGCGTCGCCCGGGTTCTCCGCGCTGTCGGCCGCCTCCCGGGCGTCCCGGATCCCGCCGTCGTAGTCGTCGGGCTGCTGGAAGGCGTGCGTCAGCTCGTACGTGCACTTCGGCGCGAGCCGCAGGTGGGCGCCGCCCTCGGCGTTGGCCCGGACCAGCGCGGCGATGAGCTTCGACGAGTCGCACGGCACCGCGACCTCCCCTCGGTGCCCGCCTCCGGGCCCCCGGGTCCTGCCCTCCTCCCCGCCCCGGCGCTCCCCGGCGGAGTCGCCCGACCAGTCCCCGGATCGCTCCCCGGCGGAGTCGCCGGAGGGCTCCCCGGCGGCATTGCCGGACGGCTCCCCGGCGGGGTCGCCGGAGGGCTGCCCGCCGAGGGCGGCACGGCCCTGCTCGCGGCGGTCGTCGCGGTGCTCCGCGCCGGAGTCGTCGCCGCGCAGCACCAGGGACGATGTGTCCGGCGCGGCGGGCAGCGCTCCCGCGGCCACCGCGACGCCGCCCGCCACCCCGGCCACCAGGGTGCCCGCCACGAGGCCACCCGCTAAGAACCACCGGGACCGCCGCCTGGTTGGCGCCGCTCGCCGGTTCCCTTGATACGTCGACATCAGCCTTCCCCTGCCTCTCGGTGCATGACACGGCCGGCCCGAAAGCGGGCGCGGGGTGGCTGACATCCCGACAGCCACCGAAGGCCACAATACGAGCGAAACTCGGGCAAGTCAGTCGAAGATGAATAAAGGTACGATTCATCTTGAGAAGGTTGATACCTGCCGTGCGGCCCGAGGCCGGCACGGGATGCCGGGGTCAGCCGCCGACGTGGATGCCCGGCCGGCGGGCCGGGTCCGGCTCGGACTTGCGGAGGATCTCCCGGACCACCGGCGGGGTGTCGCCCCGACCGAGGATGAGATAACGCAGCAGGTGCGCGATCGGGTTCCCCTCGGACCATTCGAAGTGGGCGTGCGGGCGGACGCCGGTGGCGTCGCGCAGCGCCAGGAGGATCGCCGCGATGGCGTTCGGCACCGCCGGGCTGCTGGCCCGCAGCACCCGGAAGCCCCCGACCTCCACGCCGTGGACCCGCAGCACCTGGCTGAACTCGGACGGGTCGACCACCTCGATCTCCAGGAACAGGATGTCGCCCTCGCCGGGGACCGGGTTCATCCCCCGCTGCGCCCGCTCCTTGATCGTGTACTCCTTCACCGCGCCCCGGGCCCGCTTGTGGGCGATGAGGTGCAGCCGGCCGTCGTGCGCCAGCGAGTCGGCGACGAACCGTCGGGCCGGCTCGTCGAACTCGATCCGCTCCGTACGCAGCTCGGTGGTCCGGCTCACCCGCGAGACCAGCGAGACCGCGACGATGCCGAGGATGAACAGGACCGAGATGGTGATGCCGTCCGGCTTGGCGATGGCGTTCTCGGCCAGGGCGTACAGCAGGACCAGGGTGAGCACGGCGAAGCCGACGGCGGCGACGCGCTCCCGGCGGCGGGCCGCGGAGATGGTGACCGCCACGGCGGCGGAGACCATCATGGCGAGGATCCCGGTGGCGTACGCCCCGGCCTGGTCGTTGACGTCGGCCCGGAACACCACGGTGATCGCGATGCTGACCAGCGTGTAGACGATCACGACCGGCCGCACCGCGCGGGCCCACTCCGGCGCCATGCCGTAGGTGGGCAGGTAGCGGGGCACGATGTTGATCAGGCCGGCCATCGCGGAGGCGCCGGCGAACCAGAGGATGAGCGCGCTGCTGACGTCGTAGACGGTGCCGAAGACCTCGCCGACGTGCTCGTGGGCGAGGTACGCCAGCGCCCGGCCGTTGGCGGCCCCGCCCGGCCCGAACTCACCGGGAGGGATCAGCACCGTGGTCACGAGCGAGGTCGAGACCAGGTAGACCGACATGACGAGGGCGGCGGTGGCGAGCATCCGCCGGGTGTTGCGGATCCGCGCCGCCAACCGGGCCGCGCCGTCCGGCCCGTCCCCGGCCACCAGCGGCATCATGCTGACCCCGGTCTCGAAACCGGAGAGCCCGAGCACCAGCAGCGGGAAGGCCAGCACGGCGGTCACCGCCACCTCGCCCGGGCCCCGGCCCGCGCTCAGCGCCGAGGTCCAGCCCGCCAGCGTCCCCGGGTCCGCCGCGATCTCGGCCACCGAGACCGCGACGACCACCGCGTTCAGCGCCAGGAAGACGGCGACCAGCGGGATGGCCACCGCCACCGCCTCCCGGAAGCCGAGCAGGAAGACGCCGCCGAGGACCAGCAGCAGCACGACGGTGACGCCGACGGCGACCCCCGTTCCGTCGACATCCTCGGGCAGCAGCGGGTTCTCCAGCAGGTGCACCGTGGCGTCCGCCGAGGAGAGGGTGATCGTGATGATCCAGGAGGTGGCCACGAAGCCGAGCAGGACCAGCACGAAGACCTTGCCCCGCCAGAACGGCAGCAGCCGTTCCAGCATCGCCACCGAGCCCTGCCCGTGCGGGCTCTCCCGGGCCACCCGCCGGTACATCGGCAGCATGCCGAGCAGCGTCAGCGCGACGATCAGCAGGGTGGCCAGCGGGGAGAGCGCCCCCGCCGCGACCGCCGCAATCCCCGGCAGGTACGACAGGGTGGAGAAGTAGTCCACCCCGGTCAGGCACATGACCTGCCACCAGGCGTGCGAGCGGGCCTGGCCCTCCGCCGACTCGGGGCCCACCGGCTGCACCCGGTGCATCAACAGCCACCGTCGCAGCGGGCTGGGCGGCGCCGCCGGCCGGCTGGGGCTGGCCACGACCTCCGGGACGGCGACCGGGCGACCGGCGCGGCGGCCGGGGCGGGTGGGATCGCGCGCGGCGCGCAGTTCCCGGTCCCTTCCGGCGGGCGGCGGGCGGCGGCCGCGCGTGCGCCGCGACCCCGCCCCGTGCTCGTCAGCCATCCCCCGTCCCCGCCCCTCGGCCGTCCTGACCCGACCGTAGGCGGTCTCCCGCCGGCCGCCCGCCGGAACGGCGAACCCGGAACGCCCTTCCGCCGAGGCGGGCGGCCCTCCCGGACGGACGGACCGACCGGGGGCGCCGGCCGGGCCGTCCGCCACCGGCCGGCGCGGGCGTACCCCGCGCGGACCGGCCGGCACCCCCCGGGCCGGCCGGCCCTTCCCCACCCCCGACCACGGCCCGCCCGCCGGGCGGCCACGGCGGCCGGGCACCCCCCGGGCCCGGCCGCCGTGCGACGACTTCGGCCGGGCGCCCCCGGGCCCGGCCGCCGTCGGCGCCGTCCTCAGCCGGCCAGTGCCAGCCGCCCGGCCAGCCAGGCCGCCCGGTCGTCCCGGGTGTCGGCGCCACCGAGGTCGTGCCGCGCACCCTCGTAGAGCGACACCCGGGCCTCCGGCGCGGCCGCCGCGAACGCGGCGCGGGTCGCCGGGCCGACGAACCGGTCCGCGCCGGCGAACTGGAGGTACGCGTCGTCGCCCAGCCGCCCCACCAGCTCCACCGGGTCCAGCCCGGCGAACACCGCCCGGTAGCCGGCCTTCTCCCCCTCGGGCAGGTCGAGCCAGTAGGTGTCGAACCAGTTCGCCCAGGTGGCGTCGGGCGCCACCAGCACCGCCGCGCGCAGCCCCGGCTCCCGCGCCGTCAGGGCGAGGGCGTACATCGCACCGTAGTCGTGGCCGGCCACCGCCGTCCGGTCGCGGTCCACCCCCGGCTCGGCGAGCAGCCGGGCGTACGCGCGCCGCACCGCGTCGACCTGCGCGGCGACCGACACCCGGTCCCGGGCGTCGCCGAGCGGGTCGGCGGTCCACGGGAAGGTCAACTGGGGCAGCACGGCCACCGCGCCGCGGCCGGCCAGCGCGGTCGCCTCGGCGAGGAACTCGGTGCGGTCCTGGTTGGCCGCGCCCGGCGCGTACCAGTGCAGGTGCAGCACGCCGGCGAGCGAGCCCGGGCGGGCCGGGCCGGCCGGCCGGACCACGTACGCCCGGACGGGCCGCTGCCCGGGCACCGCGATCTCGACGTCCCGGATCAGCACGCCCCGGGCGGCCGAGACGGCGGCGTCCGGGGCATCGGCGGGATCGCCGGCGCGGGCGCCCGAGGCGCCGGTGGGCGGCCCGGCGGCCAGCAGCAGGGCCGTCGACAGGAGTGCGGACAGTCGTCGCACATGCCACCTCCGTCAGTTGTTAAATCGCCTTTACACCTGACGACGTTAGGATGCGGACGGGCGATCGGTCAAGGTGGAGGTGCGGCGGGCATGGTGGCGACGCGACGGAGCGGGCGGTGAGCCCGGTCCCGCCCCTGGAGCCGGCGCTGCGGCTGGCGATCTCGCTGCTGCACAGCCACTGGGTGCTCCAGGAGCCGGCCGACCGGCTGACCGTCCCGGCCACCCGGGCCACCGCCCGCGAGCTGGGCTTCCCGGAGGTCGCGGCGAGCCTGCGCGACGACGACCTGCCGCACCTGCGGGCGCTGCGGGACCGGCTCCACGCGGTGTTCGCCGCGCCCGACCCGGCCGCCCGCGTGGCGACGCTCAACGCGGTGCTGGGCGAGGTCAGCGGCGGCATGACCGTCGAGGGGGACGCCGACGGCGGGCTGCGCGTCGCGCCGACGCCCGCTCCGGTGCCGGTCGGGCCGTTCGCCGCCCTGGTCACCGGGGCGCTGGCCCGCGCCCTGGTCATCGGCGGCGCCGACCGGTTCGGCGTGTGCGCGGCGCCCGGGTGCGGAGCGCCCTACCTGGACCGGACCAGGTCGGCCCGGCAGCGCTTCTGCTGCGAGCTGTGCACCAACCGGGCAGCCGCCGCGGCGTACCGCAGCAGGTCGAAACGCCCCTGACCGCGCCACCCGGCGCGGTCGGCGGCGCGCGCCCGACCGGCCTCGACGGATGGCGGGCGGCGACGGGCGGCCGTGCACGCGGGGCGGAGCGACCGGCGGCGCGGACGCGTCCCCGCGCTCCGCCGTGTGCCGGTGCGGAGCGCGGGGACCCCCCGTCCCGGCTACTGCAGGAACGCCCCGAGGGGCGAGAGCAGCAGCCGGCCGAGCGCCGCGGCGGTGTCGTCCAACCGCGCGCGCTCACACTCGTGGGCGGCCGGGTCGTGCCGGCACCGCCAGATCTTCTGCGCGTTGCGCCAGGCGACGTCGCGGGTGTATTCGACCAGTTCCCCCTGGTACCAGTCGTCGATGTCACCGTTGAGCATGTCGATGAGCAGCTGCCACCGCTCCAGGTAGCCGCGCCGCAGGCCGGGGATCTTGTCCGCGAAGATGTTGTTGATCTCGAGGTAGTCGCGGTGCTGCTCGGTGCCGTCGACCGGCTCCGACTCCAGGCTGTCGAACGTGGTCACCAGCGCGAACGGCAGGTCGAAGTTGATGTGCGCGTTCACCCCGGCGGCCGCCGACGGCAGCGGACGGGCGTCCGGCCCGCGCATCCGTTCGAACAGGCACGTCCAGGCCTTCGGCGTGCCCGGGCTGGAGTCGGTCCACAGCCGCATCGCGTCGAAGTAGCGCGCGGCGAACTCCACGTCGAGCCGCGACAGGAACACCGGGTCGGAGAACCGGTCGTCGTAGAGCCCGTTCAGCACGCTCTCGGTGATCGTCAGATAGAGCTTGTTGAAGTCGGCCAGCGGGCAGCTCGCCTCCAACGGAGGCAGCCGGACCAGCAGGTCCTGGAGCTTGGTGAGGTGGTCGACCACCGCCGGCACGTCGGCGGGGTGGTCGGCGAGCAGGTCGACGACGTCCCGATGCACCGGGCCCCACACCGGTTCCGTCATCTCTCCTCCACAGTGGTTCCCGGCACCCCGTGCCGTCGGCGACGCTGCACAGCCTGCCAGCCGACGACCGTCGGCCGGATCAGTAGAACGACGTATCCGTACGCGCGTCAGGCGGGCCGGTTACGCAGGAAGATGGCGCTGGCCTGCACCCGGGTGCGGACCTGGAGCTTGTCGAAGATGTGCGAGACGTGCACGCCGATGGTCCGTTCGCTGATGAACAGCCGCTGGCCGATCTCCCGGTTCGTCAGCCCCTCGGCGACGGCGGCGAGCACCTCCCGCTCCCGCGCGGTCAGCGCCGCCAACTCGTCGCCGTCCGGGCCGGCGGTCGGCTCGCCCGCGACCGGCCGGTCCTCCAGCGCCACCCGGGCCCGGCCCGCGAGGGTCCGGATCTCCGAGGTCAGCGGCACCGCGCCGAGCCCCTGCGCCACCTGGTACGCCTGCCGCAGCAGCTTGCCCGCCGTGGCGCTGCGCTTGCGCCGGGCCAGCAGCGCCTCGGCCTGCCGCAGCCGCGAGTAGGCCGCCGGGTAGGGGTGGAGGCGCCGGTCCCACTGCGCCACGGACCGGGCCCACAGCTCCGGATCGCTGCTCTCCAGGCGGCTCACCTCGGCGGCGCACAACGCCAGGAACCCGTCGACCACGTCGCGCACCGGGCGGGCCGCGTGCTCGCTCTTGCGAGCCACCCGGTCGGCCACCTCCCGCAGCCGCCGCACCGCGGTCTCGTCCACCGCGATCGTCCGGCTGGCGTGCGCCTCCGCCTCGGCCCGCAGGCCGTGCCACACCAGCGCGGCGAGGATGCCCACGTCGTCGGAGCGGCTCTCGGTCAGGCCGCGCTGCACCGCCTGCCGGGCGAGGTCGTGCCGGCCCTGCCACATGGCCAGCCCCGCCCGCAGCGTGAGCAACGGGATCACGTGCCGCGCCCCGCCGCCGGCGAGCACCGTGGCCACGGCGTCCAGGTCGCGGTCGGCGGCCGCGATGTCGCCGTAGCCCACCGACAGCCGGCAGCGGGCCAGCAGCAGCTCGACCGCGTCCGCGCCGGAGGGGCGGTGCCGCAGCGCCGCCGCGACGACCTTCTCGGCCTCCGCCCACTGGCCCACGCGGAACAGCCCGTTGGTGGCGATGGCCAGCAGCCGGGTCTCCCAGGTGCGGCCGAGGCCCAGCTCGGCCACCCGCTCGGCACCCCGGCGGGCGACGACGACGCCCTCCTCCAGCACGTTCAGCGGCCCGGTCAACAGCTCGGCCAGGTGCAGGTACGCGCAGGCCACGTCCTCGGGGCGGCCGGAGCGCTCGGCGGTCTCCAGCGCCCGGCGCATCACCGCCAGCCCGGCGTCCGGATCCTCCAGGTACGCCTCGGAGAACCCGAGGGCCGCGCTGGCCAGCACGACCTCCGACGTGGAGCCCTCGACCGCGGCGGACAGCTTCAGCGCCTCCCGGGCCCGCCGGCCGGCGTCGGCGTACCGGCCGAGGTGCAGCAGCAGCTCGGCCAGGTGGGCGGCGGCGGTGGCGCGTTCCCGGGGCGTGCAGTCGGCGGCCTCCAGGGCCCGCCGGTATTCCGCCTCGGCGAGCGCCGACCGGCCGGCGGCGGCCAGGTAGCGGGCCCGCCGGATGTGCAGCGCACAGGTCGACCGGTCGGCGCCGGAGCCGGCCAACTCCTCGATCAGGGTCAGCGCGCGGGCGTGCTCGCCGCAGTGGTGGGCGGCTTCGGCGGCGCGCTCCAGCAGGGTCACCCGGTCCACGTCCAGCGGACCCATGCCGGGCGAGCCGGCCAGCTGCAACGCCACCGACCAGTGCCGGTGCGCCTCGGCCCAGCCGTGCAGCCGCTCGGCCTCCCGGGCCGCCGCCGTCGCCGCCGGCAGCGCCCGCGCCGGCTCACCGGCCAGTCGCCAGTGGTGCGCCAGGCGGGCCTGGTGCAGCTCCGCCGGGGCCGAGGTGAGCGCCTCGGCGTAGCGGCGGTGCAGGGCGGCCCGTTCGGCGGGCAGCAGCTCGTGCTCCAGCACCTCGGCGACCAGCCGGTGCCGCAGCCGGTAGCCGTCGTCCGCGCCCACCAGCAGCCGGTGCGCGACGGCCGCGCGGACCGCCTCGATCAGCTCGTCCTCGGGCAGCCGCGTCACCCGCGCCAGCAGCCAGTGCTCCACCGGCTCGACGCCGGCCGCGACCGCGTGCACCACGGCGTGCGCGTGCTGGGGCAGCGCGTCGACCCGGGCCAGGAAGATCTCGCGCAGCGTGTCGGAGAGGCCGTCCCGGCCGTCGCGCAGGTCGCGGGCCAACTCCTCCACCACGAACGGGTTGCCGCCGCTGCGCCGCCACACCAGCTCCGCCGCCTCAGGCGCGAGCGGTCGGCCGACCACGGCGGCGGCGAGCTGGTCGGTGCCGGCCCGGTCCAACGGGACCAGGTCGAGCACCCGCACCGAGCGCAGCCGACGCAGCTCGGTGAGCACCCGGCGCAGCGGGTGCGCGCCCTGCAACGACTCGGCCCGCACCGCGGCGAGCACGGACAACTGGAGGTCGCCGAGGCCGGCGAGCAGATAGAGCAGCAGCTGCCGGGTGCTGCGGTCGACCCACTGGAGGTCGTCCAGCACGAGCACCAGCGGACGCCCCTCGGCGATCAGGTGCAGCCCCCGGGAGACCCGCTCCAGCAGCGCCCCGGCGCCGTCCGGGCCGGCGGTCTCGTCGGCGAACATCTGCAGGAGGCCGCGGACGGCCGAGGACGTCCGGGCGTGGGAGCCGGTCAGCTCGGCGTCGAAGCGGCGCAACGCCTGCAACAGCGGGTGCAGCGGCGACGCGTCGCCGATGTCCAGACAGGAGCCGGTGAGCACCAGGGCGCCCGCGTCGCGCAGCCGGGCGCCCACCTCGCGCAGCAGCCGGCTCTTGCCCACGCCGCTCTCGCCGGTGAGGAAGACGGCGGCGGTGTGCCCCTGCGCGACCTCGTCGAGCAGCGCGGACCGTACCGTCGTCACCAGGTCGGCCCGGCCGACGAGCGGTGCGGCGTCCACATCGCTGGCCATGGCACGCAGCCTAGTCACCCGTCCGCGCACCGTTCTACGGGTCTTCTGCCCCTGTGGTACTCGTCGCGTCGACATTGCGACCGGAGGTTGCGGCCGGCCGACATACGTCGTTCTGCAGATCCCCCGTCGGCCCACAGGTGACAGTCTCCGAGGCGTCGGCAGGCAACGGGGGGAAAGGCGGGTGCGATGCCCATGCTCACCATCGTCGCCGGTCCGCAACGTGTCGCGTCGGCAGGCTGGCCGGTGCCGGAGGAGAGACGCATGGTCACCGTGCTGTTCGCCGACATCGTCGGGTCGACCGCGCTCGTCGACCGGCTCGACCCCGAGGACGTACGGGCCCTGCAGCGCGCCTACTTCGCCACCGTCGCCGGGGTGCTGCGCCGGTGGCACGGGGTGGTCGAGAAGTACGTCGGCGACGCGGTCATGGCGCTGTTCGGGGCGCGCGAGTCCGACGGGTTCGACGCGTACCGGGCGGTGCGGGCGGCGCTGGACATCCAGCGGGCCCTCGACCGGCGTCCCGTGCCCGGCGCGCCGCGGCTGCGGGTCCGGGTCGGGGTGGCCACGGGCGAGGCGCTGGTGGACCTCGCCGCGACACACGACGGCGGGCACGGCGCGGCCAGCGGCGCGGTGACCACCACCGCCGCCCGGTTGCAGGAGTACGCCCCGCCGGGCGGCGTGGCGCTCTGCGCGGCCACCCACCGGGCCACCGTGGGGCTGATCGACCAGCGCCGCGTGCCGCCGGTGGCCCTCGCCGGCAAAGCGCTGCCGGTGGACGTGTGGCACGCCACCGGCGCCACCCGGCCGGCCCCGACCCCGCACGAGGGCCCGCTGGTCGGGCGACGGCGGGAACTGGCGACCGCCCGGGACCTGATCGTCCGCGCCGTGCGGGACCGCAGCCCGCGCTGGCTGTCGCTGGTCGGTCCCGCCGGCAGCGGGCGCAGCCGGCTGCTGCACGAGCTGCGGCGCGCCGTCCCGACCGTGGACGACGTGCCGGTGCGCTGGTGCGTCGCGCACTGCCCGCCGTGCCCGGAGGCCCTGGCGCCCGTCGCCGACCTGGTGCGTGGGGCCGCCGGCCTCCGCGCGAACGACCCACCTGCGGTCGTACGCCGTCGGCTCGCCGCCGCCCTCGCGGGCCTGGTGCCGCCCGCCGGCCTAACCGAGACGGTGTCCGCGCTGGAAGGACTCCTGGCAAGTCCGGACGCCACCCGCGAGGCCGCGCGGGGCGCCGAGGTGGCGCGGGAGGTGCTGCTGTCGCTCGCCGCCCGGGAGCCGCTGGTGGTGGCGGTGGACGACCTCGACCGGGCCACCGGGGAGCTGCACCGCTTCCTGCACCGGCTCTTCGCGGCGGCCACCGCCCGGTCCCTGCCGCTGGCGGTCGTGGCGCTGCACCGTCCCGAGTGGGCGGACGTGCTGCCCGGGGCCCGGGACCGCCGGCACCGGCTGGACGTGCCGCCGCTGCGCCCGGTGGAGACCGGCCGGCTGCTGCGTCACCTGCTGCGCCGGGCCGACCGGCCGGCGGCGGCGGCCGCGCGCCTGCTGCCGCTGGTCGAGGGCAACCCCGGCCGGGCCGCCGCGTACGTGGCGTCGCTCGACGTGGCATCGCTCGACGTGGCGCCGACCGCGTTGCTGCCGGTGCCCGAGTCGGTGCGCCGGGAGGTGGACGCCCGGCTGGACCGCCTCGACGGCGTCCGGCGGGCGGCGCTGACGGCGGTGGCGGCCCTCGGCGTCGCGGCCCTCGGCGCGGGGGTCACCGCGTCGGCGGTGGGGCGCCTGCTCGGCTGGTCGCCCGCCCGGGCGGCGCCGGAGCTGCGGGCCCTCGCCGCCTCGGGCCTGCTGGTCGGCCGCGCCGGCGGCGGGTACGCGGTCGCCGACCCGGTGCTGCGCGAGGTCGCGTACGCCCGGCTGCCGAGGGCGGTGCGGGCCGCGATCGCCGGGTGGGCCGGGCAGCCGTCGGATGCGGTGGCGCCGGCTCGCCGGCTCGCCGCGGCGGCCGTACCCGTGTCGGAGGCCGCCCCGTCCTCCGCCGCGCCCGTCGGCCCGGTCGGCGCGCGCGCCGTCGGTCGGCAGCCGCTCGCCGGCCCCGCCACCACCTCCGGCGCCCCCCGGCCGACCGGGTCGGGCTTGGCCCACGCACGCGCGCGGACGGACCGGGCAGGACGTTCCGGGGCCGTCCGGGTGGTGGACCCATCCGGGTGGGCGGCCGACCCTGGCGCGCCCGTCGGACGCGACCGCGCCCCGTCGGCCGGGCCGGCACGGTCGGACTGGCGGAAGCGCCGCGAATGGAGGTCGACGTGGGGGCTGCCGCGCGGGGCGCCGGCGGCGGCGTGACGGAGGGGCCGTCTCTCCCCCACGATCCACATTAAGCCGGTTCCGGCCCCGGCGGTATCGGGCGGCTGACCGAGTGCGCGGGCCGGGTCCCCTTGGCTAGCTTCGTCCGATGCCTGTCGAAGAGATCACCGCCTCCGCCGCCGGCACCTGGACCCTGGGCGACCGCACCGTGCACCGGATGGGCTTCGGATCGATGCGGCTGACCGTCGACCCGGACCGGGCGCGCGCCGTCCGCGTCCTGCGCCGGGCGGTCGAGCTGGGCGTCAACCACATCGACACCGCCGCCTTCTACGTCTCGCCGGGCGGGCCGCTCGGCGTCGGCACCGGCCCGCGCCGGTACGCCACCGAACTCATCCGGGAGGCGCTCGCGCCATACCCGGACGACCTGGTCATCACCACGAAGGTCGGGCCGTCGTTCGACGCGGCGAACCGGCACCGGGAGCTGACCCCGGCCGAGCTGCGCCGGGAGGTGGAGGAGAACCTGCGCCGCCTCGGCCGGGACCACCTGGACGTGGTCAACCTGCGGATCGTCCGGCGCGAGGGGCGGGACTCGGTGGCGGAGCGCTTCGCCGCCCTCGCCGAACTGCGCGACGCCGGGCTGATCCGGCACCTCGGCCTGTCCAACGTGCGGGTGGACCACCTGGACGAGGCGCAGGCCGTCGCGCCGGTGGTCTGCGTGCAGAACGCGTACGCCCTCGACGCGAACCGGTGGGCCGACGACCTGCTGCGGGTCTGCGGCGAGCGCGGGGTGGCCTTCGTGCCGTTCTTCGCGATCGCCGGCGCCGGGCGGGAGGCGGGCGCGACCGGCGAGCACGACGACGCGGTGCGCGCGGTGGCCCGCGCCCACGGGGTGACCCCGCATCAGGTCCGCCTGGCCTGGACGCTGCACCGGGGGCGGCACGTGCTGGCCATCCCCGGCACCGGCGACCCGGAGCACCTGGCGCAGAACGTGGCGGCCGGCGCGATCCGGCTCTCCGCCGACGACCTGGCCCGCCTCGGCTGAGGGCCCGGCCGGCGCGGCCCGCCTCGGCTGAACGGCCCCGTCGGGCTCGGCTGGGCGGAGCGGTCTGGCCCGCCTCGGCTGGCGGAGCGGTCTGCTCCGGCCCGGGGCGGCTCAGCGGGCCGGCAGCC
Source organism: Micromonospora sp. NPDC002717 (assembly GCF_040295705.1). NCBI lineage: Bacteria > Bacillati > Actinomycetota > Actinomycetes > Micromonosporales > Micromonosporaceae > Micromonospora > Micromonospora sp. NPDC002717. Next base: position 139,260 of record NZ_JBEOVW010000010.1, on the reverse strand, counting down.
CCGCCCCGCATGAGTCCGGTCAGCGGTCGGCGAGGAAGGCGATGGCCCGCTCCCAGGTCTGCGCGGCGGCCGTCGCGTCGTGGTCGGGCAGGTACGGGTCGGTGTAGAGGTGCCCGACGCCGGGATAACGGTGGACGGACAGCTCCGCGCCGGCGTCGGTCATCGCCCGCCGCCACTGCGCGACCTCCGGCTCCGCGTCGTAGTCGTCCGGGTCGCCGAGGTGCAGCTGCACCGGCAGGCCCGGCCGGACCGACTCCGGCTCGCCGCCGACGCCGGAGAGCAGCAGCAGCGCCGCCGCGTCGGGGCGCTCGGCGAGCATCGCGCCGGCCACCCCCGCGCCCATCGAGAAGCCGGCCAGCACCGCGTCGGCCGGCGCCCCGCGCAGGGCCTCCCGGGCCCGGTCCAGCACGGCCTCCTGGCCGATCTTGCGGAGCAGGGCGAAGCCGTCCTCCACCGTGTCCGCGGCCGGCGCGCCGTAGAGGTCGGGCGTGACGACCGTGTGCCCGGCGGCGCGCAGCCGGTCGGCGGCGGTCAGCACGGCCGGCCGCAGCCCGTAGACGGAGTGAAACAGCACGACATGTCCCATGGCGGCATCCTGCCCCACGCCCCCGACCGGAACGGGCCGCCGCGCGGGCGCGACGGCGTCAGACCAGCGACTCCAGCCGCCGCACCAGCTCCGCCGGCCCCGGCATCGCGGCGATCTCGGCGCTGACCTGCCTCGCCGCGTCGCGCAGCGCCGGATCGCCGACCAGCCGGGTCAGGGTGTCGGCGGTGATGTCGCGGGCCCGGACCGCGATTCCTGCGCCGCGCGCCGCCACCAGCTCGGCGTTGTGCCGCCGGTCGCCGGGCCCGACGGTGGCCAGCTGCGGCACCCCCGCGGTCAGCGCGGTGAAGACGCTGCCCGCGCCGCCGTGGTGGACCAGCGCCGCGCTCGCCGGCAGGGCCTCGGCGAGCGGGATCCAGTCGACGGTGCGCACGTTGCCGGGCAGCGCCCGGCGGGCCAGCCGCGCGTCCGGGCGGACCAGGACGAACTCGGCGTCGACCCGGTCGGCGGCGGCGACGACCGCCGGCATCGGCCCGGCGCTGCCGGGGCCGGCGACGGTGCTGCGGCTGACCAGCACCCGCGGGCGCTCCCCCGGCTCGCGCAGCCAGCCCGGCAAGTCGCCGCCGCCGGCGTGGGCGGCGTAGCGCATGGGCCAGCCGTCCTGGTGCCGCACGCTGGGCGGGGCGACGGCGATCGCGGCGGCCGGGGGCGGCAGCTCCGTCAGGCCGTGCCGGCGCAGGGCCCCGCCCAGGCGCGCGAGGGTGACCCGGACCAGCTCCCGGCCGTCGAAGAGGGCGTTCTCCTGGCGTACGGCGGGCACGCCGCGCGTCGCGGCGGCGAGCGCCCCGGCCACCGCGAACGGCTCGTGGATCACCAGGTCGGGCTTCCACCGCGCGGCGACGGCGACCACCCCGTCGGCGATCTGGTCGTTGACCGCGCCGAAGAGCAGTGCCGCGCCCCGGGTGCCGGCCGTGCCGGCCAGCTCGGCCCGGGCGATCAGCGGATGGCGCAGCATGACGCCCCGGGCGATCCGGCCGAAGTCGAACGCCGGCGCGACATCACGCACCGGCAGCCCGGACTGCTCCGCCCGCAGGCCGTCGGCGGCGGTGGCGACGAGCACCTCGTGCCCGGCATCGCGCAGCGCGGCGGCCAGCGGCAGCAGGGGGAAGACGTGCCCGATCAACGGCGCGGAGACCACCAGCACTCGCACCGCCCGATGCTAGCCGCGCCGGTAACGCCCGTGGGGGCGGCGAGGTCGGACGCATCGGCGCCGGCGCGAGGCTCAGCCGGCGGGCGGCGGCAGGGTGCGGCTGCGGCCCCGGAACTCGGCGACCACCTCGCCGCCGTCGCGGGTGACGGTGACGTCGTAGATGCCGCTGCGGCCGTAACGGGTGCGCTCGGTGGCGCGGGCGGTCAGCAGGTCGCCCTCGCGGGCGGGACGGACGAAGGTGATCTCGCCGCCGGCCGCGACGGTGACCGGACCGTGGCTGTTGCAGGCCAGCGCGAAGGCGGTGTCGGCGAGCAGGAAGACGAAGCCCCCGTGGGCGATCGCGTGGCCGTTGACCATCGCGCCGGTCACCCGCATCCGGGCCACCGCCGCCCCGTCGGCGGCGTCCACCAGCTCGATGCCGAGCCCCTTCGACGCCGCGTCGGCGTCGAACATGTCGTACGCGGCGTTGCGCCCCGCCATGTCAGCCGCCCCGCCGCTGGTCGACGATCCGCCGCATCTTGCCCATCGACCGCTCCACCCCGTCCGGGGCGACCACCTCGACCGCCACGCTCACTCCGATCGTGTTCTTGACCAGCCCGACCAGCGCCCCGCCGGCCCGCTCGGCGGCCTCGACGGCCACCCCCGCCCGCCGCTCCACCCGGACGGTCAGCGTGTCCATCCGCCCCTCCCGCCCGAGGACGCACTGGAAGTGCGGCGAGAGCTGCGGCGTACGCAGGATCAGCTCCTCGATCTGGGTGGGGAAGACGTTCACCCCGCGCACGATCATCATGTCGTCGCTGCGCCCGGTGATCTTCTCGATCCGGCGCATCGGGCGGGCGGTGCCGGGCAGCAGCCGGGTCAGGTCGCGGGTCCGGTAGCGGACGACCGGCATGGCCTCCCTCGTGAGCGAGGTGAGCACCAACTCGCCGCGCTCGCCGTCGGGGAGCACCTCCCCGGTGACCGGGTCGACGATCTCCGGATAGAAGTGGTCCTCCCACAGGTGCGGCCCGTCCTTGGTCTCCACGCACTCGTTGGCCACGCCCGGGCCCATCATCTCGGAGAGGCCGTAGACGTCCACGGCGTGCATGTCGAGGCGCTGTTCCATCTCCCGGCGCATGTCCTCGGTCCACGGCTCCGCGCCGAAGACACCGACCTGGAGCGAGGTGGCGCGCGGGTCGATCCCCTGCCGCTCCATCTCGTCCACGATCGCGAGCATGTAGCTGGGGGTCACCATGATGACCTCCGGCTCGAAGTCCCGGATCAGCATCACCTGACGTTCGGTCATCCCGCCGGAGACGGGGATGACGGTGCAGCCCAGTTCCTCCGCGCCGTAGTGCGCGCCGAGCCCGCCGGTGAACAGCCCGTAGCCGTACGCGACGTGCACGCGGTCGCCGGGGCGGCCGCCGGCGGCCCGGATCGACCGGGCCATCAGCCGGGCCCAGGTCCGCAGGTCGTCGGCGGTGTAGCCGACCACCGTCGGCCGGCCGGTGGTGCCGGAGGAGGCGTGCAGCCGGGCGATGCGTTCGCGCGGCACGGCGAACATGCCGAACGGGTAGTTCTCCCGCAGTTCCGCCTTGCCGGTGAACGGGAAGCGGGCCAGGTCGGCCAGGTCCCGGCAGTCGTCGGGGTGCACCCCGGCGGCGTCGAAGGCGCGGCGGTAGTGCGGCACGTTGTCGTACGCGTGCCGCAGCGACCAGCGCAGCCGCTCCCGCTGCACCGCCCGCAGCTCGTCGACGCTCGCTCGCTCGATCGGCTCCAGGTCCTCGGGGCGCGGGGTGCGGTCCTGCATCGGTGCCTCCTGCACGTCACGCTGGCGCGGCGGCGGGGGTCGCGTACCGACACGTCCGGGTCGCCCCGGAACCGGGCCGCCCCGCCCGCCGATCTTGGTACCGTACGCCGGTCGGCGGCGCGGCACCACCGGCGGCCGGGACGGCCGGCGGGCCCGGCGGTCAGACGGTGAGCAGCGTCTTGCCGATCGCGGCACGCTCCTCGATCGCCCGATGGGCGTCGGCGGCCCGGTGCAACGGGAAGGTCTGGCCGACCAGGGGCGCGATCCGCCCCGCCGACGTGGCGTCGAGCGCGGCCCGCAGGTGCCGGCGCGCCTGCTCGGGGGTGAACTGGACGTCGCCGATGCCGGTGACGGTGATGCCCCGGGCGCGCGCGGCCTCGGCGGCGGGCACCGCGAACTCCCCGGCCGGGGTGCCGTGCGCGGAGAACCGGCCGCCGTCGCGCACCAGGTCGAACGCCGTCCGGCCGTAGTCGCCGCCGGCGCCGTCGAAGACGACGTGCGGGCCGTCCGTCGCGGCCCGGACCCGCAGCGTCCAGTCCGGCTCGGCGTAGTCCACCACGACGTCGGCGCCCAGCCGGCGCAGCGCGTCGAGCTTGGCCGCGCCCCGGGCCGCCGCGACGACGAACCCGCCCCGGGCGCGGACCTCCTGTACGAGCAGCACGCCGAGGCCGCCGGCGGCGGCGGTGACCAGCACGTGGTCCCCGGGACGGACCGGCACCAGGTCGAGCAGGCCGAACGCGGTCGTCCCGTCGTGCAGCAGCGCCGCCGCGTCCGGCAGGGAGACCCCGTCGGGCACCGGCACCAGCCCCTCGGCGGGCACCACGGCGCGTTCCAGGTAGCCGCCCCGCTCGTCGGTCCTGGTGACCACCCGCCGGCCGGTCCAGCCCGGGTCGACCCCCGCGCCGACCGCGCCGACGGTGCCGGCGACCCCGACCCCCGGCCGGTACGGCGGCCGGACGGGGAAGTACTCGCCGCCCCGCCCGCGCCGGATCATCGTCTCCACCCAGAGCACGTCCGCGACGGACACCTCGACCACGACCTCGTCCGGGCCGGGCACCGGCTCCGGGGCCTCGGTCAGGGCCAGCACCTCCGGCCCGCCGAACGTCGCCACCTCGATCACCCGCACGTCACCCTCCACATCGCTCGCCGACGTGGTCAAGCCTCTGAGGTGAAGCCGGGTTGAGGTCAACGGGCGGCGTCGTGGCGCCGCCCACACGTCACGGGTTCTCCGGGTCCAGGTCGCGCTCGCGCAGCAGCGCGTCCAGCTTGGCTTCGATCCGCTCGTCGGACTCGCGGGACTGGGAGGAGCCCCAGTAGTAGAACAGGGCCAGGCCGGCGGCCTGCCAGATCAGCTGGAGGAACTCGGACTGCCAGTTCTCGAAGGTGGAGGCGAGGAACTGCGGCAGGAAGTCCGCCCAGGCGAAGGACTGGCCGTGCTGGCTCGCCTCGTTGCCCTCCGCCACCGCCTGGAAGACGAACTGGCCGATCCAGGAGAACAGGAACAGCGCCCCGGTCACCAGCGCGAACGCGTACGCCCGGGGCCAGCGCGGCTTGCGGAACGGCGGCCCCCCGGCCCGCCTGGCGTTGCGGCGCGGACCTCCCCCGTCGGGCGCTGGACCGGCCGGACGCACGTGGGCTGGCGTCGTCGTATCCGCCATCACGACCCCCTCTCGACAATCCCCTGTCGGGCATGTGCCCCGGCTCGGCGCTGCCGAAACGGCGGGTCGGCGTGGCGTGCGGCGGGTCAGCGGGACGCCGGGAGCCGGTGCAGCGCGTCGACCAGCGGGGCGAGCTCCGGTGCGGCCTCGGCCTCGGCCAGCGCCTCGGCCAGCACCCGGTCGTGGGTGGGCCGGGCCTGGGCGAGCAGCTCACACTCGGCGGGGGTGAGCTCGGTGTAGATGCCGCGCCGGTCGTCGGCGCAGAGGACCCGGGTGAGCAGGCCGCGGTCCGCCAGGCGGGTGACCAGCCGGGTGGTGGCGCTGTCGGAGAGCGCGGCGGCCCGGGCCAGCTGCCGCATCCGCATGTGCCAGCCGTCCTGACGGGAGAGCGCGTCGAGCACCGTGTACTCGACCACGGAGAGCTGGTGCCCGGCCTGGAGCGCGCGTTCCAGGGACGCCTCGATGAGGCCGTGCAGCGCGGCGAGGGTGCGCTTGCGATCTTCTCGCTGTTGCAAATTATTGGCAACAAGGTCTGGACAGCGCTCCGGGACGGTAACTAGCCTCATCGTTATGAGTCCTTACATCAGCAACGTCGCCGCCTGGCAGGAGAGCTGGGACCGGCAGCAGGAGGCGTACCTGCCGGACCGGGAGCACCGGTTCACCGCGATGCTCGACGCGGTCGAGGCGGTCCTCGACGGCGGGCGACCCCGCCTGCTCGACCTGGCCGGCGGCACCGGCACCATCTCGGCCCGGGCGCTGCGCCGCTTCCCCGACGCCGAGATCACCCTGGTCGACCTCGATCCCGCGCTGCTGGCCATCGCCAGGTCGACGTTCGGCGACCGGGTCACCGTGGTCGAGGCCGACCTCGGGCAGCCGGAGTGGACGGCCGCGCTGCCGGCGCGGGAGTACGACGCGGTGCTCACCGCCACCGCGCTGCACTGGCTGCCGGGCGAGCGGCTGGCCCGCCTCTACGCCGAGCTGCACGGCGTGCTGCGCCCGGGCGGGATCCTGCTCAACGCCGACCACATGCCCGACGACGCGCTGCCGGAGCTGACCAAGCGCCTGCTGGACAGCGCGCGGACCCGGCGCGAGGCCCGGTACGCCAGCGGCGCCGTGCTCTCCTGGTCGGACTGGTGGGAGCGGGCGGCGGCCGACCCGGCGCTCGCCCCACTGGTGGAACGGCGGCGCGAGATCTACCCGACCGGGCACAGCCCGGAGTGGAACCCGCCGGCCTCCTGGCACCTGGCGGCGCTGACCGACGCCGGCTTCACCGAGGCCGGCGTGGTCTGGCGCGGCGGCGCCGACGCCGCCGTCGCGGGGGTGCGCTGACGCCGGCGCACGACGGCACGGGTCGGCCGTCCGCGGCCGGCCCGGCGTTATGCTGCGGCGACGGCCGGATGGCGGCCGACGGCACCGTGGGAGGAGACGTGACCGGCCCGTCCGAGCCGTCGCGCGTCGACCCGGACGTCGACCTGCGGGTCCCGGCCGACCGCGACGAACTCACCGCTCACCCGGCGGCGGTGCTCGCCGCCGTCTCCGCCGGGGGTACGCTCGGCGCGCTGGCCCGGGCCGGCCTGCAGGCCGCCGTCCCGCACTCCCCCGCCACGTTCGGCTGGGCCACCTTCGGCGTCAACGTGAGCGGATGCCTGCTGATCGGTGGCCTGATGGCGGTGCTCGCCCACGCCGGCGGCGGCCGACCGCTGGCCCGCCCGTTCCTCGGCGTGGGCGTGCTCGGCGGGTACACGACCTTCTCCACCTACGCCGTCGACGCGCACCAGGCGCTGCTCGCCGGCGCCCCCGGCACCGCGCTGGCCGCCCTCGGCGCCACGCTGGTCGGCGCGCTGCTCGCGGTCTGGGCCGGCGAGGCCGCCACCGGGCGGCTGCTCACCCGGAGCGGCCGGTGACCGCCCTGCTCGTGGCGCTCGGCGCGGCGCTCGGCGCCCCGCTGCGCTACCTCACCGACCGGGCCGTGCAGGCCCGCTTCGGCACCGGGTTCCCGTGGGGCACGCTGACGGTCAACGTACTCGGGTCGCTGCTGCTCGGCGCGGTCACCGGCCTGCCGGCGGACCCCGCGCTCACGGCGCTGGTCGGCACCGGCTTCTGCGGGGCGCTGACCACCTGGTCCACCCTGAGCTACGAGACGCTGCGGCTGGCCCGGGCGGGACGGCGGCACGCCGCGCTGGCCAACATGGCCCTCAGCGTCGCCGCCGGCCTCGCCGCGGCCACCGCCGGCTACGCCCTCGCCCGCGCGGCCACCGGCTGACCGGCGGCCGGGCCGGTCTCCCGCAGCCGCACCACCGGTCCGAGCACGAACACCGCCGGCGGCCGGACGTCCTCCCGCGCGGCCAACCCGCCCACCTCGTCCAGCCGCGACGACCAGGTGCGCTGCCCCGGCTGACCGCCGTCGGCGACGACGAGCACGGGAGTGTCCGGGGCGCGGCCGTGCTCCACCAGCACCGCCGCGATCTTGGCGATGGTGTCCACCGCCATCAGCAGCACCACGGTGCCCCGGGACCGGCCCAGCGCCACCCAGTCCACCAGGGAGTCGGGGTGCCCCGGCGGCAGGTGCCCGGAGACGACGGTGACGTCGTGGGCGACGCCCCGGTGGGTCACCGGGACGCCGGCCAGGGCCGGCACGGCCACCGCGCTGCTCACCCCGGGTACCAGCACGGTCTCGACCCCGGCCGCGGCGCACGCCTGGACCTCCTCGTGGCCCCGGCCGAAGACGTACGGGTCGCCACCCTTGAGCCGGACCACCCGCTTGCCCGCGCGGGCGTACGCGATCAGGGTGTCGTTGATGGTGTCCTGCGGCATCGACGGCCCGCGCGGCACCTTGGCGGCGTCGACCACCACCACGTCCGGGCGCAGCCCGGTGAGCAGCCCCTGCGGGGCGAGCCGGTCGGCGACCACCACGTCGGCGCTGTCCAGCAGGGCCTTCCCCCGTACGGTGATCAGGTCGTCGGGGCCGGGGCCGCCGCCCACCACCGCGACCTGTCCCGGGCGCAGGCCGGGCCGCTGGTCGTGGTGGTGGTGGTGACCGCCACCGTGGTGGTGGTCCCCGTGATGGTGGTGGCCGTGGCCGTCGACCGGGTCGTCGGGGTGGTCGTGCGGGGTCTGCGGCCGGCCCACCTTGTCGGCGAAGCCCGGCATCAGCACCCGGTACGCGCAGGTGTCGCAGTTCATCCGGATGTCGCCGCGGCGCGCCTCGGCGTGCCGTTCGAGGACGAGGTCGGCGAGGGCGTCGCAGTCGCCGATCAGGTCGGCCACCCGCACGTCCAGCTCGGGGTGGGCGGCGGCGAAGTCGGCCGACTGGGCGACGATCCGGTCGGGCAGCACGCCGGCGAAGAGGAAGTACGGCGCGACGACGATGCGCCGCGCGCCGAGCCGGCGCAGCCGGTCCAGCACCGCCGGCACCGACGGCTCCGCGAGCGAGATGAAGCCCGGCTCGACGCCGGCGTAGCCGCGCCCCTCCCAGAGCAGCCGGGCCACCTTTGCCACCTCGGCGTTGGCGTCCGGGTCGGTGGAGCCGCGCCCGATCAGCGCCACCCAGGTGCCGGCCCGGTCGGCGCTCGCCAGCGAGGCGTCGATGCGCTGCTCCAGGGCGGTGTGCAGCAGCGGGTGCGGGCCCAGCGGCCGGCCGTAGGCGTAGCTGAGCCCGGGGTGGCGCTGCCGCTCGCGGGCCAGCGCGGCGGGGATGTCGCCCTTGCCGTGGCCGGCGGCCGTCAGCACCAGCGGCAGCGCCACCAGCGACCGGTGTCCCCGGTCGACGAGCGCGCCCACCGCGTCGGTCAGCGGCGGCCGGGACAACTCGATGAAGCCGCCCTCGACGTCGCCGACCGCGCCGGCGGCGCGCCGGCGGACCCGCTCCACGAACGCCACGAACTGGTCGACCCCGGCCGCGCTGCGCGTACCGTGCCCGACGATGACCAGAGCGGTCACCGGATCACCGCCAGGATGCCCCGTCCATCAGGGCGGGGAGGAACGGCGGATGCGTTGTCAACCATGACTGTCCTTTCTGGTATGACTGGTCGTGTGCGGACGGCGTACAGGTGTCGGGCGTACCCGACCCCGGAGCAGGCTGTGGTACTGAACCGCACGTTCGGGTTGTACGCGTGGTCTGGAATCGCACTCTCGCCGCCCGTCATGCTCGTTACCGCGCTGAGGGCAGATCGACCTCGTACGCGGAGACGGATCGGGCGCTGACCGGGATGAAGAAGCAGCCCGACCTGGCGTTTCTGGGTGAGGTGTCGTCGGTGCCGTTGCAGCAGACCCTGCGGCACCAGCACACCGCCATGACCGCGTTCTTCGCCAAGCGGGCCCGGTATCCGCGTTACAAGTCGCGGCACGGCCGCCAGTCCGCCAGTTTCACCCGGTCGGCGTTCCGCCTCCGTAGCGGGAACCTGTCGTTGGGGAAGACACCGGGTGTGTTGCGGTTCGTGTGGTCGTGGCCAGGCGTGGACGTGGCGGGGTTGGATCCGACGATGGTGACGGTGTCGCGTGACCCGGACGGCCGCTGGTTCGTGACCTTCGCCGTCGACATCGACACACCCGCCGCACCCGAACCGACGGGCGGGGCGGTGGGTGTCGACCTCGGCCTGACCGATTTTGCGGTGTTGTCCACCGGCGAACGCATCCCGCATCCGAGGCATATGGAACGGCGTGAACGCCGGCTCAAGCGGTATCAGCGGATGATGGCCCGCCGACAGAAAGGCTCCGCCAACCGCGCCAAAGCCAAACGGAAGGTCGCCCGAGCGCATTCGCGGGTACGCGACGCCCGCCGGGACTTCCTCCACCAGCAGTCCACCACCCTGGTGCGTCGGTTCTCCGCCATCGCCGTGGAGGACCTGGCGGTGGCGAACATGGTCCGCAACCGGTCCCTGGCCAAAGCGATCGGCCGTACCGGCTGGGCCGAGTTCCGCACCCTGCTCACCTACAAGGCCCACCGCGACGGCCGTACCCTCGCCGTCGTGGACCGCTGGTACCCATCGAGCAAGATGTGTTCGGCGTGCGGGCACCTGCTCGCCACACTCTCCCTCGGCACACGCCACTGGACGTGTCCGAGTTGCGGCACCCGGCATGACCGGGACGTCAACGCCGCCAAGAACATCGCCGTCGCGGCCGGGCTGGTCGAGACGCAAAACGCCTGCGGAGCGGACGTCAGACACGAAGGACCTCCTTCCGTGCGGTCTGCGGTGAACCAGGAACCCCAACCCGCGGGGGTGGGAATCCCCCGCCTTTGGGCGGGGGAGCATGTCAATGCTCCTCCTCCTCCACGTACAGCAGGGCGTTGAGGGCGGCGGCGGCGACCGCCGAGCCGCCCTTCTCGCCCCGGTTGGACACCCCGGGCAGGCCGCTGGCCCGCAGCGCCGCCTTCGACTCGGCGGCGCCCACGAAGCCCACCGGCAACCCGACGACCAGCGCCGGCCGGGCGTCCAGGGTGATCAGTTCCTCCAGCGCGGTCGGTGCGCAGCCGACCACCCACACCGCGCCGGGGCCGACCCGCTCCAGGGCGAGCCGCACCGCCGCCGCCGACCGGGTGATCCCGGCCGCGCGGGCCAGGTCGGCGGCGGCCGGCTCGGCGACCGGGCAGACCGTCTGCCGACCGGTGATGCCGGCGGCCACCATCGCCACGTCGGTGACCACCGGCGCGCCCGCGCGCAGGGCGGCCAGCCCGCCGGCCAGGGCCGCCTCGTCGCAGACCAGGTCGGTGACGTAGTCGAGGTCGGCGCTGGCGTGCACCACCCGCTCGGTGACGGCCCGGGTCAGCGGCGGCAGGTGCGCGAGGTCCACCCGGGAGCGCAGGATCCGGTACGACTCCCGCTCGATGGGGTGCACGACCCGGCTCACGGCCGCACCGCCCCGGCACCGTAGCGCTCGTCGTAGCGGCGCAGCTTCCACAGCGCCACCGCGCCGGCCCAGGCGAAGACGAAGAGCGCCACGACGGCGTACCCGAGCTGCTCGAAGTGGTCGGCGATCCCCGCGTACCAGGACAGCGCCGACAGCCCGAGGTGGTCGACCAGCAGGCCGGCGGCGTAGACGCTGGCGACCAGACCGCCGACCAGCACGGTCACCGCCGTGGTGGCCAGGTTGTAGTAGAGGCGCCGGGCCGGGTGCCGGTACGCCCACGAGTAGGCGCGGCTCATCAGCAGGCTGTCGGCGGTGTCCATGGCGGACATCCCGGCGGCGAAGAGCAGCGGCAGGGTGAGCAGGGCGAGCACGGGCAGCCCGCCGGCGGCGGCGGTGCTCGCCGACAGGGCGAGCAGGGTCACCTCGCTGGCCGTCTCCAGGCCGAGACCGAAGAGGAACCCGACCGGCGCCATGTGCCAGGAGGAGCGCACCAGCGCGCGGGCCCGGGAGCCGAGCACCCGCTGCACCAGCCCCCGGTTGAGCAGGTGCAGGTCCAGCTCGCGCTCGTCCAGGTCGCCGTGGCGCAGCCGCCGCCACAGCCGCGCCAGGCCGGCCAGCACCGCCGCGTTGAGCACCGCGACCAGGGCGAGGAACAGCGTGGCGGTGAGGACCGCGACGGTCGCGCCCACCTCGCGGGCCTCGGCCAGCCCGGGGCCGGCGAGGTTGGCCGAGGCGAGGCCGACGACCAGCGCCAGCAGCAGCACCACCCCGCTGTGCCCGAGGGCGAAGAAGAAGCCGACGCCGACCGGGCGCCGACCGCGCAGCAGCATCAGCCGGGTGGTGTCGTCGATCGCCGCGATGTGGTCGGCGTCGAAGGCGTGCCGCACCCCGAGCAGGTACGCCAGCGTGCCGGCCCCGGCGAGGCCGCCGGCCGCGGCGGGCTGGTTGTTCCAGTACAGGTAGAGGCTCCAGCCGGCGACGTGCAGCACGGCGACGGCGAGCACGATGCCGCCGAGGCGTACCCGCTCGGCGCGGCTCCACCGGCCGGCCGGGGGTGCGGCGCTGACCGCGGTCGAACTCATCGGCTTCCTCCACGTTCGTCGGTGCCGGTGGCGCGGATGGCGTCCACCGGGCAGATCTCCAGGCATTCCAGGCAGCCGGTGCAGCGGTCCGCGCGGACGGCGAGGCCGCCGGGCACCGGTCGGATGGCGTGCGTCGGGCAGGTGAGCAGGCAGGCGCCGCAGCCCTGGCAGGCGCCGATGGTCACCGCCGCCACCGGTACCCCCGAGGGGTGACCATCCGGCCGGCGACCACCCGGGTCTGGCTGCTGCCCACCACCACGACGCTGTACATGTCGACCAGCGCCGGGTCGAGGTCGGCCAGGGTGGCCAGGTGCACCCGCTCGTCGGGTCGGCTGGCGTTGCGCACCACCCCGACCGGGGTGTCGGGCGGCCGGTGCGCGGCGAAGACCTCCAGCGCCGCGCCGAGCTGCCAGTCGCGGGCGCGGCTGCGCGGGTTGTAGAGCAGCGCCACGAAGTCGCCCTCGGCCGCGGCGGCCACCCGGCGCGCGATGACCTCCCACGGGGTGTGCAGGTCGGACAGGCTCAGGTAGGCGTGGTCGTGGCCGAGCGGCGCGCCGAGCAGGGCGCCGGCGGCGAGGGCGGCCGTCACCCCGGGCACCCCGACCACGTCGATCCGCTCGTCGGCGTACTCCAGGGCGGGGCTGGCCATCGCGTACACGCCGGCGTCGCCGGAGCCGACCAGCGCGACGGCGTGACCCGCCACGGCCTCGGCGACGGCGGCCCGGGCCCGTTCCTCCTCGGCGCCCAGGCCGCTGGCGAGCACCCGGGTCCCGGGGCGGAGCAGGTCGCGGACCTGGTCGACGTACTGGTCGAGGCCGACGACCACGGCGGCGCGGCGCAGCTCGGCCACCGCGCGGGCGGTGCGCAGGTCGGGCGCGCCGGGCCCGAGGCCGACGATCGCCAGCCGGCCGCGCGGGGCGTGCCGGGCGACCGCCACGGTGGCCATCGCCGTCGCGGTCTTCGGCACCAGCAGCGCGGCGTCGCCGCCGAGCAGCGCCGCCGCCTCGGCGACGCTGGGGGTGCCGACGGCGGCGCGGACCACCTCGCTGGGGTGCGGCACGTCGACCGCCGCCAGCTCCGCCGCCGGATGCGTCACCAGGGGTACGCCGAGCGCGTCGGCGGTCGCCCGGATGCCCGCCTCGTCGGCCTTGATGTCGGCGCTGGCCAGGTGCCGCAGGCTGGCCGGGCTGAGGCCGGCCTCGGCGAGCACCCGGTCGAGCAGGCCGCGCACCTCGGCGGCGGGCACGCCCCGGCTGGCCCCCACCCCGGCGACCAGCGACGGGGGCCGCAGCACGGCCGTTCGGTCGTCGAGCGGCACCACCCGGTCGGTGACCAGCAGGCGGTACCCGCCGCCGGCCGCCTCCCCTGACCCGGCCGGGCCGACCGGCGCACCGGGGCCGGGCGGGGCGGCCGGCGGGGCCGGGTCGGCGGGCGCGACCGGCGCCGGGGCGGGGCGCACGTTGTCGGGCAGGGCGGGCAGCGGCCAGGCGGCGTCGGCGACGAGGGTGACCGGCTCGCCGTCGAGGATGGCGCGGCCGACGGCGGCGACGGCGCCCTCGACGGGCCAGCCGAGCGTGTCCAGCCCGGGCAGGCCGACGGCGTCGCTGGCGGTGGTGACCACCGGCCGCGCGTCGAGCACCGCGCCGACCCGCCCGGCGAGGTCGTTGGCGCCCCCGGCGTGCCCGCCGAGCAGCGCGACCGCGTGCCGGGCCGCCTCGTCGACCACCACCACGGCCGGGTCGGTGTGCTTGTCGCCGAGCAGCGGCGCGAGGATGCGCACCACCGCCCCGGTGGCCAGGAACGCCACCACCGCGTCGCACTCGGCCCAGGCGGCGCGCAGCGCGTCCGCGACGGTGTCCGCCGTGACCAGGCGGGCCTGCGGCCAGGCGTCGGCGAGGGTACGGGCGTGCCGCCGCCCGGCGGCGGTGGCGGCGACCAGGCCGATCCGGGTCGGCTGGTCCGTGGTGGTGGTCGGATGGTTCACGGGCGCTCCCCGGTGAGGACGACCACCGGGTTGGTGGCCGCGAGTCGAATGGATCCGCCGGGCAGGTCGGCGAGGCGGGCGGCGGAGAGCTGGACGCCCTCCACGGCGTAGCCGCCGGCGCGCAGCAGCCCGACCGCCGGGGCGACCCGGTCGACGGCGGCGAGGGTCACCACCACCCGGTCCGGCCGGCGGTGCGCCACGGCGGCGAGCACGTCGGTGCCGCCACCCCCGACGAAGACGGCGTCCGGGTCGGGCAGCCCGCGCAGCGCCCCGGGGGCGGCGCCGACCACCACCCTGACGTCGACGCCGTGCCGGGCGGCGTTGGCGCGGACCGGCGCCGCCGGGTCGCGGTCGACGGCGACCACGGCCGCGCCGAGCAGGACACACTCGATGCCGACCGAGCCGCTGCCCGCGCCGACGTCCCAGACCAGCCGGCCGAGGCGGGGGCGCAGCCGGGCCACGGCGAGGGCGCGTACCTCCGACTTGGTGATCATCGAGTCGCGGTGCGCGTAGGCGGACTCGGGCAGCGCCCACCCGCCGGCCGGCGCGGCGGCCGGCTGGTTGTCCGCCCGCATCCCGGCGGCCCCGGGCTCCCCGGCGAGGCTGAGCAGCACGTGCGGGTCGGCCCAGGCGCGGGCGGCGGCCATCTCGGGGGTGGTCTCGGTGAGCCGCTCGGCGTCGGTGCCGAGGTGCTCGGCGACGACCAGCCGGCGGGCCCAGCCGTCCAGACCGGCGCCCAGCTCGGCGGCCCCGGCGCCGGGGGCGGTGAGCACCGCGACGGCGGGCAGCGCCCGGCAGGCGTTCAGCGCCGGTCGCGGGTCCCGGCCGTGGGCGGTGACCACGGCCGCGCCGTCCCAGGGCAGCCCGGCGCGGGCGAACGCGGCGGCCACGCTGGACACGGCCGGCAGCACCCGCAGCGGCAGCCCGGCCGCCCGCAGCCGCCGGACGACGCCGAACAGCCCGGGATCCCCGCTGGCCAGCACGACCGCGTCCGTTCCGGCGGCGACGGCGGCGGCCAGCCGGTCCAGCGCCGGCGCGAGCGGCCCGAGGGCGACGGTGTCGGCGCCGGCCGGCAGGCGTACGGCGGCCAGGTGCCGGGCCGCGCCCACCACCAGCCGGGCCCCGGCGAGCGCGGGCGCGGCGGCGGGGTGCGGCGGCCCCCCTCCGGCGTCGATCCCCACCACGGTCACGGCCGGCCCGGTGCCCCCGGCGGGTGGGCTTCCGGTCACGCCGCCCACCGGCCCGACGAGGCGACGACCCGGTCGCCCGCGAAGTCCACCATCGCCACGTCGACGGTGACCGCGTTCCCGGCGAACCGGAGCAGCACCTGGCGTACCCGCCGGCAGAGCAGGTCACCGGCGGCATCGAGCAACCCGGCGGCCTCCCACAGCTCGTACGCGTGCCGCCCGGTGTTCGCCGCGGCGACCGCCGCCACCAGGTCGGGGTCGCCGCCCGCCTCGGCGGTGACGTCGCCGAGCAGGGACAGGTCCACCTTGGACCGGGTGTAGTGGGTCATCAGGATGCCGGCGGCGAGCTTCGCCAGCTTGCCGGCCATCCCGACGAAGACCACCCCGGTCATCCGGTCGCCGACGGCCGCGGTGACCGCCGCGCCGGTGAAGTCGCCGACCTCGACGAAGCACACCTCGGGCAGCTCCGGCAGCAGCGCGCGGGCGGCCCGCTCGGTACGCCCGCCGGTGCACAGCACCACCGTCCGCTCCCCCTGGGCGGCCATCACGTGCACCGCCTGCACCACGCTCGCCCGCCAGGAGGCGGTGGAGAACGGCCGCACGATGCCGGTGGTGCCGAGGATGGAGATGCCGCCGAGGATGCCGAGCCGCCGGTTGGTGGTCTTGCGGGCCATGATCTCGCCGCGCGGCACGCTGACCACCACCCGGACGCCCACCTCGGCCAGGTCGACCACCTCGGCGACGGCCTGGCCGATCATCCGGCGCGGGGTCTCGTTGATCGCCGGCCCGCCGACGGGCAGCCCGAGACCCGGCTTCGTGACCGTGCCGACGCCCGGCCCGCCGTCGAGCCGCAGCCCGGGCACGTCCCGCCAGCCGACGGTGACGGTCAGCTCGGCGCCGTGCGTGACGTCGGGGTCGTCGCCGGCGTCCTTGACCACCACGGCCTCCGCCGACGTGCCGGCGTGGACCTCGCAGCGGGCCACCGGGAAGCGGACCCGGCGGCCGGCGGGCAGCCCGATCTCCACCTCCCGCTGCGGCACGCCGGTGACCAGGGCGGTCACCGCCGCCTTCGCCGCCGCCGTCGCGCAGGCGCCGGTGGTCCAGCCCGTGCGCAGCGCGGTGGGCCGGACCTTCGCCGTACGCGGCAGGTCCGGCTCGCGCAGCGGCGGCTCGGCGTACGTCATCCGGCGTGTCCGTCCCCCGCCGTCCCGCCGGTGGCCCGGGCGCGGCGCAGGTCGGCGCGGGCGGCCGGCTCGGCCCGCCGGAACGTGTGGAAGTGGCCGGGGTGGTAGAGGTGCGAGCGGGTGCCGGCGGCGGCGAGCGCCGGGCCGACCAGGAAGAGGGTGTGCTTCCAGAGCTTGTGCTCCTTGACCGTGGCCTCCAGGTCGCCGAGGGCGCACCGCACCACCAACTCGTCCGGCCAGGTCGCCTGGTACGCCACCACGACCGGGGTGTCGGGCGGGTAGCCGCCGGCCAGCAGCTCGGCCTGCGCCTGCCCGGAGCGGGCGGCGGAGAGGAACAGCGCCATGGTGGTGCCGTGCCGGGCGAACTCGCGGACCCGCTCGCCCGGCGGCATCGGGGTCTTGCCGCCCTCGAGCCGGGTCAGGATCACCGACTGGGCGACCTCGGGAATGGTGAGCTCCCGACCGACGATCGCCGCGACGGCGGTGAACGACGAGACGCCCGGGACGATCTCGACGGCCAGCCCGAGCGCCCGGCACAGGTCGAGCTGCTCCTGCACCGCGCCCCACAGCGCCGGGTCGCCGGAGTGGATCCGCGCCACGGTCAGCCCCTCGGCGGCGGCCCGCCGGTAGAGCGGCAGCACCCCCTCGATCGGCAGCCGCGACGAGTCGACGATCTCCGCGTCGGGGCGGGCGTGGGCGAGCACGTCGGCGTGCACCAGGCTGGCCGCCCAGACCACCACGTCGGCCGCGCCGATCACCCGGGCGGCGCGCAGGGTCAGCAGGTCGGCCGCGCCGGGGCCGGCCCCGACGAACCACACCTTGCCCGTGCTGGTCGGCCCGCCGTCGTCGGCGCGGTCCGTGATCGGCTCGGTGGTCAAAGCTTTCCTCCCCTACGGTCCCGGCGGGCGGGGACCAGCAGCGTCGACAGGTACGGCAGGTCGTCGGCGGCGTCGGCGACGGGGCCGATCCGCTCGTCGGGCAGCCCGAGGCCCCGGCCCAGCACGGCATCGCCCAGGCGGCCCTGCCGGCGCAGCTCGGCGACCAGATCGGCGTGCCGCCGCCAGCCCTTGTAGGCCACGACGGTGCCGGGACCGGCGAGCGCGTCGGCGAAGAGCGCCAGCCCGGCGGTGGCCGGCAGCAGGGTCAGCGGCTCCCGTCCCTCGCAGAGCGGGACGCCGCTGCGCGCCGCCAGGTCCTGCATGGCGGTGATCCCGGGGACCGTGCGCACCTCGACCGCCGGGCGGCGGGCGCGGACGGTCTGCGCCAGGTAGCCGAAGGTGGAGTAGACGTTCGGGTCGCCGATGGTGGCGAAGGCGATGGCGCGGGCGCCGCCGTCGACCGCCTCCACCACGGCCCGCGCGGCCTCGTCCCACGCCCGTTCCCGGCGCGCGGTCACCCCGCCCCGGTCGTCGAGGGCGAACGGCAGCCGGCGCAGCCGGTCCGGCGCGACGTGCGCGGCCACGGTGGTCTCGGCCCGCCCGGGCGGCGCGTCGCCGTCCGCGGCGAGACGGTCCATCACCGGTACGAACACGAGGTCGGCCTCGGCCAGCACCCGGACCGCCCGGAGGGTGAGCAGTTCCGGGTCGCCGGGACCGACCCCCACCCCGGTCAGCGTCGCGGTGCAGCCGTCCCCGCCCGGCGTCCCGCCGCGCGCGCACACCGGCTCGCCGCCGTCGTGCCCGGCCACCCGCTCGCCGTGATCCTGCGCGCTCACCGGCTCGCCGCCTCGACCAGGCGGCGGGCGGCGTGCGGGTGCCCGGCCCAGTGGGTGTGCAGGTAGGAGGCGTGCACCCGGCCGGCGACGAAGCCGTGGTCGGCGCCGTCCCAGCGCCACGCCGGCCGGTCGCCGTGCCCCGGGTCGGTGGCGGTGCGGTGGAACTCGTGGCCGCGTACCGGGTCGCCGGGACGGTGCAGCGGGGAGCCGGTGACGGCGACGGCGTCCCGGTAGCCGAGGGTGAGCCGGTCGGTCATCCGGGCGGTGAGGTCGAGCCGGCCGCACATGGGCACGCCGTCGAGGGACCGGCCGAGGTAGAGCAGCCCGGCGCACTCGGCGACGACCGGTCCGTCGAAACCGGCCAGCTCGGCGCGGAGCGTGGCGTTGTCGGCGAGCTGCGGCGCGTACGCCTCGGGGAAGCCGCCGCCGACGACCACCGCGCGGGTGCCGGCGGGCAGGCCGGCGTCGCGCAGCGGGTCGAAGGGGACGACGGCGGCGCCGGCGGCGGCGAGCAGCTCGGCGGTCTCGGCGTAGGAGAAGGTGAAGGCGGGCCCACCGGCGACCGCGACCACCGGACGCTCGCCGCCGGCGGGGCCGCCGACGGCGGCGGCCGGGTCCCAGGCGGGCGCGGTCAGCGGCCCGGCGGTGCGGGCCAGGTCGAGCACCGCGTCGAGGTCCACGGTGGACGCCACGAGATCGGCGAGGGCGGCCACGATGGCCAGCGACTCCGGCGCCCGCTCGGCGACGGGCACCAGCCCGAGGTGGCGCGCCGGGGCGGCGACCTCGGCGGCGCGGCTGACCGCCCCGAGCACCGGCACGCCCACCTCGGCGAGGGCGTCGCGCAGCAGGGACTCGTGCCGGGGAGAGCCGACCCGGTTGAGGATCACCCCGCCGATCCGCACGCCGGGGTCGAACGCGGCCATGCCCAGGGCGAGCGCGGCGGCGGAACGGCCCTGCGCGGTGGTGTCCAGCACCAGCAGCACCGGCGCGTCGACGAGCCGGGCGACGTGCGCGGTGGAGGCGTACCCGCGGCGGCCGACCGCGCCGTCGTGCAGCCCCATCACCCCCTCGACCACGGCGATGTCGGCGGGCGTGGGGATGGCGGCGCCGTGCCGCAGCAGCGGCGCGATCCGCTCCTCGCCGACCAGCCACGGGTCGAGGTTGCGGCCGGGGCGACCGGCGGCGAGCGCGTGGTAGCCGGGGTCGATGTAGTCCGGGCCGACCTTGTGCGGGCTGACGGCCAGGCCACGGCGGCGCAGCGCGGCGAGCAGCCCGGTGGCGACGGTGGTCTTGCCGTGCCCGCTGGCGGGTGCGGCGACCACCACCCGGGGCAGCGCCCACGGCGCCCCCGGCTCGACCGTCACCACTCGATGCCCTTCTGGCCCTTCTGGCCGGCGTCCATCGGGTGCTTGACCTTCGTCAGCTCGGCGACCAGGTCGGCGGCGTCGACCAGGCGCGGGTCGGCGTCGCGGCCGGTGACGACGACGTGCTGGAACCCGGGGCGGTTCACGAGGGTGTCGACCACCTCGTCGACGTCCACCCAGCCCCATTTCATCGGGTAGGTGAACTCGTCGAGCACGTACAGGCCGTAGCGCTCGGCGGCCAGGTCGCGCTGGATCTGCCGCCAGCCCTCCAGGGCGTCGGCGGCGTGGTCGGCCTCGCCGCCACGCTGGATCCAGGACCAGCCCTCGCCCATCTTGTGCCAGGCCACCGGGGCGCCCTGCCCGGTGCGCTCGTGCACCTCGCCGAGGGCGCGGAAGGCGTTCTCCTCGCCCACCCGCCACTTGGCGCTCTTGACGAACTGGAACACCCCGATCGGCAGCCCGGCGGTCCAGGCGCGCAGCGCCAGCCCGAACGCGGCGGTCGACTTCCCCTTCATCTGTCCGGTGTGGACCAGCAGCAGCGGCCGGTTGCGTCGCTGCCGCGTGGTCAACCCGTCGGCGGGCACGTGGGACGGCTTTCCCTGCGGCATCAGGCAACACTCCTGTTCTGCGCCACGGCGGTGGCGGCGGCGAGGTCGGTGAGGGGGGCGGTGGCGACCTCGTCGAGCCGGTGGTGGTCGGCGCCGAGTTGGGCGGCGAGGCGGCGGGCCAGGCCGAGGCGGACGGGGCCGCTCTCGCAGTCCACGACGACGCAGGGGGCGCCGGTGGCGGCGAGCACGGCCGCCGCGCGGGCCGACCGGTCGAGCGGGCGCTCCCCGGCGGTGGCGCGGCCGTCGGTGACGACCAGTACCAGGGGGCGGCGGCGCGGATCGCGCAGCCGCTCCACCCGCAGCAGGTCGGCGGCGGCGAGCAGCCCCTCGGCCAGCGGCGTACGCCCGCCGGTGGGCAGCTCGGCCAGCCGCGTCGAGGCCGCGAGCACCGAGGAGGTGGCCGGCAGCAGGGTCTGTGCGGCGGCTCCCCGGAAGGCGACCACCGCGACCTTGTCCCGGCGCTGGTAGGCGTCGGTGAGCAGGGCGAGCACGGCGCCCTTGACGGCGGCCATCCGCGCCCGGGCGCCCATCGAGCCGCTGGCGTCGACCACGAAGAGCACCAGGTTTCCCTCGCGTCCCTCGCGGACGGCCTCGCGGACGTCGTCGGGGCGCAGCCGCAGCGGCCCGGCGACGCGCCCCCGGGCGCCCTGGTGCGGGGCGGCGGCCCGCAGGGTCGCCGGCAGGTGCAGCACGCCGGCCCGGCCGGCCGGCACCCGCGCCCCGGTGGTGCGGCCCCGCCCGGTGCGGGCGCGGGAGCGTCGGCCGGGCACCCCGTCGCCGATCCCGGGCGCGGTCAGTAGCCGTGCCTTGAGCCCCTGCCGGGGTACGGCCACCGCCTGCCCGCCGGCGCCGGGCCGGCCGTCCGCCGAGCCGGTCGGCCCGGGACCGCCGCCGTCGACCGGGCCTCCGTCGGCCGGGCCGGGCGGGTCGTCGTCGTACCGGCCCTGCGCCGGGTCGCCGCTGTCGGGCACCGGGCCGTCGCCGCCGTCCCCGTCGGCGGCCTCGCCGCGCCCGGGGGCCGGCTCGTCGCGACCGGCCGGCGGTGTCCCGCCGGAGCCGCCGTCGTCCGGGGTGCGGCCGGGGCCGCCCCGGCCGCCGTGCGGGCCGGGACCGTCGGGTCCGCCGGACGGGCCGTCGCCGGGACCGCCGGGGCCGCCCGGGTCGTCGGGATCGTCGTCGCCGGCCCGGTCCAGGGCCTCGTCGAGGCGCTTCTCGTCCAGTCCGGGCGTGTCGAACGGGTCGCGGCGGCGGCGGTGCGGCAGCGCCAGCCGGGCGGCGACCCGGACGTCCTCCACCGTGACCACGTCCCGGCCGTGCCAGGCGGCGTGCGCCAGCGCGGTGCGGGCGGTGACGATGTCGGCGCGCATGCCGTCCACGTCGAACGCCGCGCACACCTCGGCGATCCGGCGCAGTGCGGCGTCGGGCAGCAGCACCCGCTCCAGCCGCTGCCGGGCGGCGGCGACCCGGCGGGCGACCTGCGCGTCGGCGTCGGCCCAGCGGGCGGCGAAGCCGGCCGGGTCGGCGTCGGCGGCGAGCCGGCGGCGGACCACCTCGACGCGTACGGCCGGGTCGCGGCTGGCCCCGACCTCCACGGTCAGCCCGAACCGGTCCAGCAGCTGCGGGCGCAGCTCCCCCTCCTCCGGGTTCATCGTGCCGACCAGCAGGAACCGGGACGCGTGGCTGACCGAGACGCCCTCCCGCTCCACGTGGCAACGGCCCATCGCCGCGGCGTCGAGGAGCAGGTCCACCAGGTGGTCGTGGAGCAGGTTGACCTCGTCGACGTAGAGCACGCCGCGGTGGGCGGCGGCGAGCAGGCCCGGCTCGAAGGCGCGGACGCCCTCGCCGAGCGCCTTCTCCAGGTCGAGCGAGCCGACCACCCGGTCCTCGGCCGCGCCGACCGGCAGCTCCACCAGCCGGGCGGGACGCCGCTCGGCGGCCGGCCCGTCGGGGTGCGGGCCGTCCGGGCAGGACGGGTCGGGGGCGGCGGGGTCGCAGGCGAAGCGGCAGCCGGCCACCCGGTCCACGGGCGGCAGCAGCGCGGCCAGGGCCCGCACGGCCGTCGACTTGGCGGTGCCCTTCTCGCCGCGGACGAGCACCCCGCCGATCGCCGGGGAGACCGCGTTGAGCAGCAGGGCGAGCCGCATGTCGTCCATGCCCAGCACCGCGCTGAACGGGTAGGTGGTCATGAGCGGTCCTCCAGGTCGCCCTCGCTGGCCAGGTACGTCTCGCGGAGCCGGTCCAGGGTGGTCGGCTCGGGCGCGGCCCACAGGCCCCGGTCGGCCGCCTCGAGGAGCCGCTCGGTGATGCCGCGCAGCGCCCACGGGTTCGACTGCTCCAGGAACTCCCGGGTGGTCTCGTCGAAGACGTACGCGGCGGCGAGGTGCTCGTACATCCAGTCGTCGACGACGCCGGCGGTGGCGTCGTAGCCGAACAGGTAGTCCACGGTCGCGGCCAGCTCGAACGCGCCCTTGTAGCCGTGCCGGCGCATCGCGGCGATCCACTTCGGGTTGACCACCCGGGCCCGGAACACCCGCCGGGTCTCCTCGCCGAGGGTGCGGGTGCGCACGTCGTGCGGCATCGCCGAGTCCCCCACGTACGCGGCCGGGGCGGCGCCGGTGAGGTGACGGACCATCGCCACCATCCCGCCGTGGTACTGGAAGTAGTCGTCGGAGTCGACGATGTCGTGCTCGCGGGTGTCCTGGTTCTTCACCGCCACCGCGATCCGGGCGAAGGAGCGTTCCATGTCGGCGCGCGCCTCCCGCCCGTCCAGCCCCCGGCCGTAGGCGTAGCCGCCCCAGACGGCGTACACCTCGGCGAGGTCGGCGTCGCTGCGCCAGTTACGGGAGTCGATCAGCGGCAGCAGCCCGGCCCCGTACGCGCCCGGCTTGGAGCCGAAGACGCGGGCGGTGGCCCGCCGCTCGTCGCCGTGCTCGGCGAGGTCGGCGGCGACGTGTGCGCGGACGAAGTTCTGCTCGGCCGGCTCGTCCAGGGCGGCGACCAGCCGCACCGCGTCGTCGATGAGCGCGACCACGTGCGGGAAGGCGTCCCGGAAGAAGCCGGAGATCCGCACGGTGACGTCGACGCGGGGGCGGCCCAGCTCGGCCGGCGGCACCACCTCGACGCCGGTGACCCGGCGGGAGCGGTCGTCCCAGGTGGGGCGGCAGCCGAGCAGCGCGAGCACCTCGGCGACGTCGTCGCCCTGGGTGCGCATGGCGCTGGTGCCCCAGACGGTCAGGCCGACGGAGCGCGGGTACTCGCCGGTGTCGGCGAGGTGCCGGGCGAGCAGCGAGTCGGCCAGGGCCACCCCGACGTCCCAGGCGTTGCGGCTGGGGATCGCCTTGGGGTCGACGGAGTAGAAGTTCCGGCCGGTGGGGAGCACGTTGACCAGGCCCCGGGTGGGCGAGCCGGACGGGCCGGGCGGCACGAACCGCCCGTCGAGCGCGCCCACCACCCGGTCGATCTCGTCGGTCGTGCGGTCCAGCCGGGGCACCAGCTCGGTGGCGGCGAAGCGGAGCACGGCGGCGGCGTCCGGGACGGCCCGGCCGGTGACCTCCTCGACCACGGCGTCGACCTTGTCGGCGTCCCAGCCGAGGGTCTCCATGCCGACGACCAGCCGGCGCGCGAGGGCCTCGATCAGGTCGACGGCGTCGGCGGCGGTGCCGGCCGGCCCGTCGACGGTGTCGGTCAGCGCCTCGGGCAGCGCCAGCCGCTGGCCCGGCGCGGCGAGCAGCGCCTGCTCGTCGAGCCCGTACGCGGCGGCGAGGGCCTGGCGCAGGCCGGGCAGGGCGCGGGCGCCGCCCCAGACCTGCGGGGCGCGCAGCACGGCGAGGACGAGGTTGACCCGGGGCTCGCCGGTGGGCGCGGCGGCGAGGATGTGCAGGCCGTCGCGGATCTGCACGTCCTTGACCTCGCAGAGGTACCCGTCGAGGTGCAGCACGAAGTCGTCGAAGTCCTCGGCGGCCGGCATGTCCTCGGCGTGCAGGTCGTGGTGCAGCTCGGCGGCGCGCACCAGGGCCCAGATCTGCGCCTGCACGGTGGGCACCTTGGCGGGGTCGAGCGCCTGCACGGTGGCGTACTCGTCGAGGAGTTGCTCCAGCTTCGCCAGGTCGCCGTACGTCTCGGCGCGGGCCATCGGCGGCACCAGGTGGTCGACGACGACGGCGTGCGCGCGGCGCTTGGCCTGGGTGCCCTCGCCGGGGTCGTTGACGATGAACGGGTAGACCAGCGGCAGGTCGCCGAGGACGGCGTCGGGGGCGCAGTCGGCGGCCAGCCCGAGACCCTTGCCGGGCAGCCACTCCAGGGTGCCGTGCTTGCCCAGGTGCACCACCGCGTCCGCGCCGAAGCCGCCGTCGGTGGCGGGCGCGGCCAGCCAGCGGTACGCGGCCAGGTAGTGGTGGCTGGGCGGCAGGTCCGGGTCGTGGTAGATGGCGATCGGGTTCTCGCCGAAGCCGCGCGGCGGCTGGATCAGCAGCACCACGTTGCCGAAGCGCAGCCCGGCCAGCACGATGTCCCCGCCGTCGGTGTAGAGCCCGCCGGGCGGCTCCCCCCAGTGGGCGAGCATCCGCTCCCGCAGTTCCGCCGGCGCCTGGTCGAACCAGCGCCGGTACGTCCCCCCGGGCACCCGCGCCTCGGCGGCGGCGAGCTGTTCCGGGGTGAGCCACTCGACGTCGTGTCCCCCGGCGGCGATGAGGGCGTGGATGAGCGCGTCCCCGTCGTCGGGCACCGGGGCGTCGCCGAGGTGGTAGCCGGCCTCGGCGAGGGCGGCCAGCAGCCGGACGGCCGAGGCCGGGGTGTCCAGGCCGACGGCGTTGCCGACCCGGGAGTGCTTCGTCGGGTAGGAGCTGAGCACGACCGCGAGCCGCTTGTCGGCGTTGGGCACGTGCCGCAGCCGGGCGTGCCGCACGGCGATGCCGGCCACCCGGGCGGCCCGCTCCGGGTCGGCGACGTAGCTGGAGAGCCCGTCGGCGTCGATCCGCTTGAACGAGAACGGCACGGTGACGATCCGGCCGTCGAACTCGGGGATGGCCACCTGCATCGCGGCGTCCAGCGGGGACAGTCCGGCGTCGCTGCCGGCCCACTGCTCGCGGGTGCTGGTGAGGCAGAGCGCCTGGATCACCGGCACGTCGAGGGCGGCGAGCGCCCCCACGTCCCAGGCGTCCTCGTCGCCCCCGCCGGAGGCGTCGGCGGCGACCGTGCCGCCGGCGGCGAGCACGGTGACCAGCAGGGCGTCGCAGCGGCCGAAGAGCCCGAGCGGTCCCGCGCCGGCGGTGAGGCCGCGCAGCGAGCCGCAGAAGATCGGTAGCGGGTTGCCGCCGGCCGCGTCGACGGCGTCGGCGAGGGCGTCGACGAAGCCGGTGTTGCCGGCGAGGGCGTGCGCCCGGTAGAAGACGATCCCGACGGTCGGCCGGTCGGGCCGCACGGGACGGTCACCGTGGACGCCGTACGTCGGGGTCGGCGCGGGCGGGGCGAACCCCTCCCCGGTGAGCAGCACCGTGTCGGAGAGAAACCGGGCGAGCTGGGCGAGGTTCCCGGGGCCACCCTCGACCAGGTAGGCCAGCGCCTGGGTGGCCACCCCGGCGGGGACGGTGGAGGCCGCCATCAGTTCCGCGTCCGGCAGGGCCTCGCCGCTGAGCACGACCGTGGGCACGCCGGAGGCCAGCACCGTGGCGAGCCCGTCCGGCCACGCCTGCCGGCCGCCGAGCAGGCGTACGACCGCGAGGTCCACGCCGTCGAGCAGCGCGGGCACGGCGTCGGCGGCGACCCGGGCGGGGTTGGCGAGGCGGTAGTCGGCGCCGCTGGCGCGGGCGGCGAGCAGGTCGGTGTCGGCGGTGGACAGCAGCAGGATGCGCACGGACGGCTCCGGAGAGTGACGCCCGGATCGACGCGAGGACGATCGGGCGGTACGAGGGGTGGGCGCGGTTCAGCGGGTACGGCGGGCCGGGAAGCGGCTCACCGGCGGGCCGGCGGGATCGGGCGGCGCGGTGCGGGCGTCAGGGACGGGCGACGCGTCCGACCGCTGCGGGGCGGCCGGGGGCGGGCACACCACGGCCGGCCGGACGCGCGGCGCGGCGGCCGGACGGGGCTACGGAAACGCGGCTGCTCGCCGGCGCGCTGGCGCGGCCGGGCACGATGCGACGATGATCGTCGATGGCGGAGACGCGGTGCGTCATCGGGTCCTCCTCGGGTATCCACGCCCTGGGGTCACTCCCGACGGCCGAAGTATCCTGGCTCCCGGATCGACGCTCACCCCCGGTCTTCCAACCGCGCACGCACGGCCGTGACTCACGAGGGGGGATCGCTCCCCGGTGACAGTGGCGGGACCGCGCCGGAATCACACCGGCTTCCTTCACTGCCGTCAGGCCGCGAATGCTGCCACACCCCCGGTCCCCAGGTCAACGCGACGGGATCGGACGCCGACCCCGCCGGGCCGGCGCGGCGTGCGCGACGGTCGACGTCACCTCACCGGTCGGCGAGCCCCGACTCGTAGCCCGCGATCACCAGTTGCGCCCGGTCGCGGACGCCCAGCTTCGTCAGCAACCGGCCGATGTGCGTCTTGACGGTGCCCCGGCTGAGGTGCAGGTGCTGCTCGATCTCGGTGTTGGACATCCCACGGGTGATCAACGTCAACACCTCCCGCTCCCGCGGGGTCACCCCGTCGAGCCGTCCCGGCACCCGTCGGGCCGCCGGCATCCGGGTGAACTCGGCGATGAGCCGACGGGTGACGCTGGGTGCCAGCAGCGCCTCGCCCGCGGCGACCACCCTGATCGCGTCGAGCAGCCGGACGGGGGACGTGTCCTTGAGCAGGAAGCCGCTCGCCCCGGCCCGCAGCGCCCGGTACACGTGATCGTCGAGGTCGAAGGTGGTGAGGACGAGCACCCGGGGCGCGTCCCGGCCGGCGGTGACCTGCTCGGTGGCGGTGATGCCGTCCATCTCGGGCATCCGGACGTCCATCAGCACCACCTCGGGCGCGTACGTCCCCGCGAGTTCGACGGCCGCCCGGCCGGTGCCCGCCTCGGCCACCACGGTCATTCCCGGGGTGGCGTCGACCAGCAGCCGGAGGGTGCCGCGCAGCAGCACGTCGTCGTCGGCCAGGAGCACGCGTACGGGCTCACCCATCGTCCGACACCGCCGGGGTGAACGGCAGCCGGGCGCGCACGGCGAAGCCGCCGCCGGGCTCGACGCCGGCCTCCAGGGCACCGCCGTGCATCACGGCACGCTCGCGCATGCCCCGCAGCCCGTGGCCGGGCGGCCCGACGGCGCGCCCCGACCCCCCGTCGTCGACGACGGCGACCGCCAGCACCCCGGGCTCGACCGCCACGGCGAGCCGACAGCGGGTCGGGCCGGCGTGGCGCAGCACGTTGGTGAGCGCCTCCTGCACGATGCGGTACGCCGAGGCCTGCACGGCCGCGGGTACCCGGGTCAGGTCGGCCGCCCCGTCGACGTCGACGGTGACACCGGCGGACCGGACGGCCTCGACCAGCCGGTCGAGTTCGGCGAAGCTCGGCGCGGTGTCGGCCGGGTCGCGCAGCGCGCCGAGCACGACCCGGATGTCGTCGAGCGCGCTCCGGCTGACCCGCTCGATCGTGCCCAGGGCGGCCCGGCCCTGCTCGGGATGGCTGTCCGCCAGGTGGTTGGCGACGGCCGCCTTCATGGCGATCAGGCTGAGGCTGTGCCCGACCACGTCGTGGATGTCCCGGGCGATGCGCAACCGTTCCTCGGCCACCGCCTGGTCGGCACGCGACGCGGCGAGTTGGGCGACGTGACGTCGACGGGCGCGCACCGCGCGGGCGAGCGCCCACGAAGCGGCGACGACGGTCGCGGCGTAGAGCAGGACCGGAACCGGCGTGGCGGCGAACGACTCCTCCCCCGCCCGGGTCGGGACGATCGGCAGCCCGGGGACCGTGCCGCCCGCCAGCCCCGCGCCCGTGAGGGCGGCCAGCACCACGACGAGCGCCGACACGCCGTCCCGGGTGGAGGTGGCCAGCGCGACCGGGTAGAGCGCGAACGCGACCGCGAACACCACCGCGTCGCCGGCCACCCCGACGGCGACCGCCACCGCCCCCGCCAGCACCACGACGGCGAGCACCGGCGCCGGCCAGCGCCGGCGGACGGCGAGCGGAGCCCCGAACAGCACCGCCAGGCCACCGGCGAGCGCCGGGGCGCCGGGCGTCCGGAACACCGTGAGGAGCACGAGGGCGACGCCCACCAGCGCGTCGAACGCCATCAACTGCCGCAGCCCGAGCCGCCCCGAGGTGACCACCGGACCACCGTATCCACCGGCCGGCCGCCGGGCGTCGGACCACGGTCCGATCCCGGGTTCGGACCACGATCCGATGTGCGGGGTCCCCGACCGGCCGAAACTCCGACCATGATCACGCGACTCCTCGTCCTGGCCGGTGCGGTGGCGCTCGCCGCGCCGCCCGCCCCGGCGGCCCCGGCCGCGCCCCCGGCCGGGATCGACGCCGCCGCCGTCGACGCCGCCGTCCGCCAGTACCGCGACGCCACCGGGCTGCCCGGCGCCGCGGTGGCCGTCACCCGGGGGACCGAGGTGGTGCACGCCGCCGGGTACGGCCGCACCCCCGCCGGCGACCCGATCACGGCGCGCACCCCGATGGCCGTGGCGTCGGTGAGCAAGTCGTTCACCGCCCTCGCCGTGATGCAGCTGGTCGAGGCGGGCCGGGTGGAACTCGACGGCCCGGTCCACCGGCACCTGCCGGAGTTCACGATGGACGACCCCCGGGCGGCCCGGATCACCGTGCGGCAGCTGCTCGACCAGACCTCCGGGATGTCGGACACGACGTTCCCCGCGTTCAGCAGGCGGCAGCCGGGTTCGCTGCGGGAGGCCGTCGCGGGGATGCGTACGGCCCGGCTGGCCGCCGTCCCCGGCACGAGGTGGGAGTACCACAACCCGAACTTCCAGGTGGCCGCGCGACTGGTCGAGGTGGTCAGCGGGCTGCCGTTCGACGAGTACCTGCGGACGCGGGTCTTCGCCCCGCTCGGCATGACCGACAGTCGCACCCTCGACGTGGCCGCCGACCTGCCGTCGAGCGCGCGCGGCCACCTCATGATCCTCGGCAGGCCGGTCGCCCTGCCCGAGCCGCCGGCCTTCGGCAACGGCTCCGGCGGGGTGCTCAGCTCGGCGCACGACATGGCGGCGTGGCTGATCGCGCAGGGCAACCAGGGCCGCGGTCCGGAGGGCACGGCGGTCGTCTCCCCGGCAGGCCTCGCCACGCTGCACCGCCCGTCCGCGGTCTCCGACGCCTACGCCCTCGGCTGGTTCGTGGAGAAGACCGGATCGGGGGCGCCGATGATCGCGCACAGCGGCGACCTGTTCACCTCGACGGCGTACCAGGCGCTGCTGCCCGCGTCCGGCTACGGGGTCGCGGTCATGGCGAACACCGGACTGGCGTACGGCCACGCGTCGGCCCTCGCCGAGCGGCTCATCGCGCTGATCGAGGGAACGCCGGCGTCCTCGGCGGGCACGCCGCTCGTGGTCGTCGACGCCGTGCTGCTGGTGCTGGCGGTCGCCTCCGCCGCACTCGCCGGCCTGGGCGTGCTCCGGTCACGCCGCTGGGCCACCGGCCGGACGGTACGCCCCTGGACGCTGGTGCGGCTGCTTCCGCTGCTCGCGCCGCTGCCGCTGCTCGCCTCGATCCACCGGGTGGTCGGTTGGCTCTACCGGGGTCGTGACGTCGCCTGGATCCAGGTGGCGTACATCTATCCGACGTTCATGGTGCTGCTGGTCACCGCGACGCTCGGCTGCGCCGCCGTCCTCGTGGCCCGGCTCGTCGGACTCGGACGTAGCAGGCGCGGCTGACGACAGCGCCTGCGGTCTACGATCTACGGCGGCGGGCGGATGTCCACCATCGACGGAGAGGATCACGTCATCATCGACATGGCGTTCCAGCACCTCGCCGGGCGTGTCTGGATCTGCCCCGGGGACCCGGATCCGGCCAGCGTGCAGGCCGGCGTCGCGCTGGTCGCCGACGAGCGGGGCAGCGTGCTGGTCGACGCGGGGCAGAGCCCCGCGCACGCCCGGGAGATCCGGTCCGCGCTGGCCGCCGCCGGGTTGCCCCCGCCCCGCTGGCTGGTCTACACGCACCACCACTGGGACCACGTGTGGGGCGCCTGCGCCTGGCCCGACGTGGAGATCGTCGGCCACGTCGCCGGCGAACGGCTGCTGCGCGAGGAGGCGGCCCGGCCGTGGAGCCACCGGTACCTGCGGGAGCAGGTGCGGGCGAACCCGCGGCTCGGCCCGAGTTTCCGGGCCCGGGCGCTGGCGGTCGACTCGTGGGACGGCTTCGCGGTGCTGCCGCCGACCCGGACCTTCACCGACGAGTTGGAGCTGCCGGTCGGCGTACGGGTGCGGCACGTCGGGGGCGCCCACGCGCCGGACTCGACGGTGGTGGCGGTGCCGGACTCGGGCGTGCTGCTGCTCGGCGACTGCTTCTATCCGCCGCCGGCGCACCTGCGCACCCCCGAGGACCGGCCCGACCTCGCCCTGGTACGCCGGCTGCTGGCCGACGACGTCCACTGGTACGTCGCGAGCCACCAGCCGCCGATGACGCTGGACGAGGCACGCGCGGCGGGCGCCGCCGCGCGGTGACGCCGCGGCGGCGCCACGCTCAGCGGACGCGGCGCTCCGGGTGGGCCCGGTTCCAGGCCCGCATCCGCTCCGGGTAGCCGGTGCGGGCGGCCTCGTACAGCGGCACCGCGTGCTTGCGGGCGATCGACCCGGCGGCGCGCGGCGAGCCGGTGCGGCGGCGGATCCACTCGCCGTCGTGGGCGATCGCCACCACGGTGGTGTCGGTCGCCGTGGTCTCCGGCTCCAGGTAGAACTCCACGCCCCGGCGGCTGGTGACGAACGCCTCCAGCGCGGCCAGGTCCTCGCGGGTGGCCTCGCGGTCGAGCTTCGTGGGGGCCGCGTCGGTGCCGCGCGGCCGTCGACTGAACCAGCCCATCCCCCCGCTCCTCTCCTCGGCGTCCTCCCAGTGCAGCACCGTTTCCTGGGACGCGGCTGCGAGCCGGGTGTGAGTGCCCTGCGGAGGTGCCGCGTCAGCGGGCCGGCGGGCGGGTGGCCGGCACCAGGGCGAGGGTGGGCAGCAGCAGCACCGGCACCACGAGCAGGGCGGGCAGCGTGCCGACCCGGTCGCCGAGCAGGCCGAGCAGCGGCGGGCCGGCGAGGAACGCCGTGTAGCCGATCACGGCGACCACGCTGACCCGGGCCGGCGCCCGCCGCTCGTCGTCGGCCGCCGCGCTCATCCCCACCGGGAAGCCGAGCGACGCGCCGATCCCCCAGAGCGCGACGCCGGCAACCGCCACCGGCCCGGAGCCGGCGAGCACCGCCACGCCCGCGCCGACGGTGGCGAGCAGGATCGTGCCGGACAGGACGGGCACCCGGCCCCACCGGTCCAGCGCGACGGTGCCCGCCGTGCGGCCCAGGGTCATGCCGACGACGAAGACCCCGAACACGGCCGCCCCGGCCGCCTCGCTGAGGCCGTGTCCGTCGATGAAGGCGACGGCGAGCCAGTCGTTGGCGCTGCCCTCGGCGAACGCCGACACCAGCACCAGCAGGCCGATGAGCAGCGTGCGCGGCTCCCGCCAGGCGGCGAGCAGGTCGCGGCGGCGCTCGGCCGGGGCCGCCGACGCGGAGGCGGTGCCGCTCTCGGCCGCCGGCAGGAACGACCGGACGGCCAGCAGCGTGCCGCAGAGCACCACCGCCGCCAGCGCGGCGAGGTGCGCCGCGACCGGCAGGCCGAGGCGGGCCGCCCCCGCGCCGAGCCCGGCGCCGGCCACGGAGCCGAGGCTCCACGCGGCGTGGAAGCGCGGCATGATCGTGCGTCCCAGCCGCCGCTCGACCGCCGCACCCTCGACGTTCATGGCGACGTCGCAGATGCCGGAGCCGTAGCCGAGAGCGCACAACCCGACCGCGACCCCGACCAGGGAACCGGCCGGGGCGGCGACCCCGGCCACGGTCAGGCCGGCCGCGACGAGCAGGCAGCCGAGGGCCACCGTGCGGGCCGCCCCGAGCCGCTGGGCCACCAGGCCGGCGGTGGGCATCGCGAGCAGCGCGCCGACGGACATGGCGAGCAGGAGCAGCCCGAGCCGGCCCGCGCTGAGCCCCAGCGCGTCCCGGACGGCGGGCACCCGGGAGAACCAGGTGGCGACGGCCAGGCCGTTGAGCGCGAACACGACCGCCACGCCGGTGCGGGCGGCCAGCACCGCCCGGGGTACGGCCGGGGTCGGCGCGGCGGGCGGGGCGGTGGTGCGGCTCACGGTGGCGTCCTCTCGCCTCGGGCGGTCTGCCGCACGATCCCACACCTGAGAGCGCTGCCAGGACAATCGCCTGCCACCCCTTACCGTCGCCGACCCGCGAGGGAGATGATGCGCGTCGACCGTCCGCGCCGGGGACGGCGACCACGGGGAGGACAGGTATGACGACGGCTGGCCGACCGCCCACACTCGACGACGTCGCCCGGGCGGCGGGCGTCTCCCGGGCCACCGCCTCGCGGGTGATCGCCGGCACCGGCTACGCCTCGCCCACCGCCCGCGACCGGGTCACCGCCGCCGCCGACCGGCTCGGGTACGCACCGAACCTGGCCGCCCGCGCGCTGGTCCGGGGCACCGGTGTGCGGCTGGTGGTCGCGGTGTGCGGCGTCGCCCCGACCGTCCTCGACGACCCGTACGTCGACCGGATCGTCGGCGCGGCCGCCCGGGTCTGCGCGCCGTACGGGCTCGGGGTCGCGCTGCACTGGCTCCCGAGGCGGGAGCCGGCCGGGCTGCGCCGGCTGGCCGAGGACCGCAGCGTCGGCGGGATCATCCTGGTCAACACCACCGAGGCGGTGCTCCGGGCGGTCCCGGCGGCGCTGCGCGGTCGGGTGGCCTCGATCGGCATAGGCTCCGCCCTCGTACCCGCCTTCGACGTGGACAACGGCGGCGGCACGGAGGCCGTGGTGCGGCACCTGTACGCCACCGGCCGCCGCCGCATCGCGATGGTGACCGGCCCCCGCTGGCTGTCCTGCGCCGGCCGGTCGGTGGGCGCGTACCGCCGGGTGGTGCGCGACGCGGGCCTGCCGGTGCGGCTGGTGCCGGGGGACTTCAGCGCGGGCCGGGGCCGGGCGGCGGCCCGGGAGGTGCTGGCGCGCTGGCCGGACACGGACGCGATCGTCGGGATCAGCGACGCCACCGCGCTCGGGGTGATCGACGGGCTGCGCGGCGACGGCGTCCAGGTGCCCGGGGACATCGCCGTCACCGGCTTCGACGACATCCCGCTCGCCGCGATGACCACCCCCGCGCTGACGACGGCGACGCACCCGGTGGGGCGGATCGCCACGGCGGCGGCGACCGCCGTGCTGGCCGGACGGCCGGTGCCGCCGGCGACGGTGTTCCCGTCCCGGCTGGTCCGCCGGGTCAGCGGGTGAGCCGGCCCGGCAGGGGCCGCTGACCGCGCCGGAGGCGGCCCGGCAGGGTTAACCCCGGGGCAGCGGGGTAACCGCTGGCGCACCCCGCCGAGGACGAGGAGCGGTGATCCCGTGGCCGAACCCGCCGCGCCGCACCGGCAGCCGGAGGAGAACCCACGGCACGGCCGGCTCACCGCGCGTCCGGCGCCACCCGTCACCCGGGCGGCCACCGGCATGGTGACGCTGACCGACGCCGACGGCGGTCCGCTGGCGATGGTGTACGCCCCGGAGCCGGTCGACGGCCGGCCGTACCGGCTGGTGCTGCTGCTGCACGGGGCCGGCGGCTCGGCCCGGCAGGGCCTGGACCTGCTGCTGCCGGTCGCCGACGCGCACCAACTGCTGCTGGTGGCCCCGCAGGCGGCGTCGAGCAGCTGGGACCTGATCGTGGAGGGCTTCGGGGTGGACGTCCGACGGATCGACGGGCTGCTGGCCACGGCCTTCGCCGGTTACCCCGTCGGGCAGGTGGCGTTCGGCGGGTTCTCCGACGGCGCCTCGTACGCCCTCTCGCTGGGTCTGACCAACGGCGACCTGGTCGACGCGGTGGTGGCCTTCTCCCCCGGCTTCGCCGCGCCGCTGGTCACCCACGGCCGCCCCCGCGTCTACGTCTCGCACGGCGCCGACGACCCGGTCCTGCCGGCCGACGTGTGCAGCCGCCGCCTGGTGCCCCGGCTGCGTTCGCTCGGCTACGACGTCACCTACGACGAGTTCGCGGGCCCGCACGAGGTGCCCGGCGACATCCGCCACCGCGCCGCCGACTGGCTGACGATCGCAGACTGACCCGGGCGGTCCCCGCTGAGACGCCCGACGACGCGTGCCCGCCGGCGCCATGCGCGCTCGTCTACGCTCGCGGGATGGATCCGCTCACCGGGCTGCTCGACGGGCCGCGGGCCCGGGGCGCCTTCCTGCTCCGGTCGCTGCTGGATCCGCCGTTCGCGCTGCGCATCGAGGACCGCGCCCCGCTGACCGTGGTCGCCCTGGTCCGCGGCGCGGCCTGGGTGGTGCCCGACGACGGCGCGCCCGTCGCGCTGGGGCCGGGCGACGTGGCGGTGCTGCGCGGGCCCGACGGCTATCTCGTGGCCGACGACCCGGCCACCCCGCCGCAGGTGGTCATCCATCCCGGGCAGCGGTGCACCACGCTGCGCGGGGAGCCGCTGGCCGAGACGATGTCGCTGGGCGTACGCACCTGGGGCACGGGCTCGGACGGCGCGACCGTGCTGCTGACCGGCACCTACCAGCTTCCCGGGGAGCTGAGCCGGCGGCTGCTCACCGCCCTGCCGCCGCTGCTCGTGGTCGGGGGCGAGGAGTGGCGCAGCCCGCTGGTGCCCCTGCTCGCCGAGGAGGTCACCCGGGACGCGCCAGGCCAGGAGGCGGTCCTCGACCGGCTGCTCGACCTGGTGCTGATCGCCGCGCTGCGCACCTGGTTCGCCCGGCCCGGGGCCGCGCCCGCCTGGTACGTCGCTGCGGCCGATCCGGTGGTCGGCCCGGCGCTGCGGCTGCTCCAGAACGACCCGGCCCGGCCGTGGACGGTCGCCTCCCTCGCGGCCGAGGTGGGCGTCTCCCGGGCGGCGCTGGCCCGCCGGTTCACGGAGCTGGTCGGCGAGCCGCCGATGACGTTCCTGACCGGGTGGCGGCTGGCGCTCGCCGCCGACCTGCTCCGCGAGCCGGACGCCACCCTGGGCGCGGTCGCCCGCAAGGTCGGCTACGGCAGCCCGTTCGCGCTGAGCACGGCGTTCCGCCGGGTCCGCGGGGTCACCCCGCGCGACCACCGCCTCGCCACCTCCTGACCGGCAGAAACGGCAGCCTGGGCCAAACCTTCAGGATATCGATTTCGGCGATTTCCGACCTCAGCCGAAGGGGACAGCGGGCCGGTAAGATCGGCGACTTCGTTGTGACTGATCGCTGACTGATGGTAGTGATCTGGATCACACACACTATGCCCATGAATACGGGACTCATCCGCGGCAGGACACTCCGCGGCGCGGCGTGTCTCGTTCTGGCGGCCGCGCTGACCGGCTGCATGCAACTGAATCTCGGACTGACCGTCAACGCCGACGACACGGTCGACGGCCAACTCCTGCTGACCGCCCAGAAGAGCGTGCTGACCTCGGGCAACCGCACCGTCGAGGCCGGCTTCGCCGAGCTGCGGAAGAACATTCCCGCCCTGCCGCCGGGCGAGGAGACCCGCTACGAGGACGCCAAGCTCTTCGGTTCCCAGATCACCTATCGGAACACCCCGCTGCGCGATTTCAACAGCGAGAGCGTGCGGCTCGTCCGGGAGGACGATCTCTACCGCTTCACCCTTCCCCTCGACCCGAAGAAATACGGCGGGAAGGTGGCGGAACAGAATCCGCAGAATCAGCAGGCGTTCATGCGGTTGATGTCGTTCGAGATATCGGTGACCTTCCCCGGCCGGGTCCTCGACACCAACGGCACGGTCAACGGCCGGTCGGTCAGTTGGAAGGTCGGCAGCAACCAGGAGAAGCCGACCGAACTGCGGGCGGTCGCGGAGGCCCCGCCGAGGCCGTCGGCCTCCCCGGCGACGGGCGACGACGGCCGCGGCGCGTTCCCCTGGCTGCTGGTCGCCGGCGCGGCGGCGCTCCTGCTGCTCGTCGCCGTCGTGGTCGTCCTGCTGCTGCGGCGTACGCGCCGGCCGGCGCCGGCGGCCGGCGGCCCGGTCGTGCCGACCCAGGCGACCGGCCCGACGGCCGCGCCGGGCCAGTCGCCCGGTGACCCGACGGCGGCCGGCCCACCGGGGCCCGCCTGAGGCCCCCACCCCTTCCCGCCCGCCGCCCGCCGGCGGCGGACCGGGCCCGTCGGAGACTCCCCGGAGCCGCCGGCCTCACCACCACCACACCCCGGTCGCACCACCGCACAACCGAAGGGAGATCGGCGATGAACGATCTCTTCACCTGGGCCGCCCTGGGCAGCCTCACCGGCGCGAGCGCCGCGACGCTGCTCGCCACCAACGTCATCGGCGGGCTGATCGGCCCGAGCGGCGACAAGGCCCGCAAGTGGATCGCGCTGGGCATCGCGCTCGCGCTGTCCTACCTCACCGCGGCGTTCGCCACGGACGCCGGCGCCGAGAAGTGGATCATCGCGTTCTTCAACGGGCTGGTCATCTTCTCCGCCGCGCTGGGCATCAACCAGCTCCCGCCCGGCAACCGGCAGGCGACCCAGGCGTCGCCGACCCAGCTCGCGCAGGGACGCGAGCCCCGCATCCTCCGCTCGTGGGTATGAGGTGAGCCGTCATGATCTACGGAATCCTCAGCACCGTCGCACACGTGGTCACCGGCGCGGTCCTCGGCCAACTGGCCGGCGGCACCGTCGGGCTGCTGATCGGCGCGGTCGCCGGCCTGCTCGTCGGCGGGATCTTCGGCTGGGCGGTCGCCTCGGCCCGGGTCTACGGCCCGGACCCGAAGGGCGTCCTCCTGTTCGTCGTCGACCACACCTGGAGCCTGCTCAACACCGTCGTCGGCGCGGTCTACCTGGCCGCGCACGTGCTCGTCGGGCACTCGCTGGACCGGCCCACCTCGCAGCACAGCTGCCGGGTCAACGTGGTCGAGGGCGTCTCCCCCCGGTACGCCACCACCATCGGCACGGTCTGCGCCGGCTCCGGGCCGGGCATCCAACGGCACGAGGACGTGCACATCCTCCAGGCGCGCATCCTCGGCCCGCTCTACATCCCGCTGGTGCTCGCCAACTACGTGCTGTTCACCATCGCCCCGGTCTGGCTGCTCTACCACGACCACACCAACGCACCCATCAACCGGTTCACCCGGTACTTCGAGATCGGCGTCTACCCGCACGTGTGGAACGAGGCCATCGCGTACCGCGTCCAGGGGACGCCGCCGCGATGACCACGCCGGGGCGCGGCCCGATCGAGACGGCCACCGCCGAACTGGCCGCCTGGCTGGCCGGGGCGGCGGGGGAACCCGTCCCGGTCGGTCCGCCGCGCCCCGACGACGACCCCGCCCGGCTCACGCTCTGGCCGATGGAGCTGCGCCCGGCCCGGCAGACCCGGGGCAGCGGCGGCCGCGAGCCGTACCGCTTCACCGTCCGCTACCTGCTCTGCGCCGGCGGGCCGGCGGCGCTGCCCGGGTTGGACCGGGTGCTCGCCGCCGCGACCGCCGGCGGGGAGCGCGCCGTCGTGCTGGAGGCCGGCGACCCGCGGCTCTGGGCGGCGTTCGGCACCGGACCCCGCCCGGCCCTGCTCATCGACGTGCCGGCCCAGGTCACCCACCCGACGCCGCCGGCGCCGCCGGTGCTGCGGCCGCTGCGGCTGCGGCAGCTCGAGATGCTGGCCTTCGACGGCCGGGTGGTCGGGCCCGAGCAGCAGCCCCTCGCGGCCGTGCGGATCGAGGTCGTCGGCACGGCGTGCGCCACCACGACCGACCCCGCCGGCCGGTTCCGCGTCGTCGGGGTGCCGCACGACCCCGACCACCCCGGTCCGGTACGGCTGCGGCTCACCGGCCGGGGGCGGGTCCTCACCGCCGAGGTCGACCCGACCGAGCCCGACATCGTCATCGTCTGCGCACCCCCGCCCCGCTGACCCCGTTCCGGCGGACGTCCCGCGCCGCCGGCCGCGAACCGCACCGGGAGGACCGATGCCCACCTACTTCTCGCCCGGCATCTACGTCGAGGAGGTCCCCGGCGGCGCCCGCCCGATCGGACCGGCCAGCACCAGCACGGCCGCCTTCGTCGGGGTCGCCCCGGACCCCGCCGCGCAGCTCGGCAGAGCCGTCGCGGTCAACAACTGGACCGAGTTCCTGCGGCTCTACGCCAACGGGGACCGCCTGGAGAGCACCCCGCTGGCCCGGGCCGTCTTCGGCTTCCTCGACAACGGCGGCAGCCGCTGCTGGGTCGTCAACGTCGGCGCGGAAGGCGAGATCACCGGCACCGGGAAGCGGCGCGGCGGCCTGCAACTGCTGGAGGCCGTCGACGAGGTC
The DNA here is from genome assembly GCF_040295705.1 of Micromonospora sp. NPDC002717. NCBI lineage: Bacteria > Bacillati > Actinomycetota > Actinomycetes > Micromonosporales > Micromonosporaceae > Micromonospora > Micromonospora sp. NPDC002717. The sequence continues at coordinate 100,683 of NZ_JBEOVW010000010.1, read as the reverse complement.
TCCATCGTGGCCGCGCCCGGCTTCCACGACCCGGTCTCACACGAGGCGCTGCTCAGCATGGCGGAGCGGACGCGCACGATGGTGGCGATCTGCGACCCGCCCCCGGACGTCACGGACATCTCGGCGCTGACCAGGGTGGCGACGCCGTCCACCGGCAAGCCGCCCAAGCCGGCCGAGGGCTCCGGCGGATCCGGTGGGTCCGGCTCGGCGGGCTCCGGCGGCCCGGGGTCCGGCTCCGGCGGGTCCGCGTCGGGGGACGAGGCGCCGACGGCGTGCCGGCCCCGACAGTCCGACTTCGGCGCGCTTTACCATCCCTGGCTGCGGGTACGCGACCCGCTCAGCGGCGAGCTGGTGCTCACCCCGCCGAGCGGGCACATGGCCGGCATCTGGGCCCGCACGGACGCCCTGCGCGGGGTCCACAAGGCGCCGGCCAACGAGCCCGTACGCGGCGCCGTCGACCTCGCCCACCTGGTCACCCGGCCCGAGCACGACGTGCTCAACCCCAAGGGCGTCAACGTGATCCGCTACTTCCCGGGCGAGGGCATCCGGGTCTGGGGCGCCCGCACCCTCGCCGCCGAGGCCAGCGAATGGCGCTACCTCAACGTCCGCCGGCTCTGCATCGCCATCGAGCAGGCGATCGCCAACGGCACCCGGTGGATGGTCTTCGAGCCGAACGACTTCACCCTCTGGCGGTCCATCCGCCGCGACATCGGCGCCTTCCTCACCCGGGTCTGGCGCGACGGCGCGCTGCTGGGGCGTACGCCCGAGGAGGCGTTCTTCGTCAAGTGCGACGAGGAGACCAACCCGGCGGACGTCCGCGACGCGGGCATGGTCGTCGCCCACATCGGCATCGCGGTGGTCAAGCCGGCGGAGTTCGTGGTGTTCAAGCTGAGCCAGTGGGCCGGCGGCGCCGAGACCGAGACGATCGGAGGCTGACATGCCGACCACCGCCACCCCGCAGCCGGGCGCCCCGGTCGACCCGTACCGGGCCTACAACTTCAAGCTCCTCGTCAACGGCGTGACCAACGGCCACTTCACCGAGGTCAGCGGTCTGGAGATGACCATCCCCGGCGTGCCGTACCGGGAACAGGGCAACGACCGCATCCGGATGGTCCCCGGCCAGGTGGAGTACGCGCCGGTGACCCTGCACTTCGGGCTCACCGCCTCCCGGGAGCTGTGGGACTGGACGTACGCGGTGGCCCGGGGCACGGTGAGCCGGCGCAACGTCTCGATCGTGCTGCTGGACGCGGCCGGCACGGCGGAGGTGCTGCGCTGGAACCTGATCAACGCCTGGCCGACGAGGTGGCGTGGCGCCCACCTGAACACCCTCGGCCAGGAGCTGGCGATCGCGGCGCTCACCCTGCGGTACGAGAGCCTCGAACTGGAGACCGGCGGTGCCGCCGCGCCGACCACCGCGTAGCTGGCTGGCCGCCCGGCTGCGCGCGACGGCCACGGCGGTCGACGAACTGGCCCGGCTGGTCGACTCCGCCGGACCGGCCGCATCCGGCCCGCCGTCCCCGCCCGACGACCGGTCCTCGGCTGAGGACCTGTCCCCGCCCGGCCGACCGCCGGCCGCGGCGACGGAGGCGCCGGCACGCCGACCCGGCCAGCCCCCGGAGCACTGGCTGCGGGTGGTGTCCGCGCACGCCCCCGGCCTGCTGCGCGACCTCGACCTGGACCCCGGCCCGACCGGTCCCGCTTCCCCGCCGCCCGTCGACGCCGACCACGGCGCGAGCCACCCCGTTGGGCCGGACCACGGCCCGAGCCGCCCGGCCGGCGCGGGCCACCGCGCGACTCGCCCCGCTGACGATCCGTTGGGCGACGGGCCGCCCTGGACGGCCGGTCCACGACCGCCCGCCGCCGGACCCGGGTGGGGCTCGACGCGGGCTACCGTTGCCCGCTCGTACCCGTCGACGTCGGGCCGCCGGGACGAGGACGCCCGGCCGGCAGAGGGCAGTTGGCGGAGCGGCGGCCGACGGTCGAGCGGAGACCCCTGGCCGGGCCGAGGCGTCCCGTCGAGCGGGCAGGGCTGGCCGGGAGACCCGTCGGCAGTCGGCGGCCGGGCAGGTGGACCAGGGGGTGGATCGGTCGGCCGACCGTCGGCGGTGGCCGACCGGCCCGTGCTCCGACCGGCGGTTCCCCCGCCCGGGGCGGTGACGCGCCCCGGCGCACCGGCCGCCGCCAGCCCTGCCGCCACCAGCCCCGCCGTCGGCAGCACGGGCCCGTGGTCGGCCGGCGACCGGGACGCCCACGGCCCGACGGGCGCGGCACCCGACCGGGGGATGACGTCGGGCGCGGCGGGCGTGACACCGGTCCGGCACGCCTCGGGCGCGGCGGAAACCTCAGGGAGCCGGCCCCTGCCGAACGCCACGGACACGGCACCGCCCGGCTACCCGCGATCGGACGCGCCTGACCGCACGACGGCCGCACCCGCCGCTCCGTCCCACCCCCGCACCGCCCAGTCAGGCGACGCGGACGAGCTGTCGCCCGAGATCCTGGTACGGAACGGGCGCTGGAGGAGCCGTCACGGACCAGGATCCGCGGCGTCCGGAGGCGCGACCGGGGCGGGGTTGACGTGGCCGGGCGGTCTGGGCGGGGCGTGGGCGGACCCACCGGCCGGGCCCGGCGCGGCCGGAGCGGGGACGGAAGCAGGAGCGGCAGCGGAAGCACGAACGGGGGCGGGAACAGGAGCGGGGGCGTGCGGCGGGACGGGATGCCCGGGCGCCGACCGGCCAGGACCCGCGCCCGGGCGTCCGCACCAGCGGCCGGACGGGACCGCGCCCTGGCCGGCGCTGCCCGACGCCGACGGTGCGGGACCAGCGCACGCCGGCGGGTCGGAGCGGGTCGACGGGCCGTGGCCGACACTGCCGGACGACCGGCTGCTGTGGATGGTGCCCGCGCCCGCCCTCGACGACGAGCGCGTCCGCCGGCTGGACCGGGAACAGGCGGGTGGCTGATGGAACGGGTCGCCTTCCTCATCGACGCCACCGGCGAGCGGGTGGACTGCCTGCTCAACCCGGAGACGGTGCAGGTGACCCGGCTGGCCGGGGTGCGCCACCGGGGCGCGGCGGGCGGGCAGCTCACCGGGGCCGGGCTCGCCGACGACCCGCTGGTCTTCACCGGCGGGGGCCGCACCGAGCTGGTGCTGGACCTGCTGTTCGACGTGGACTTCGCCGAGGGTCAGGTCCGACCGACCGACGTACGGGCGCTCACCCGTCCGCTGTGGATGCTCGCCGAGAACTCCGCCACCGAGCACGGCTGGCTCCGGCCGCCGCTGGTACGGCTGGTCTGGGGCAAGACCTGGAACGTGCCGGGCGTCGTCGTCGCGGTGGCCGAGCGCTTCGACGCGTTCACCGCCACCGGCTCGCCGCGCCGGTCCTGGCTGCGGCTGAAGCTGGTCCGGGTCGCGGAGGACGCCGACCGGGCGCGGGAGGGCTTCGCGGAGGAACTCGCCGCGGCGAGCACCCCGACCGCCGCGCCGGGCAGCGCCGTGGTGGCCGCCGGCGACGGCGCGACCGGGCCAGACCACTCGGGCGTACGCTTCGACCTGCTCGCCCACGACGCGCTCGGCTCGCCGCTGCGGTGGCGGCTGCTGGCCGAGCACAACCGGATCACCGACCCGCTCACCGTGCCACCCGGTACGCCGCTGGCGGTGCCGCCGCAGCCGGCCCCGGCCGCCCACCCGGCGGGTGCGCCGTGACCGCCCCGCGCGCGCTCGCCGTGCTGCTCGACGGGGCTCCGCTGCCGGACGGGGCGGCCCGCCGGCTGGTGTCGGCCCGGGTGGCGGCCCGGCTCGACCGGCCGACGCAGTGCGAGGTGGCGCTGACCACCGCGCCCGGCTCCGCCGCGCTCACCCCGCGGGTGCGCACCGGGGCGAGCCTGGAGCTACGCCTGGACGGTCATCCCGACGCCCTCTTCGCCGGCGAGGTCACCTGCGTCGAGGTCGAGTACGCGGCCGACGGCGCGGCGCTGCTGCGGGTGCGGGCGTACGACGCGCTGCACCGGCTGCGCCGGCGGCAGCGGCTGCGGGTGTTCGAGGCGGTGACCGCCGCCGACCTGGCCCGCGAGCTGTGCGGGGACGTCGGGCTGACCGTGCACGCCGAGGCCGACGGCCCACGGCTGGAGCGGCTGTCCCAGCACCGGCACAGCGACCTGGAGCTGCTGCGGGAGGTGACCGGGCGGGCCGGCCTGCACGTGGTCGCCGACGGCGACCGGCTGCATCTGCTGACCCTGGAGGGCCACGGCGAGCCGGTCGGCCTGGAGCTGGGCCGGGGGCTGCACTCGCTGCGGCTGTCGACCAACCTCGACACGGCCGGCGGGGAGAGCAGCGCGCTGGGCTGGCACCCGCAGCGGGCCGAGCCGATCAGCCAGCAGGTGGGCACGGCCCGCAGCGGTCGGCGGATCGTCGCCGACCCCGACCCGGCCGACGTGGGCGCGGACGGCGTACGGACCGCCGTGGACCAGCCCGGGCGGGGCGACGACGAGTTGGCCGCGCTCGCCCAGGCACGGCTGGACGCGCGGGTCGCCGCCCTGGTCACCGCCGAGGGGGTGGCCGACGTCGACCCCGCGCTGCGGCCCGGCCGGCGGATCGCGCTCACCGGCGTGCCCGCCGCCGTCGAGGGGACGTACGTGCTGACCGAGGTGGTGCACACCGTCGACGCCGCCGGCCAGCTGAGCCGGTTCTCCACCGCCCCTCCCCCGGCCCCGCCGGCCGGGCCGCCCGCCCCGGCCGTGGTCACCCTCGGCCGGGTCACCGACGTCGCCGACCCCGAGGGGCTGGGCCGGGCCCGGGTCGAGCTGCCCGCGTACGGGGGGCTCGACGCCGGGTGGCTGGCCGTGCTCTGCCCGGGTGCCGGCCCCGGCAAGGGCCTCGTGGCGCTGCCCGACCCCGAGGACGCCGTGCTGGTGGTGCTGCCCGGGGGCGAGCCGGCGTCCGGGATCGTGCTCGGCGCGCTGTTCGGCGCCGCCGGCGCGTACGACGCGGGGGTCGACGACGGGCGGGCGCGGCGCTGGTCGCTGCGGACGGCGCGCGGCCAGTCGATCGTGGTCGACGACGCCGCGCGGAGCCTGCGGCTGGCCACCGAGGGCGGCAGTTGGCTGGAGCTGACCCCCGAACTGGCCACCCTGCACGCCGCGACCGACCTGGTGCTCTCCGCGCCCGGCCGGGCCATGGTCGTGCGCGCCCGCAGCGTGGACTTCCTGCACGCGGAGGCGGCCGAGGATCCGGCGACCGCCGCGCAGCGGGCCCGGACGCTGGCCCGCGCCCACCACGAAGGAGGCGGCTGATGCGCTGGATCCACCGCGACTCGGTGATCAGGTGCGACCACGACGGGCGGGTCGGCAACCGGGCCTCGCAGGACTGGGTGACCGTCGCCGGCGTGCCGGTGCTGGTGGACGACGACCCGGAGGGCCGGGAGATCACCGCCTGCCCGAACTACGGGCCGACGATCAAGCCGTGCGGGAGGACCCTGCGGGTGCGGGTCGGCTACAGCGACTGGGTGCGCGTCGGCGGCCGGCGGGTGGTCCTGTCCCACCTCGACGGGTTCACCGACGGCACCCCGCCCGGCCTGGTGCACCACCGGGTACGCGACCCACGGCAGGGCTTCCTGGGGGCGGACCGGTGAGGGCCTTCCGGTTCGTCGGCGCCGGCTTCGAGCCCGGGCGGGGCGGCGGGCTCGCGCTGACCGCCGCCGGCGGCCTCGCCATGACCGAGGGCGACGAGACCGTACGCCAGGCGTTGTTCCTGCTGCTGTCCACGAACCCGGGCGAGCGGCTGATGCGTCCCGGGTACGGCTCCCGGCTGCACCGCCTCGTCTTCGCGCCGAACGACGACACCACCGCCGGGCTGGCCATCCACTACGTCCGGGCGGCTGTCGCCCGGTGGGAGCCCCGGGTGGAGGTCGTCGACGTCGACGCCGGCCCCGACCCCGACGAGGAGTGGCGGCTGGTGATCCGGCTCGACTACCGGATCCGGGCGAGCCTCGCGCCGGGGCAGTTGGTGTTCTCCGTCGACCTGCTGCCCGCCGACGACCCGGAGCGGGAGGCCGGTCACCGCCCGGCTGGCGGCCGGGTGCCACCGGAGGGAGGAGCGTCGTGACCCTGCCCGTGCCGCACCTGGACGACCGTGCCTTCCTGGACCTGGTCACCGAGGCCCGGGAGCGGATCCGGCAGTCCTGCCCGGACTGGACGGACCTGTCCGCGCATGATCCGGGCATCGCGCTGCTGGAGGCGTTCGCGCACCTCACCGAGGTGATGATCTACCGGCTCAACCAGTTGCCCGAGAAGGCGTACGTGGCGTTCCTGAACCTGCTCGGGGTGACCCGGCACGCCCCGACGGTGGCCTGGGCGGACGTCCGGTTCACCCGGTCCGGCGGCGACCGCGGGCCGGTCCGGATCCCGGCCGGCACCCGGGTGGCCGCCGCGCGCGGGGCCGACCCCCGGCCGGTCGTCTTCGTCACCACCGAGCCGGCGCTGCTGCCGGCCGGGCAGGGCGAGGTCACCGTCCGGATGCACCACTGCGAGCCGGTGGAGGCGGAACTGCTCGGGGTCGGCACCGGCCAGCCCGGTCAGGTGCTGCGCGCCGCCCGGGCGCCGCTGGCGCGCACCGCCGAGCCGCTGGACCTGCTGCTCGGCGTCGAGGTGCCGGCCGGGACGGTGGAGCTGGGCGCCGCCGCGCGGGAGCACGAGGGCCGCACGTTCGAGATCTGGCGGCCGGTGGACAGCTTCGCCGGGCTCGGCCCGCAGGACAGGGTCTACCTCGTCGACCGCTGCTCCGGCACGGTCACCTTCGCCCCCGCCCTGGACGTGCGCGACCCCGCCGACCCTGCGACGGGTCCGGTGACCGTCGCCGCCGTGCCGCCGGCCGGGCGGCAGGTGCGGCTGTGGTACCGGGCCGGCGGCGGGCCGGCGGGCAACGTGGCGGCCGGCACGCTGACCAGCCTGCGCGACCCGCTGCCCGGGGTCCGCGTCGACAACCCCGCGCCGGCGGCCGGCGGGCGGGAGATGGAGTCCATGGAGTCGGCGCTGCTGCGCGGCCCGTACGAGTTCTTCGCCCAGCAGCGGGCGGTCACCGCGCGGGACTTCGAGGTGCTCGCCACCGGCTCCGGGGCCGTGGCCCGGGCGCGCGCCTTCACCCGCGCCGCCGTCTACAGCTTCGCCCGGCCCGGCGAGGTGGAGGTGGTGCTGGTGCCGTACGTGCCGGAAGCGGCCCGGCCGGGTGGGCGGCTGCCGGTGGCGGTGCTGCGGGAGCACGAGGTGGACCAGGCCCGGGCCCGGGTCGAGGCGGACCTGGAGCGCCGCCGCGCCCTGGGCACCTCCTGCCGGGCGACCTGGGCCCGCTACAAGGCGGTGTCGGTCCGCGCCCGGGTGGTGGTGCGCCGGGAGGAGGACGTCGAGGCGGTCCGACGGCGCATCCACGACCGGCTGCACTCCACGCTCAGCCCGCTGCCGACCCCGCTCAACCCGGCCGGCTGGGCGTTCGGCGAGCCGCTGCGCGCGTCCAACGTGTACCGGCTGCTGGAGCACGCCGAGCCGGGGGTGCGTTACGTCGAGTCGGTCCGCTTCGTCGTCGACGAGGCGCCCGACGCCCAGGTGCGTACCCTCGCCGTGGACCAGTACCAGCCGCGGACCTGGTACGCCGGGCGCGGGCCGGTGCTGTTCCGCTCCACCAACGCGAGCGCCGGGTGGGAGCCGGCCGGCCGGTTCGCCGACGGCGAGACGGTGCTGCGGGTGACGCCCGCCCCCGCCCCGGTGCGCCCCGGCATCGTGCCCCGGCCCGGCTCGGTGGCGGTCGCCACCGTCCGGGCCGACGGCGGCTCCCGGGTGCACCTGAGCACCGACCTCGGCGAGACGTGGTCGATGCTGACCGACCTGGACTCGCGGGTGTCCGACCTGGCCTGGATCGACCGGGACGGCGCGGGCGCGCTGCTGGTCGCCACCGACACCGGCCTGTACGAGGTCTCCCTGCTGCCCGGCGCGGTGCCGTTGCAGATCCTGGTCGACCCCGGCGACGCCGACCGGGGCTTCTACGCCGTCCGCGCGTTCGTCTCCGAGCGGGGCGCGCCGGGCGTGGCGGTGGCCGCGCAGGCCGGGTTCGGGGTCTACCTGTCCACCCAGGCCGGCCGCCCGGGCAGCTTCGCCCACGTCGGGCTGGCCAACGTCGACAACCGCGTGCTCGCCGTCCAGTACGACGGCCCGGCCACCCTGCTGTGGAGCGGCGCGGGCGAGCCGGACCCGAAGAAGCCCGGGCAGGGCTGCCGCCGGGCCCGGCTGTTCGAGTCCGACGTGCAGTGGCAGGCGGTGCAGTCCGGCTGGATCGGCGGCACCTGCCGGGACCTCGCGTTCTCCGGGCCGCTCGCGGTCGCCGCGACGCAGAGCGGCGGGGTGCTGCGGCTGGACACCCTCGCCGCCGCGCCGCAGTGGGCGCCGGTGTCGGTCAACTGCGGGCTGCCGCTCCGGGACCGCACCCGGTTCGTGCCGGTGGACGCCGTCGCCGCGACCGGCGGCCCGGACCGGCTGATCCTGGCCGGCGGCGAGCGCGGGGTGCACCGCAGCACCGACGCGGTCGACTGGGCGGCCAGCGCCAACCAGGCCACCGCCGACGTGGTGACCGTTCCCGACACGTGGCTGCTCTGCTCCGGCGAGCACGACATCGAGGTGGTGCGGCAGGATGCGACGCGCGGCGATTGAGCGGCTGCTGCCCGCGGCGTACCAGCGGGCCTGCGTGCCGGGCAGCGTGCTGTGGGCGCTGCTGGACGTCATGGAGGCGCTGCACGCCCCGGACGAGGCGGTGCTCGCCGACGTCGACGCGCTGTTCGACCCGTACCGCGCCCCGGACGGGATGGTCGCCTACCTGGCCCGCTGGGTGGCGATGGACCACGTGGTCGCCTCGCCCCGGCCGGACGCCCCGCCGCCGCTGCCGCTGGGCCGGCTGCGGGACCTGGTGTCCCACGGCGCGCTGCTGGCCCGCTGGCGCGGCACCCCGTACGGCATGCGGAGGGCCCTGGAGGTCGCCACCGGGACGCGCGGCTTCGCCATCGACGAGCCCCGGGACCGGCCGTTCCACGTCGTGGTCACCGTGCCGCCGGCCGCAGCCGGGCAGCTCGCCGTGATCACCCGCATCGTCGAGGCGGAGAAGCCCGCGTCGACCACCGCCGAGATCGTCGTCGCAGAGGAGCCACCATGACCACCGAGTGGGCGGTCGTCGCCGCCGCCGAGCAGTTCACCCTGGACACCCGCAACACCGGCGAGCTGACGTTCACCGTCTCCAACCCCGGCGCCGCCCCGGACACCGTCGTCTTCGACGTGGCGCCCGGCGAGGGCTCGCAGCGGTCCTGGTTCACCGTCACCGAACCGCAGCGGGTGGTGCCCGGGCAGGGCTCCGTCTCCTTCCTGGTCCGGCTGACCGTGCCGCCGGGCACCGCGCCCCGGCGCTACGACATGACCGGGTTCGCGTACTCGGCGAACACCGCGCCGGAGGAGAGTTCCCGCTCCAGCGGGCGGGTCACCTACGAGGTGCGGGCGGTCGCCCCGCCCCGGCGTACGCCGTGGCCGTGGATCGCCGCCGCGGCGGCGCTGGTCCTCGTCGTCGGCGCGGCGGTGGTCTGGCTGCTGGCCCGCGACGGGGAACCGGCGCCGGGCGAGCCGCGGGTGGTCACCGTCGAGGCGGAGAGCCTGGTGGCCGGCGCGGTGCTGGGGCCGCCGATGGGCTCGTCGGTGGCGGTGGAGGTCCAGCCCAACTGCTGCGGGGTGACCTGGTCGGGGGACGCCCAGCTGTTCTTCCAGGGCCGCGCGATCGGCGACCAGGTGAGCGTGACGGTGGAGATCCCCGCCGACGGCACCTGGCGGTTCGCCGCCGTCCGCACCACCTCGTTCGACTACGCCAACACGGTCTTCACCATCGACGGCGCCCAGGTCGGCGGCGCCTTCCTCGGCTTCACCCCCGAGGTGCGGAAGACGGACTGGGTCGACGTCGGCACGGTAGCGCTGACCCGGGGGCCGCACCGGGTCACGCTCGTCGTGGTCGGCAAGACCCAGGGCACCGACCGCTACTTCGCCGGCGTGGACGCGATCCGGTTCACCGAGGTCCCCGCGCCGGCCGACGCCCGATGAGCGGCGGGCAGAAGGCGCTGCTCGCGGCACTGGGCGTGCTGCTCGTGGCGCTGTTCGCGGTCGCCGTCGGCGCCGGCCGGGACGACACCGGCAACCCCGGCGACCCCTCCGGGCTGGTGGAGCGGCTCGGCCGGCTCGGCGGCGAGCGCACCGCGGTGGACCCGGCGACGGTACGGGCCGACTGCGCCGAGGCCGGCCGGCTGGTCTTCACCGGCACCTGCGTGCTGCGCGTGGCCGACCCGGGCGGGCTGCGGACGCTGGTCCTGCGCAGCCCGGCCCCGTTCACGGTCGAGGCCCCGGCACCCGGGGACGCCGAGTTCACCGTCCGCGACGAGGTCACCCCGGCGACCGACGGCACCGGGGCGGTCGCCCGGATCGCCGTCGACCGCGCCACCGACGTGCTGCTGAACTGCCCCCGCGTCGGCGGCTGCGCCGTCACGGTCACCACGTCCTGACCCATCGGAGGCCCGACATGGGTGAGCTGCGCAAGCCGTTCCTGCTGCTGGCGATGCTCGCCGTCGGCCTGGCGCTGGGTGTCGAGATCGGCGCCGGGCTGCTCGTCGGCGGCGGGGACGCCGGCGCGGCGCTGCGGGACAGCGCCGGGGCGCTCGACGTGCGGGTCGCCGACGTGTCCGGGGTCAGCGAGCCGTCCGGCCGGGGCACCGGCTACCTGGCGCTGGTCGACGCGGTCGCGGTCTGGAGCACCGGGCTGTTCTGCCTGAGCCTGGTGCTGCCGGACCGGGTCCAGGGCCGGGTGCAGGGCGCCGCGACGCTGGTCTTCTCGATCGTGCTGATCGTCGTGGCGTTCGTCGCGCTGCTGGTCGCCTTCGTCGAGCTGACCGTCATGGTGTCGCTGTTCCTGGCCCCGCCCTTCGGCACGCTGGCCTACCTGGCCCTGTGGGGGTTCTTCCCGGTCGGCGACGCCTCGGTCCTGCTCGGGCTGGTGCTGCTGCTCAAGCTCGCCTGGGCCGGGCTGCTCGTGGCGGCCCAACCCCGGTTTCTGCAGAACAAGGGCCTGGTGCTGCTCGCCCTCACCACGCTGCTGTGCACCGTCGTGCTGGAGTTCCTGCACCGCCTGGTGCCGGTGATCCTGGTCAGCGTCGTCGACGACCTCGGGGCGCTGGTCTTCGCCGTCGTCGCCCTCGCCTGGGGGCTGGTGCTGCTGATCGGCTCGATCCCGGCCGTCGTCAAGGCGGTCCGGGTCACCGGCGCCGTCACCGAGGGCTCTGGCGGCGGCCGGGCCTGAGCCGCGCGACGGACCTCGTGCGCGGGGCGGTGCGTCGGGCACCCGACGGCAGGGGCCCGCGACATGGTGAAGATCGGCTATAAGTGGCGCATGGAATTTCCCGCCTACCTGGCCACCATGCCGATGCACGCGATCACCGAGATCCACGGCGAGCCCGGCCTGTTGGCCCGGTTCCGGCTGGAGCTGCGCGCGTTCGACGAGGCCGCCCGGGAGCGGCTCACCGAGGCCCTCGACCTGGCCGCCGAGCTGCACCGCGACGACCGGCGGGTACGCGAGCCCTACCTGAACCACCTGCTGCGGGTGGCGATCCGGATGATGCACCACTACCAGGTCCGCGACGTCGACGTGATCGTGGCCGGCCTGCTGCACGACGCGGTGGAGGACCACCCCGACGAGCTGGCCGGTGAGCAGGCCGGCGACGACGCGACCGCCGCCGCGCTGGCCGTCCTGGCCGAGCGGTTCGGCCCGCGCGTGGCCCGCCTGGTCGGCGCGGTCACCAACCCGGCGTACGACCCGGGGCGCGACAAGCACGTGCAGTACCGCGAGCACGTGGCGGCCAGCCTGGCCCGGGAGCCGTGGGCGCGGGTCATCAAGATCTCCGACTTCACCGACAACGGGGTGGGCGTCATCCACACCGTCGGGCCGAAGGTGGCCTCGTCGGCGGCGAAGTACCGGCCACTGGTGCCGGTCTACCGGGACCTCGTCACCCGGCCGGACACTCCCCTGTCGGCGCCGGTGAAGCGGCACATCCTCGACCAGCTCGACCTGGCCGAGGAGCGCTTCAGCGCCATCCTCGACCAGCCCGCCCAGGCCAACTGACCGCTACGGTCGGTCGGGCGGGCCCGGCCACCCCGCTCTCCGCCTCGGCGCGGCTGCGCCCGAATGAGACGCCTCCCGGTTAGCGTGAGGGCACAGACCACCGACACGTCATGGGGTTGAAGCTGTTCTGCGCACCCCTCGCGCGACGGCACCTCGTCAATCCGCAATCCACCACACGGCGTCCGGCAACGCGGGTGGATCGGCTTGACGCGGACCGAACCGTGCTGAGGGGAGGGTGACATGACGGACGCCTCCGACCGGCAGTCGACGTCCTTCCACCGGTGGCGACGGCGGGCCACCCGGGGCCTCGTCACGGCCGGGAAGGCGAGCCTCCAATCCGGTCGCTCGTTGCTGCTGCGCTGGCGGCGGCTGGTCGCCTACCTGCAGGACGAGGATTCCTTCCCGGCGCCGTACCCTCCACCGCCCCGACCCGGCCGACACACCGAACAGCGCGACCCGGCGGGTCCGATCACCGTGCCAGCCCGGGGCTACGTGTTCTGTTTCCACGTCCGCGCGACCTTCACCTGGTCATCGGAGGGCCTACGGCCGGAGGCGCTGAGCTGGTACGCGCAGTACTTCATGCCCCAGGCGATCGAGCAACTGACCCGCCTCGCGGCGGAGCGGGCGCGCGAGTTCTCACCGCACCGGGCCGGCGACATGGAGGTGGCGCTCCAGCGGGCGCTCGCCGAGCAGACCCCCTGGCGTTACGAGCGGGGCGACGTGGTCGTCACCTGTCAGCCGGGCGCCTGGGTGAGATTGGACCAACGGGTCAAGCAGGCCCTCCAACCCCACTGGGAGCGCCACATCGCCCTGGCGTCCCGATACGACGAGCACCTGAGGCGGGCGCAGTACGCCGAACGGCTCAGCCGGCGATGGGTGTCGATACTGAGAGAGCACATCGACGGCGCGTCCGCTGACGGAGCGGCGACCGGGAACGAGGAGCACGCCGACGCGCTACAGCACATGCTGGACCTGCAGGAGGCGGCCGCGGAGTGGATCGAAGACCTGCTCTGCGACCGGTTTCCCGACAGCACCGTCTTCGACCCGCTGACCCCAGTGGACCTGCTGTCTCCGCCGAGCCAGAGGCAAGAGACGCCCGAACGGCCGGAAACACCGACGGGGGCAGCGCCCGAAAGCCCGGACCTGTGAGAGCCATCGCGTCATGACCCGAGCAGGTCGACACGCACCACCGCCCTACCCCGACCGGTCGGCTGGCGCGGGCCGGGCGGTCGTCTGTGACGACATCCTGTTCGGTAGCGCTTGCGCAAGTCGCCCTGACAGCAGCATCGCCTGAGCGACCGAGCCGCCGCCGACGCCCAGGCCACCACGGGCGGCGCTGTAGAAGTGGTCGCGCGCCTCGTTTGCCCGGTGCAACAGATGGCCGACGTCGTCCTGACCGGTCAGGCCACGAGCGGCACGCTCGATCGCCCAGACGGCGTCGCGCCAGCCACGTGCCGCCGACACCGTCGCGGCGTCCCCCAGCAGCAGGACGCTCTCCCAGGCCAGCGTGTGCCGGACGTCGGCGTCTGCCAACCGTGCCAGGCCTTCCTCCTGGTCGATCCGGTGTCCGCGGGAGTTGGGGCGGGCATTGGCGAGCATCCGAACGGCGATGGCGTGGATCTCCTTCAGCACCTGCGCGAACTCGACGTAGGCGTCCAGCCGACGGTCGTCCCAGCGGACGGTCTGGTTCCGCTTCCATCGTGTGCGGTCGGCGATGGAGGTGGCGACGATCGTGCCGATCGTGCCGATCAGCACGCCGAGAAGTGCGGGCAACTGTGCGACGACGCCTCCCATGGCGTCGAGCCTGCCATCCGCCGGCAAGACCGACGACAGCGCCGCTACCGGGAGGGGTCGAGCTACGAAACCGGGTCAGCTCACCTGCCGACGATGCTCCGGGGCGGCGTACGCGTCCAGGCCCACTGCTCCAACACCTGCCGGTCGACCAGGACGATGTTGAGCTGTCGGGCGAGCTGCACGCCGTCGCCGGCGGTAAAAAATCCGTTTGTGACGATCATGCACAGTTCACCTCCGTGCACCTCGCGACAGGTCCCGGCGAACCGCTGGATGGCGGCGCTGCCGACCCGGTTCTTCGTGCTCTGCCGCTTGCACTGGACGACGACGCGGCGGCCGTCCGGGGCGATCGCCGTGACATCGGCACCCCGGTCCCCGGAGCCACCCCGGACCCGGATGTCCCGAAACCCGGACGCCCCGAGCAACCGGGCGAACCACTGCTCGAACTCGGGACCCGTCATCGGGTCGGTCACCGCGATCGCCCTGTCCCGCTCGGCCTGCTCGGCTCGTTGGCGTGCCCGCCGCTTCACCCCGATCGACAGCAGCGCGCCTGCGGCCGCGACGACGACCACGGCCAGGAAGGCCGACCAGTACGGATGCCGCTGGACGAAGTCGACGACCAGGACGACCGCGATGAGAGCGGACACCGCCCAGAAGGCGAGGCCCCAGCCATTTCGCGAACTGCTTGCGGATCGACCCCGTCGCGCAGATCCTCCACTGCCCGCGCGGCGCCGCTTGCGATAGTGCGCCCGGACCCGGGCTCCGTCACGGCGGATGTGCGACCTCACATACGGCATGCGGCACCTCCAAGAGGGGACAATCAGCTTCCCGCCCGGGTGTGACACAACATGTGCGCGTACGTCGATACTGTCGACTACCCGTCACTCTGGCACCAATCTGCGAACCTTGTGAGCGCCTCCGCCCGCCGTCATCCGACCGTCCGCAGCGGGCAACCACACTGACGCCCTCATGCTCAGAACGCCGCACATCGCACCGATCACCGATCTCGTGAACGCCCTGCTCCGTGCGTCGACGCCAGAAGGCGATCGCGTTCTTCGCCTCGTCGTAGACAGCGGGATCTGGTAGAGCGGATTGTGCCGCTGTCGAAGAGTGACTTACCGGCCTGGGTGCTGGCGATGGCGTCGAAGCCCTGGTGCAGCCAGTCGCGCAGCGTCTTGTCGGGCTGATCGCGGAAGAACTGCGCCTCGGCCTCTTCGGCTAGGAGCAACCGGTCCCCCGGTCCCGCCAGGTAAGGGCAGCAGGCCGTTGTCTTCGCAGAAGCGCACGAAGGCGGTACCGAGCACCCAGGCGACGGCGACCTGCGTCACCCGCTCGTCCCGCCAGGCCGCCCACGTGGCGGTACGCCCGACCTTGAAGGCGTGGTCGTACTCGCCACGCAGGCGGAGGCGCACCTTCTCGACCGACTCGGCCCGCTACCTACGGCTCCCGCATCCAGGTCTTCGGGTCGGTGACGAAGACGCCCTTGCCCTGCTGCCGGCGGATCACACGGAGCGCTTCCAGTCGGGCGTAGGCCATCTGCACGGTCCCGTGGCTGACGCCATAGCTCGCGCGCAGCTCGGCGATCGAGGGCAGCTTGTCCCCCGGCTCCAACTTCTTGGATCTGACGTCGGCGATCACATCGTCGGCGATGCGCCAGTAATCCGGCACTTCTCGCATGGCACTCCTCGCGTGGCAATCCGATTCGATCACACCGCGACGCGCCTAACAAGCAGCGTTGACTCATCTGACATGTCTAGCTATGTTGATTCCGAGCCGATCCTCGCGTGGCAACGAGTTCGGCTCATCCCCCTGGTCGGGGCGGGTGCCCGTGCCCGTCCCGACCCGCCGGGCTGCTCTGCTGTCGTACCGCTGAATCGAGCTGCGGCGGTGGAGCGGGCGGGTCGTCCGCGGCCCCCACGCGGACGACCCGCCCTTCCAGACCCACCGCGCGGAGCCTGCGCGCTCCCGCCTGCCCGCAGAGAGGATCGTCGTGGCTCAGGTGTATCGAGGCGGCCAGCCCTACCCGGCCGGTTACCCGGGCCGGTTGACGCCGCACGAGGTGCGGACCCGCGAGTTCGTCGCGCGCCGGCGCGGCGTCGACCCGGTGGAGGTACGCGAGTTCCAGGCCCGGGTGGCCGACGAACTGGCCATGCTCAACGAGGCGGTACGACTGCTCACCCAGGAGAACGACCGGGTCAAGCGGGCGCTGCGCGACTGGCAGACCATGCACGCGCGGGAGTGCCGGCCGCCGCAGGAGTACCAGCACAACTCCGGTCACTGGTGACCGCGCGCCCCTCCCCCGGCGACCTGCTCGTCGTCGACGGCCGCGCCTCGGTGCAGTTCGCCGGGGACCGCGCCCTGACCTTCCGCGTCGTCTCGGTGTCCGACCAACCGACGTACGCCGGTTGGATCTGGCTGACCGGCTACGTCCTCGACCGTCGCGGCAACGCGACCGCCAAGCGCGAGATCTACGTCCAGCTCGCCGGCCTCCGCCCGGCCCGCCCTCCCGAACCCACGGCCCGCCGCACCCCACGGTCCCGCCGGGCCTCGTCCCCTGCTCGGCGGCGTGATCAGGACAGCGCCGCGACCCGCGCCCGCTCGGGGCTGCCTGCCGGCGTTGACGCCGGGTGACGCCGTCGGCGCTACGGGTGGCACGTGCCGCCAGCCGGTGCCGAGTACGTCGAGGCGACCGCCCCCACCGATAGGGCCGCTACCTTGGCGGCTGACGATCGGCGTCGGCCGGCCGCCGCTGCGGGTGCACGGTGGCGTTGCCGGCCGGTGCGGACGCACCAACCACCAACTGGTGCGCGACCCGGAGCGCCGGCGCCACGGTCTCGTACAGGTAGGGAACGCCGTTGAGCCCTCCCCACCGGTAGCTGCCCCGCGCGGAGGGGTTGGTGAACGCCGCGACGAGGGTGTCGACGCCCGCGATTCGCGCCCGTTCGAGGCGTGGGGCAAGGTTCCGACGCCGACTCATCAGCTCAGTGAGCACCTTGCCGACCTGGACGCCCTGCACGATGCACAGCGTCGGCTCCAGGATCATGATCGTCGCTGCCAGGTGCGGAAGACAGTTGCGGCTCATGGTCGCGTTGCTCAACGACCTCTGTCCGTCGGCCGTGGCCGAGCAGAGTCGCAGGTTCGCCATGGCGTACGCGTCGAAGAGATGCACGGGTTGCCGTACCCCGCTCAGGTGGAGTTGCTCGCCTTCGCGGTCGCTGCCCGGCTCCCGCCCCACGGCGAGCCGGAGCGCACTGGCAGTGCCCTTCATGTGCGGATTCCGGCGGTTGAACGGCAGCTCGGCGGACTCCATTACCTCGGCGTGGCGCTGTTCAAGAGTCACGTGCTCTCTCGGTCGCACCGTGTCCATGGCGACGACCAAGATGCGGCACGGCACTCCGCCCAACGTGAGGTCGTAGTGACGGCCGACGTGCGAGAGCTGCCCGGCGGCGAAGGACACCTCGGGCCGTGGTGCCCCGCGTCCGTCGAACAGGACGCTCCGCCGACAACTGCCCAGCTTCCGGCAGACGCACTCACCCGACGAGCCGAGCACCTGCGCGCCCATGTACTGGCGCAGCCGCTCGACGCGCCGGGCCGTGGCGAGAGTGTCGCTTGCCGCGGTCACGGCGACACCTCGGCATGACTGCTATCGACTCCGGTTTCGGTGCCACCGGCCCTGGGTCGTGGGGGCGGTGACCCGCTGCCGTCACTCCCAACTCCCCCGCTGACGAGCGCGTCCCTGAGAAGGGCCGTCTCCTTGGCGCTCGGCGGGCCGGCTGACCCGGCATGCCACTCGACGACCAGCCGCTGCCCCGACGGCAACGCGTACGTCCGCACCGCCCGGCTGGGCACCTTCGACCCGTAGTCCGTGCCGCCGAATCCCAGCGCGCTCGTTTGCGGCAGCTTGAGCGCCTGGGCGATGCCGTCCCAGGGCCGGCCGAACGCGAACACGTCCCGTACCGGCAGCTCCGCGATCGGCTGCCACACGTACTCCTCGATGACCTCCGGCGGTGGCCATAGCGGGGCCGTGATGGACTTCGAGTGCCATGGGTAGCACTCAAAGATCAACAGATCACGATGGTCGGCGCTCGGGTCCTGGAGCCACCGGCGGGTGAACGCGAGCCGCGCCTGGTAGTGCCGGTTCATGCCCATCTCCTGCGGCAGCGTCCAGGGCGGCCGGTTGTAGGGGCGGGTCGTCGCCCACCTGCTGTATGAGCCGTGCTCGGCGATCTCCTTGGCGAAGATGCCGTCCCGCGCCTGGAAACGGGGGCGAAACTCGCCGGGGTTCAGGCCGAGCACCACCATCTGTGGCGTGCGCTCCAGACCGAGCAGGTCACCGTGGTAGGGCTCCGGGAAACCCTCGCGGGTCACTGCGCCGGGGCCGACGCCCACATAGGAGTCGAACCATGCCTGGAGATGCTGCGGCAATTGATCCTCGCCCCTGAGCCACGAATCCACATGGGCGTCCCAGAAGGCCGCGACGCGCTGCCGTGCGGAGGTCGTCATGACGAGAAGTTAGCGACGCGTGACTGGTCCGGCCAGCGCGCAACGCGAAGAATCAACCTCGTGACCGGGACCTTGCACCAATTGGCCGCCTTGCTGCGGGCTCGCGACGAACTGGACGCCCAGATCGCGGCGCTCACCGGGCGATCGGCGCGGCCGGGCGACATCGGCGAGTTCATCGCCGCACAGGTCTTCGACATCGAACTGGCCGGTACGGCGACACAGGCCGGCTACGACGGCATCTTCCGATCCGGTCCGCTCGCCGGCCGGACCGTGAACGTCAAGACCTACGGCGACGCCTTCGCCGGCATCGACATCAGCCCGCACACCTGCGACTTCTACCTGGTCCTCAGCGGGCCAGCCCGGCCCCCGGGCGCCGTGCGGCACCACCGACGGCGGATCTCCGCTGCGTACCTTCTGGATGCCCGACGCCTGCTCGAAACCCTGACCGCCAGGCGCGTGAAGATCGAAACCGCGACGAGCATTCGCAGAGGCGACCTCGACGTCGCCCAGGTCTTCCCCACCGCCGGGGCGAACGCCCCGATACGCCTCACACCAGAGCAGGCCGGGCTGCTGTCGCTGTTCGGGTAGCCCGCTCCCACCACTCGGCCGCCGGCGGCGGCGAATAACCATGCGAAGCGTCGACGGTTGGTCGCACCGCCCAAAGCGAACTGTCGTGATATCGACACACGCGAGGCCCGCCTACGATCAGCTTCCACACCGACCGGTGCACAAGCAATAGACGATTCCCCGCAAACGTCGATTCATCGTCAGCGTGATCAATACCGGGAAGAGCGAACCGTCCTTGACAGGCATTTTGGCGTTGGCATACTGGGCCGTGACCGCTCCCCCGGCGTGCGCAATCACAACAGATGCGGTGATCCATGGACGACCTGTCGGCAGCAGGCCTGGCCGCCGCAGCGAGCGCGGCTCTCATTCAGGCCATGGTCTCGGACGTGTGGCTCGACGTGAAAGCCCACGCGGCACGCATTCTCGGTCGCGACGAGACAGCATCGGTGGCCCGCGCAGACCGGGTCCTGGAGGATTCGCGCGAACGGCTGGTCGCTGCTCCACCGGAGCGCAGGGATGAGGCGTCCGCTCTGGAGGCGGCCCGGTGGGAGGGCCGGTTGCAGGCCCGGCTCGACGAGGACCCCGGCTTCGCCGTCGCGGTACGGGACCTGCTCGCGGCGGTCCGGGCGGCCGGCGGTGCCGTCGACCAGTCGACCACCGTGCAGCAGAACGTGACCGCAGGCCGGGACGCGTACACCGCAGGCCGTGATCTCACCGTGGATCGCCCCGAACGAGCACCATGAGCGACGCGTGACCGTGCCCCAGCAGGACGTCAGCGCGCGGCGTGACGGCTATGTCGCAGGCCGGGACCTGCACCTGCATGTGGCGGGGCAACAGCTCAGCCTCTATCCGGAGGAACGCTTCGCCACGCCGCTGACCTACGATCGCGCGCGGCCGATCTTCGTGCAGTATCTGAATCCGGAGATCCGGTCCTGCTACGGCCGCCCGCCGACGGCCAGTTTCACCGAAACGGATCTGTCGCAGGCGCTGCACGCGACGCGGCTGGCCGTGCTCGCCACCGACGAGCACCTGATCCTTCCGGCGTCATACCTGTTCGAGGTGCCGAGCCTGTCGGTCTTCCTGACCCGGATCAGGTCGCTCGTGGTTCGCGGCACGGTCCATTACTCGTCGCACATCGCCGACCTCGACTCGTACGTGGAACACAAGGCCGTCGAATACCGCAGCGACGTCCGCAATCCCTACGAGCTGACCCCGCACCGCAGCCTCACCGACGGCCTCGTGTGGCGACCCCGCTACGCGCAGAACACCGCCACCGATATCGGCGAGAGCTGGCGCGCCGCGCTGGAGCCGGACGGCCAGTTGGCCGGGACCCTCACCGGCATCGCCCGCCGCTGGCCGGCCAGGCTGGGTGACGTCGAAACACACCTGCGGGAGGTGCCGGAACGGCTCGACGGGCAGGCGTTCATCAGCCGGTTCGTCCGCGCGACCGTCCCGGTGACGCTGGACGCCGAGGAACGGGCCAGGGTCGACATGTTCCTGTCCCGCGAATACCTCGCCAGCTACCTCCGCGACCTCGACGCCGCCATCGTCGCCGACTTCGACTTCGGCGACTTCTCCTGCGGGGTACGGCAGATGCAGGCGCCCCTCGCGGACCGGGGGCTCTCCGCCCGCTCGTTCGACCTCGGCCTTCGTTGGCTCGGCATCCACGAATTCGTCCACCGCGGCGCCCGCTGGCGCGACCTGCTCTCCCTGCGCTCCACCGCCGAGTTCGGCGCCATCGCCACCGCCACGCAACACCCGGTGCTCCGGGCGCGGCTCCGCGAGGCGGTTATCCGAGGGCGGAAGCGCATCAAGCTCCAGAACGCGACGACCGTTCAGCAGGCACACACCGTGGTGTCCGTCGTCGCCAGCAAGCTCGATGTCACGTTGAACCAGACGGATCCCGACCGAAGGGCATGATGATGGTGATTTCCGTTTACTGTTCCGGATCGATCATTAAAGGGGCTGGCGACCAGCAACGTCTCTGCTGGACGGATGTGGAGCGGGAGGAGGTCGCGGGCGGCGCTGCTCCCTGCGACGTCGTCTTCCTCAACCCCGACGACCCGATACCGGACGCGGGCAACACGCTGGGCCAGTTCGGCCGGGACATGTACCAGGTGATGGTGGCGACGGCGGTCGTCGTCGACGCACGGGTACGCCGCGGCATCGGCATCGGGGTGGAGATGGCGGCGGCGGTCACGTTGGGAACGCCGGTGGTCGTGGTCGCTCCCCGCAATTCGCAGTACCGCAGCGACGTCCTGGAGTATCGCGGTGTGCGGGTGACCGACTACGTGCACCCGCACGTGGCGGCGCTCGCCACCGAGGTGGTCGACGACTTCGCCGCCGCCGGTCGTGCCCTCGTGTCGCTGGCCGAGCGCCCCAAGGCGACCCAACCTCGCCCTGCCTGGTTGTCCGCCGCGCTCGACGAATACGAGAACAACGTGCTCGACATCGACAGGCCGATGCTCGACGCGCTACGAAGGATCAGGGCCTGCGGGTCGCGAGTGCCCAGCACGACGGCATGATCGAGGACACGGGGTCCAGCGCCGTCGAGCCGATCGGCGCCAGGACCGGTGTGACCGGTCTCCACCTGGTGCACAACCGGCACCTGGAAGCGCTGCTGTTCGACCGCAACCTGACGGACCTGCCGTTCCGGCGGGCCTGCCTCGCCGGCAGCCGGGAGTTCGTCCGGCACATCCGGGACGAACTCGACGGCGCCGACATCGCCGAGCTGGTCATCCTGAGCAAGGGCCTGGTCTACCAGCTCGCGGAGGCGGTCGCCCTGGAGGCCGGCCGGAACCTGCCGGCGAACCTGGTCTCCACGAGCAGGGTGGCCGTGGCCCCGGACGACGCCACGGTCGAGGTGTCCTACGCGCGTTTCGACGCCGGCGGCTCGACGCTGCTGATCGGCGACACGGTCGCCTCCGGCGCGACGATCGTGGCGGCGCTGCGGGAATACCGGCGGTTCCACCCGGTCCGCCGCCTGTACGTGCTGTCGTACGCCGGCGCATTGCACGGTGCCGCACGTATCGCGGACTACTGCGCCGACAGCGGGATCGAGTGCACCATGCTCTTCGGCCTGGCCGCGTTCGGGCTCGCCGAGAACGGGTTCGACCTGTCCTTCCTGCATCCCGCGACAGTCACCAGGGACGCCTACCGCGAACGGGCCCGGCGGCAGTTCGGCGGCAAGCCCGTGTCAGCCGTCGGCTGGGACTTCGGCTCGCAGGCCATGGCGCCGGGGAAGTACCGTCAGCTCTGCTGGGTCGAGGCCGGCGTGTGGGGGCTGCACGGCTCCCCGGCCCTCGCCGTCGCCCGCGCGCCGGAGAACATGGAAGCCCTCGCGCACGAGGCCCCTGCCTACACGGGCACGACCTTTCAGGCGCCCGGCAACGACGTGGCCCGGAGCGTCGAGCCCACGGCGGACGGCCATGCCTCAGGCGGTGACTGCGCTGCGGTGGGCGTTGACGATCCAGGCGTCCGGTAGGGCGATCCACTCGTTGTCGCCCACCCGCACCACCGCACCGTCCTGGTGGCCGGTCTGGGCCGTGAAGGTGAAGTTAGACCAGGCGCGGTAGGGCTCGGTGTCGGGCAGCAGCGCCTGGACGTGCGCCAGCGCCTCCCGCTCGTGCGTGAACTGCGACGGCGTGATCGTCGTCCACCGGCCCTCCTGCATGCGGACGACCCTAGGGGCAGGTCAGCAGGTGGTGGGAACCCCGTTCGCCGCGGGTCAGCGGGCGGGCGGAGGGTTCCCGGGCAGCGGCAACTCCTCGGCGTAGCGGTCGACCAGGTCCCAGACGCGGGGGTCGGTCCAGTAGCCGGAGTGGCGGCCGAGGACGGGTGGCTGCTGGCCGTGCACGTACCAGGCGGTCGGTGGGTCGGTGAGCATCTGGTCGACCTCGTTCGCCGGGTCGTCCGGGAAGATCGGGCCGCCGATGAAGTCGGTCTCGTAGTAGAAGTTCCGCCACCGCCACACCGTGGGCCGGTCCGCACCCAGCGCGCCGTCGGCGAAGTAGGCGGGGAATCCCCACGCGTACAGCTTGGTCAGCGGGCTGCCGAAGGTGACCAGCGCGACGTGACCGGCGGGCCGGCCGTCGCGCTGCGGCCGGCTCTTCTCCTGCAGGAGCGCGGCGACCGCCATGACGGTGCCCTGGCTGTGCGCGGCCAGCACCACCGCGCCGCCGTGGTCGTGGACGCGCCACAGCCGGCGCTGCAGGTCCGGCACGGCGCGCTCGGTGTACGACGGCGGGGCGAGCGGATGGTAGGCGCGGGGCCAGAAGGTGCCGATGTCCCACAGCACGCCGAGGTGGCGGCGGTCCGCCAGCCCGCGCCAGCCCCGCAGCATCAGGGTCAGCACCGCCACCGGTGCCCCGGCGGCGAGCCAGGTCGACACGGTGAGCGCGCCGCGCGGCGCCCACGGCAGCGAGTGGTGGACCACGGCGGTGACCAGCACGTACCCGAAGACGGCGAGGGCGGCGACGGTCAGGAGGCTGAACAGCAGGTCGACGTCCCGGGCCAGCACGGCCAACTGCCGGCCCCGGGCGATCCGGGCCGTCCAGCCGCCGGGCCACGCTCGGTTGTGGCGCGCCGGCTCGTTCAGGGCGGACGCGTCCCAGGCGCTCGGCGGATCCGGTGTCGACAGGGCGGCGTACTCGTCGTGGATGCGCCGGCGGCGGTCGGGGCCGGCCGCCCGCCACAGCACCACCGCCTGCACCAGCGCGAAGCCCACCACGATCGCGATCGGCAGCAGCGTCAGGTAGGGCGTGAGGGCGTAGACCATGTCGTAGACGTAGAGCCGGTCGGGGCGGCCGTCGCCGGTGCCGGGGTTGGAGACCGTGCCGAGCAGGTCGGCGACGCGGATCATCGTGCCGATCCCGACCGCGTTGAGCACCACCGCCGCCAGCACGGTCAGCGCGAACGGGCCGGCGTAGCGGAACGCGCCGCGCCGGTGCCCGTTGACGGCGGCCGACGCGAGCACGGCCGCCGTCGCGCCGAGGCAGAGGGCGTACGTCCAGTCCACCGCCGTCTGCATGCCCGGCAGCGGCGCCCACCGGTCGGCCCCGGGCGGGGCGACCGCCGGCTGTGCCAGCGCGACGACCACCGCCCCGGTCACCGCCAGCAGGCCGAGTCCGGTGACGGAGAGCGCCGCCGCCCGCCCGATCCGGGCCGGCGTCAGCAGGAGCACCGCGCCCAGGCCGGCCGCCGCCGCGAGCCAGGTCACCAGGGTCGCCAATCCGTCGTACGCCGGCGCCACACCCGCCGCCAGGGGGATCGACCGGGCGGTGTACGCGGTGATCCAGCCGACGAAGCCGCAGGCCGCGCCCAGGTGCAGCAGCGCGAGCCGGGCGACGCTGCCGCCGCCGTTCCAGAAGTCGGGGTCGGTCAGGCCCACCCCGGGCCGGGCGGGCGTCACGTCGCTCATCGCCCGCAGCGACTCACCCCGTTGCGGCGGCGGCACCTGCTCGTAGCGGGACAGCGACCGGCCGCTGAGGGCCAGCAGTCCGATCGCGACCAGCAACGGCACCAGTGCGCCGACGAGGACCCGGCGCGCCGGATGGTCGACGAATGGGTCCGTGTGCAGCCACCGCAGCCACCACCGGTCGGCGCAGGCGACGCGGACGCCGCACTGGTAGGCGACGACGTCCATCGTGGTCATCGCGACGAGCAGCAGCAGGTTGACCGTCAGGCCCAGCGCCGCCCAGCGGACCACCGCGCGGTGCACCCGGAACCGGAGCGCGCCGCGCCACGCCGTCGGCGTGCACATCCAGCCCGCGACGTTGACCAGCGTGAACGGCAGCAGCAGCAACCACAGCGCGCGGGTGGCGCTGCGCGAGGTCAGCCCGCCCCAGGAGTACGCCTCGGCGTGGCGCCCCTTGACGTCGGCGGTGCGGAAGAAGCCGGCCACCCCGTCGCCGGAGACGAGCTGCGGTGCCACGTCGGCGAGCAGGTTCTCCGGTGTCGTGCCCCCGACCCCGTGCAGCCGCAGTTCCGTCACGCCGTCGAGCGCGACGGCCGGTGGCACCAGACCCGAGGGCCGCTCCACCGGACGGGCATCGTGCTTCTGCACCGGCATCTCGAACCGACCCCAACGGCAACTACCCCAAGTCATGGACAGACTACTCCACGCATCCGAGCCATCCTCGGCCGGTGGCGCCGCCGGGGCGTGCCCGCCCCACCCCCGACCCAGAAAGGTTGGACCAATTTGTTGACGCGCACGTAACGCCGACATAACCTCAGGGCATTGGTACGACCAATCTCACACGGAGGTGGGCGGATGGGCACCGACCTGGCACTGCTGGTGCAGAGCCTCGCCGAGCGGGCGAACCCCGAGCCGCAGACCGGCCGCCTCCGGCTGCCCACCGAGCGCGAACTGGTCGCGTCGCTGGACGTCAGCCGGGGCGCGCTGCGGGAGCAACTGTCGATGCTGGAGATCCTCGGTTTCCTCGACCGTACGCAGGGCCGGGGTTCCTACCTCGACGTGCCCGACGCCAGCTTCATCCAGCTCTACTTCGACCTCTGCCGGCAGCTCGGTCACCTGAGCAACGACCAGTTCACCTCCGCACGGGAGATGCTGGAGGTGTCGGTCGCGGAGGCCGCCGCCCGGATGGCCACGGCCGACGACGTCGACGCCCTGCGGGGCCTGGTCGACGAGATGGTCCAGGCCAGCGCAGCCGGTGAGGACGACCGCGCCCTGGAGGCGGACCTGGAATTCCACCGCCGGCTCTACCGGATCGTCGACAACCCGATCTTCACTCTGCTGCACGACGGCCTGAGCCACGCGCTGCGCAGCGAGGTGGTCGAGCGCCGCCGGCGCGCCGCCGAGCGGGAGCCCCTCCAGGCGGGCAAGACCCGGGTGATCGACACCGTGCACTACGGGATCGTGGAGGCGATCGGCGAGCGCGACGGCGAGGGCGCCCGGATCGCGATGCGCCGCCACTTCACGGTCTGGTCCTCCCTCACCGCCTCCCCTGCCGCCGGTGCGCCGGACGGGAAGCCCCGCCGGTAGGCCGGCTGGTAGGCCCGCCACCTACCCCCACAGAACTGCACACCCACCCGTGACGCGGCGATCCTGGCCGCGCACCGGGTGGCTGCTACCCGAAAACAGCCTGACCGCACAGGGCGCCACCCGGCGCCGGACCGGAGGGACAGCGATGAGCAACCCCAGCGTCGTCTTCGTCGGCATCGGCGCCATCGGGCTGCCGATGGCGAGCCGACTGGTCGCCGCCGGCCACCCCGTGACCGGCGTGGACCCGGTGCCGGCCGTCCGGGAACGGGCCACGACCGCCGGACTGACGGCCGTCGACCGGTTCGCCGCCGCGCCCCAGGCGGACTTCGTGGTGGTCATGGTCGCCACCCCCGCCCAGCTCGCGGACCTGGTCACCGAGGCGGTCGCCACGGACCTGACCGGGCAGCGGTGGATCGTGATGAGCACCGTGGGCCCGGACGCCGTACGCCAGGAGGCCGCCCGGCTCTCGGCGGCCGGCGCGCGGGTCGTCGACGTGCCCGTGACCGGCGGGGTGGCGCGGGCCCGCACCGGCGAGCTGACCCTGTTCGCCTCCGGCGACGCGGCCGACGTCGACGCCGCCCGGGTCGTGCTCGACCGGTTCGGCACCGTCCGGCCGGTCGGCGCGGCGGTCGGCGACGGCCAGGCGATCAAGGTGGTCAACCAGCACCTCTGCGCGGTGCACATCGTGGCGGCGGCCGAGGCGCTCGCCCTGGCCGGGCGGCTCGGGCTCGACCGGGAGCAGGTGCTGTCCCTGGTCGAGCAGGGCGCGGCCGGCTCCTGGATGCTCTCCGACCGCGGGCCCCGGATGCTGCGCGGCACCGACGTCGAGGTCACCAGCACGATCAACATCTTCGTCAAGGACAGCGGCCTCGTGGCCGCCGCCGCCCGTGCCGCCGATGCGGACACCCCGCTGCTGGACATCGCCCGGGCGCGCTACCAACAGGCCGCCGACGCCGGCCTTGCGACGCGCGACGACTCGCGCGTCATCGAGACATACCCGTCCCCCACCGACCCCCATCGGTAACAGCAAGGAGCAGGACAATGAGTGCTGCCACCGGCGTGGCCACACGCCCGGACAACCCCGGCAAGGTTTCCTTCGCCTCGATGATCGGCACGGCCGTCGAGAGCTACGACTTCTTCATCTACGGCACCGCCTCGGCGGCGTACTTCGGCACGGTCTTCTTCCACACCGAGGAGAAACTCGTCGGCGTGCTCGCGTCGTTCGCGACGCTGGCCATCGGCTTCCTCTTCCGCCCGCTCGGCGGCTACCTCGCCGGGCACTACGGTGACCGGCTGGGCCGCAAGACCATCCTGATGTGGTCGCTGGTCGTCATGGGCGTGGCGACCGTCCTGGTCGGCGTGCTGCCGACGTACGCCCAGGCGGGCGTGATCGCGCCGGTCCTGCTGATCCTGCTGCGGATCGTCCAGGGCATCGGCTTCGGCGCCGAGTGGGGCGGCGCGGTCCTGATGGCCGTCGAGCACGCCCCCGCCCGGCGCCGCGGCTTCTTCGGCGCGGTGCCGCAGATCGGCATCCCCGCCGGGCTGCTGCTGGCCAACGGCGCCTTCCTGCTCAGCGAGGCGCTGTTCGAGGGCAGCTGGGTGTGGCGCGCGCCGTTCCTGTTCTCCATCGTGATGGTCGCCGTCGGCCTGTTCATCCGGATGCGGGTCGCCGAGTCCCCCGACTTCACCGAGATGAAGGCGAACAACGAGATCCGCAAGGCCCCGGCGCTGGAGGTGATCCGGCGGGACTGGCGGGTCATCCTCAAGATCATCACGCTGCGCCTGGCGGAGACCGGCGGCTACTACGTCACCACCAGCTTCATGCTCTCGTACGTGGTGCTGGCCGAGCTGACCGACAAGCAGAACGTGCTGATCGGCACCATGGTCGGCTCCGCCCTCGGCCTCGGCAGCCACCTGCTCTTCGGCGCGCTCTCCGACCGCGTCGGCCGCAAGCCGGTCTTCCTGATCGGCTCCGTCTTCACCATCGCCTTCGGCATCCCGATGTTCCTGCTGATCAACACCGGGGCGTTCATCATGGTGATCGTCGCGGTGGCCCTGGGGCTGCTGCTGAGCCACGACCCGATCTTCGCCGTCGAGTCGTCCTGGTTCTCCGAGCAGTTCCCCCGCGACGTCCGGTCCTCGGGCATCTCGCTGGGCTACAACGGGGCCTCCCTGGTCGCCGGGCTGCTGCCCTTCGGGGCGACCGCCCTCTACGGCTGGATCGGCTGGATCGGGCCGGCGGTGCTGTTCATGCTGCTCGGCGTCGTCTCCACGGCCGCCGCCGCCTTCACGCCCGAAACCGCACCGGCCAAGGTCGGCGACCCTCAGGCCACACCGGCCAAGTCCCAGCCAGCCCTCGTCTGATCCGAAGGACGTGAACGACGTGACCACCATCAGCGAACCGCGATCCGACGACCGGCTCGCCCTGCCGGCGCGGGCCGCGCGGGTGCGCGACGCGGCGTACCGGATGCGCCACCACATCCTCGACATGGGCGAGGCACAGGGGCAGGGCTACGTCGGGCAGGCGCTCGGCGCCGCCGACCTGCTGGCCACCGTCTACGTCGACCAGCTGCGGCACCGGCCCGACGACGTGCACTGGCCGGACCGGGACCGGTTCCTGCTCTCCACCGGCCACTACGCCATCGCGCTCTACGCCGCCCTCGCCGAGGCGGGCATCGTCCCGGTCGAGGAGCTGCAGACGTACGGCTCGGACGGCTCGCGCCTGCCGATGTCCGGCATGGCCTCGTACACCCCGGGCATGGAGATCTCCGGCGGCTCGCTGGGGCACGGGCTGACCGTCGCCGTGGGCATGGCGCTCGGCCTGCGCCACCAGGGCCGGGCGGCCCGGGTCGTCAACTTCCTCTCCGACGGCGAGCTGAACGAGGGCTCGACGTGGGAGGCCGCCATGGGCGCGGCGCACCACCGGCTGGGCCACCTGACCGCGCTGGTCGACATGAACGCCCTCCAGGCCGACGGCAGGACGGAGTCCGTGCTCCAGATCGAGCCGGCCGAGCAGAAGTGGGCGGCGTCGGGCTGGTTCACGCAGCGGGTCGACGGCAACGACGTCGAGGCGCTGCTCACGGCCTTCGACGCGGTCGCCGCGCAGGCCGAGCCGCACGGACGCCCCTCGGTGATCCTCTGCGACACCCGGATCGGGCGCGGCGTGCCGCTGCTGGAGACCCGCGAGAAGGCCCACTTCATGCGGATCGACGCGGACGAGTGGGAACTGTGCCGCCAGCAGTTGACGGCAGGACACCAGGCAGGAGAGGCACGATGACCAGCGCGACGGCACCGAAGCGACTCACCACGTCGGCGATGATCGCGTCCTTCGCCGACGCCGGGCAGAAGACCGCGGACGCGCCCTTCGGCCACGCCCTGGCCGCCCTCGCCGAGCAGGACCAGCGGGTCGTCGGGCTGACCGCCGACCTGGGCAAGTACACCGACATGCACATCTTCGCCAAGGCCCACCCGGAGCGGTTCTTCCAGATGGGCATGGCCGAGCAGCTGCTGCTGGGGGCGGCGGCGGGCATGGCCGAGGTCGGCCTGGTGCCGTTCGCCTCGACGTACGCGGTGTTCGCCGCGCGGCGGGCGTACGACTTCCTCTGCCTGGACATCGCCGAGCCGAACCTGAACGTCAACATCGTCGGGGGCCTGCCCGGCCTCACCACCGGGTACGGCCCCAGCCACCAGGCGACCGAGGACATCGCGATCTTCCGGGGCATGCCGAACCTGACCATCGTCGACCCGTGCGACTCGGTCGACATCGCGCAGGCGGTGCCCCAGCTCGCCGCGAGCGACGGGCCGACCTACCTGCGCCTGCTGCGCGGCAAGGTGCCGACGGTCCTCGACGAGTACGACTACACGTTCCGGCTCGGCAAGGCGGCCGTGCTGCGCGGCGGGGCCGACGTCGTGCTCGTCTCCAGCGGCCTGATGACGATGCGGGCGTTGCAGGCCGCGGAGCGGCTGGCCCGGCACCGGGTCGACGTGGCGGTCGTCCACACGCCGACGATCAAGCCGTTCGACAGCGAGACCGTCCTGGCCGAGGTCGACACCGACCGGCTGGTGCTCACGCTGGAGAACCACACGGTGGTCGGCGGGCTCTTCGAGACGGTCGCCTCGGCCGTGGTCCGGGCCGGGCTCGGCAAGCGGGTCGTGCCGGTCGCGCTGCCGGACGAGTTCCTGGCCTCCGGCGCCCTGCCGACGCTGCACGACCGGTACGGCCTGGCCACCGACGCCGTGGTCGAGAAGGTCCTCGCCGAGCTGGGCTGACCGTCCGCCGGCCCGCCGACCGCGGGGCGTCCGGAGGTGCCCCCGCCCGCCCGAACCGGGGAACACCTCCGGACGCCCCGCTTTCCTCGGGGGCGTTTCTGCACAGGGTCAGCTCGGGACGTCGCGGCGGCGGAAGCCGGCCAGGCCGGCCGCCAGCAGCACCACCGCCACCCCCGTCAGCACGACCAGCGGCAGCGCCGCCAGGTCGACCGCCGGCACCGACGGCACGTGCGTGTACGGGGACAGGTTCAGCGCCGCCTGCGGCAGGTCGAGCACCGCGCCGAGCTGCCCGAGCAGCAGGAACCCCATCAGCGCCGCCCAGGACAGCGCCACCGACCAGCGGGGCAGCAGCCCGAACAGCGCCGTCACCACCCCGGCCACCACCAGCAGCGCCGGCAGCCGCACCAGCGCCGCCGCGCCCAGCTCGGCGGTCTGCCCGAGCGGGTCGCCGGTGACCAGGCCGTAGCCGAGCCCGGTGGTGAGGCCGCCCAGCAGCACCAGGGCGAGCGCACCGAGCGTGGCGGCGACCACCTGGGTGGTCAGCCAGCGGGTGCGGCTGACGGCCGTGGCCAGGATCGCCTCCAGCGGGCCGCCGGCCTCGTCGTTGCGCGTGCGCAGCAGCGCCTGCACGACGTACGCCCCGATGGTCAGCGCGAACAGCCCCAGCATCGCCGCCAGGTACGCGTCGATCAGTTTCGCGCCACCGCCCATCGCGCTGATCGCCTCGGCGGCGGCCGGGTTCTCCTCGATCATGGCGTTGAACTCGTCCCCGGCGATGCCCATCGAGAGCCCGAGCACCGCCACCCCGATCGCCCAGCCGAGCAGCGCGCCGCGCTGCAACCGCCAGGCCAGCCCGGCGGGGCTGAGCAGCCGGGGCGAGGCCGCCGCCGGCCCCCGTCGGGGCGCGACGAGCCCCGCGCCGACGTCCCGCCGCTCGGCGAGGGCGTAGGCGAGCGCCACGCCGGCGACCAGCAGCGCGACGGGCAGCGCGAGCACCCACCACCGTTCGCCGACGTACGCGCGGACCTGGTTGCCCCAGCCGAGCGGGGAGAGCCAGGACGGCCAGGCGCTGACCACGCGTACGCCGCCGTCGGTCTGCTCGCCGAGCACGTCGCCGGCCGCGCGGAGCAGGAAGGCGACCCCGACGGTCGCGGCGGCGAGCGCGTTGGCGCCCCGGGAGGTGACCGACACCTGGGCGGTGACCGCGGCGATGCCGGTGAAGGACACCCCGACGCCGCCGACGGCGGCCGCCGCCGCGACGGACCCGGTGAGCGGCAGGCCGGCGCCGGCCAGGGCGACGGCGAGCAGGGCCGCGGCCAGCACGTTCGCCGCGACGACGACCAGCAGGGCGGCGGTGAGCAGCGCGTACCGGCCGACGACGGAGGCGCCCAGCAGCTCCGCCCGGCCGGTCTCCTCGTTCTGCCGGGTGTGCCGGACCACCGCGAAGGTGCTCAGCAGCGCGGCGAGCAGGGCCAGCGTCACGTACGTCTCGGCGACCACCACCGCGCCGAGTTCGGTGCCGGCGATGGGGCCGTTGAACGCGCGGGCGACCAGGCTGGACGCCGACGTGGTGGCGTATCCGACCCGGGACGCCTCGTCCGGGTAGAACTCCTTGACGCTGCCGGCGAGGGCGTAGCCGAGCAGGGGCGTGCCGAGCACCCAGACGGCGAGCCGGACCCGGTCGCGGCGCAGCACGAGCCGGGCGAGCCGCCCGGTGCCGGTGAACGCGCTCATCGGGCGCCCGCCTGCCGCTCGGTGCCGGCCCGGTGACCGTTGGCGGCGACGGCCGCGCGCTCGTCGCCGTAGTGGCGCAGGAACAGCTCCTCGAGGGTGGGCGGGGCGCTGGTCAGGGCGCGGACGCCGAAGCGGACGAGGTGCCCGAGCAGCTCGTCGAGGTGGGCGGGCTCGATCTCCAGGTGGATCCGGCCGTCGACCTCGCGCACCTCGTGGACGCCCGGCAGGGCCGCCAGGCCGGTCGCCGGCCGCGCGGTCTCGACCGTGACCGCCGTACGCGTGAGGTGGCGCAGCTCGGCGAGGGTGCCGGACTCGACGGCCCGGCCCTCGCGGATGATGCTGACCCGGTCGCAGAGCGCCTCGACCTCGGCCAGCACGTGGCTGGAGAGCAGCACGGTGGCGCCGTCGCGCTTGAGCTGGCGGACCTCGTCCTGGAACACGGCCTCCATCAGCGGGTCCAGCCCGGAGGTCGGCTCGTCGAGCACGTAGAGCTCGACGTCGGACGCGAAGGCCGCGACGATGGCCACCTTCTGCCGGTTGCCCTTGGAGTAGGTGCGGCACTTGCGCGTCGGGTCGAGGTCGAAGCGCTCCAGCAGGGCGTCGCGTCGGCGCCGGTCGAGCCCGCCGCGCAGCTTGCCGAACAGGTCGATCGCCTCGCCGCCGGAGAGGTTCGGCCACAGGTTCACGTCGCCCGGCACGTACGCCAGCCGGCGGTGCAGGGCGACCGCCTCCCGCCACGGGTCGGCGTCGAACACCCGCGCGTCGCCCGCGTCGCGGCGCAGCAGGCCAAGCAGGATCCGGATGGTGGTGGACTTGCCGGAGCCGTTGGGGCCGAGGAAACCGTGCACCTCCCCCGCCTCGACCCGCAGGTCCAGTCCGTCGAGCGCCCGGACACTGCCGAACGTCTTGACGAGGTTGTCGATGGAGATGACGGGCATGACCCCTCCTGCCACTGGCGGTGCCGACCGTCCCCACTGTACTGACCGACGGTCAGTCGAATCAACGGTGGTGTCACCCACCGGTCAGACGCGGCTAGGCTTGCCGGCATGACCGTCGAGGCACCCGACGACACGCGGACCCGGATCCTGCGCGCCGCGCTCGACCTGTTCGCCGAACACGGCTACCAGCGCACCTCGCTGCGCCAGATCGGCGAGCGGCTGCGGCTGACCAAGGCCGCGATCCTCTACCACTTCCCCACCAAGGAGCACCTGCTCACGGCCCTGGTCGAGCCGCTGGTGGCCGACCTGGAGACGCTGCTGGACACGGCCGAGGCGGGGCCGGCCGAGCGGGCGCGCCGGACGGTCCTGGAGGGCTGGGTGGACACCATGCTGACCCACCGCCGCCCGCTCGGCATGCTCTTCCACGACATCGCCCTGATCACGCGCGGCGACACGTACCACCGCCTGATGCGGATCGCGATGCGCGCCAACAACCTCATCGCCGGGCCCGACGCCGGGCGGCGGGAGCGGGTCCGGGCGGTGCAGGCGGTCGCCATGTGCAGCGACCCGGTCGTCTTCTTCACCGACGTGCCCGACGAGGTGCTGCGGGCGGACATGCTCGACGGCGTACACCGCCTGCTGGACGGCGCGCCGCCCGGGGACCACCCGGCTGCGACCGGGGACGGCGGCGGCGCGGCGAGCGGCCGACGCCGGCCCGGCCGGCCGCGGGCGATGAGCCCGGAGCAGGTCGAGGCGGCCCGGCGGATGCACGCCGCCGGCAGCCACTCGGCGGACGAGATCGCCGCCGCGTTGGGGGTCTCGCGGGCCACCGTCTACCGCCACCTGGACCCGGTCGTCGCAAAATAATGAGACACGTTACAAGACAGTTCTGAGACGCCGCAGGAGCCTGCCGACCGGTCAGCCGTCGTGCCACATCGGCGCGCCGCGGCGCAGGGTCCGCGCCGCGATGTCCGGGGCGGACAACACGGCGACCAGCCTGCGCGCCGCGGCCACCGCCGGCGCCCCCAGCGTCGGGTGGCCGACCACCGCGTGGCACGCCTGCAGGCCGATCTCGGCCAGCTCCCGTCGACCCAGCTCGATCCGCCGCCCGCGGGCCCGCCGCTCGGCGAGCACGGCCCGGAGCCGATCGCGCACCTCCGCCCGCTCGTCAACGACGCGTCGCATCACCGCCACCGACCAGCCCCACGCCTGCCCGAGCAGCAGCGGGTCGGTGCGGTCGTCGGAGCCGTCGGAGCCGTCGGCCAGGAGCAGCTGCTCGCGGCAGAGGGCGAGGGCCGCGCCGGGGTCCCCGTCCCCGTCGAGCATTATCCGGGCCAGCACTCCCGCGCCGACGGGCATCGACCGACCTGGGCCGTCGTCGTCGCTCTCCGCCGCGAGCAGCCGCTCCAGGTGCTGCCGAGCCGCGTCGACGTCCCCCTGCGCGTAGCGGACGACCGCCACGAACTCCCGGGTGGCGGACAGCGGCCAGCCCGCCTGCTCCTCCCCGCGCAGCAGCTCGTCGCCGGCCGCCCGCAACTCGTCCAACGGCGCGGCGGCGGCAACCAGCTCGGAGACCCGCCGACGCTGCGCCGCCAGCGGCGTCGCCCCGGTGGACGCGAGCGGTGCCGGCATCGGCGCCAGCAGGTCCCCCAGCCGGCTCCACTCCCCGGCGGCGGCGCCCACCAGCAGCGCCTTGCGCAGCGAGGCCAGGGTGAGGTCGTCGGCCGGCTCGACGTTCGCCGCGCGGGCCCGCGTGACAGCGGCGAACACGCCGAGCGCCTCCGGCCAGAACCCCGCCCGGGCCAGCTCGACACCGAACTCCTCGCGCGGCCGGCCGCCCCGCCGCCCCGCCAGCGAGCCGGCCGCCAGCCTGCTCTGCAGGCGGCCGTGCCGGAACCGGTACGCCCCGGCGCCGTGCCGCAACAGGCCGACCGTCTCGGCGTGGCCGAGGAACGCCAGCAGCCGGTGCGGCAGGCGGCCGCGTGCCGCCAGCGCCATCCGGGCCAGGCAGAACCGGACCCACGCGCCGTCCCCGCGCGTGTGCACCCACCAGCCCAGCCCCGCGCCGAGCCCGGCGTAGCCGAGGGCCTGCGGCGAGGGCAGCCGGGGCAGCAGGCCGGTCACCCACAGCAGCCCGGAGCCGGCCAGCACACCGACGAACCCGGCGGCGACGCTCGGCACCACCGACGCGATCGTCGCCGCGCGGTCGGCCCAGACGGTCTCGACCACGCCGGTGGCCCCGAGTTCCGCGGCCGGGGCGGCGACGTCCACCCGCAGCGCGGACCGGACCGCGACGAGGGCGAACCAGACGGCGCCGAGCACGACCGCGGCCCGCAGCTCGACCGGCCATCCGGCCAGCCCGGGCAGTCGGCCCGTCGCGGCGACCAGCTCGGGCGGTGGGGTGAACAGCCACAGCACGAACCAGGTCAGGAAGCCCCAGAACGCTCCCCGGACCAGCCCGTCGAGCACGCCGTCACGCAGCGCGCCCCGGCCGCCGACGAACAGCACCCGTTTCGGCCGGCGGCCCAGGTCGCGGGCGCCGCCGCCCAGCGCGGCGGCCGGCACGGCCAGCGCGGCGGCCGCCGCCCCCAGGTCGGCGGGGTGGTCGGCGAGGGCGGTGAGCAGCTCGCGGGTGCCCGGGTCGGCGACCATCCCGGCCACCGACCGGAGCGCCTCCCCGGCGAGAGCGAGGACCAGCCACACCGCCAGCCCGGTACGCAGGCCGTCGACGACGGCCCAGAACAACCGGGGCAGCGCAGCCGGCAGCTGCCACCAGCGGAACTCGCGGACGTCGAGCGACTCCAGGTGCGCGGCCACGAAGGCCAGGTAGCGCCGGGCCACGTCCGGTTCCCACCGGCGCAGCCCCTGGGCGCCCAGGCGGGACCGCAGCGCGGCGTCGACCGCCCGGGACAGCAGCTCGTCCTCCACGGCGCCCCGCCCCCGCCTGGCCGCCAGCGGCACGAGGTCGCGGGGGTCGGTGCCGGGCTGGTCGAACGCGCTGCGGGCCATCGCCACCATCAACGGCGTGGACAGCGCCCCGCTCAGCTCCGTGTCGCCGTCGATGCGCGCGGCGACGGTCGACCAGTTGCCGGCCTGGTGCAGGGGCGCGGCGTCGACCAGGTACTCCGCCACCTCGTCCGGAACCAGCGGATCGATCACCACCACCGCGGCGCCGCGCACCTTCTCGCCCTGGGCGAGGTACCTCTCGTACACCGACGTCCGGCAGGTCAGGACGAAGCGCTGGGTGGGCAGCTCGTTGAGTTCCTCGAGGCAGGCGGTCACCTGCTCCTCGGGCATCTCGTCCAGGCCGTCGAGGACGGGCACGACGAGGTCCGTCTCGACCAGGTCGCGCAGCACCGCCACGCGACGGGGATGGCGGGGCGCGAGCTGCGTGTACCGCCGGGCGAGGCGGTCCACCAGCCAGTCGCGGAACGTCTCCACGGTCGGGTCCCACGACGCGGCGGGCAGCAGCACCGGCACGGGCGCCTCGGGGTCCCGGCTCGGCGGCAGCTCGCGCGCCATCCGCAGGGCGATGACCGACTTGCCGGACCCGGCCGGCCCCAGCACCAGCAACCGCCCGGACGGGATGCTCCGGTAGCGGCTCCACAGTGTCCCGTGGCGGCCGGAGAGGTCCATCGGACCGGCCTCGCTGGATCGGCCGATGGCCCGCCAGGACGGCAGGAGCCGCTCTGCGGCGGTGCGCCAGGTCACCGGGAGCGGGTACGGCTCGTCGACCGCCCGCAGCAGCGCCTCGTCGCCCGGCTCGCGCCGGACCAGTTCGAAGAGTTCGTCCGCGGCCGCCCGGCGGTGGACCGCCGCCGCTGCCGAGGCGGCCTGCCGGTTGGTGAGGACCTGGTCCAGCACGACGTAGACGGCGATGACACCGGCGATCACGCCCCAGGCCCAGTTGACCTTCTCGAAGTCGTACCGCAACCAGACCCAGGCGGTCCCGGCCGCCGCGACGACGGCCACGAGGACGAGCAGGGCCCATGTCCATCCCCGACGCTGCACCGCCTGATTGTGATCGTCCAGCGGCCGCGCGGGCGGCCCGGGGTCGGGGTCGACGCACACCGCCGGCGGCAGCCCCGGCCGTCAGGCGGCCAGCGTCGCGTAGCGGCCGGCGCGCTCCAGCAGGTCGTCGTGGGTGCCGGACTCGACGATACGGCCGTGGTCGAGCACGGCGATCCGGTCCGCGTCCCGCACGGTGGAGAGCCGGTGGGCGATGGTGATGGTGGTGCGGCCCCGGGCCACCTCGTCGAACGCCCGCTGCACCGCGCGTTCGGTCTCGGTGTCCAGCGCGCTGGTGGCCTCGTCGAGGATCAGGATGCGCGGGTCGCGCAGCAGCGTGCGGGCGATGGCGAGGCGCTGCTTCTCGCCGCCGGAGAAGCGGTGCCCCCGCGAGCCGACGACCGTGTCGTACCCGTCGGGCAGGCCGGCGATCAGGTCGTGGATCCGGGCGGCGCGGGCGGCGGCCTCGATCTCGGCGTCGGTGGCGTCCGGGCGGGCGTAGCGCAGGTTCTCCCGCACGGTGGTGTGCAGCAGGTAGGTCTCCTGGCTGACCACGCCGACGATCGCCGCCAGGTCGGCCAGGCGCAGGTCGCGCAGGTCGACGCCGTCGACGGTGATCCGGCCACTCGTCGGGTCGTGCAGCCGGCTGACCAGCGCGGCCAGGGTGCTCTTGCCGGAGCCGGTCTCGCCGACCAGGGCGAGGCCGGTGCCGGCCGGCACGTCGAGGGTGATCCCGGCGACGGCGGCGGTGTCGCTGCCCGGGTAGCTGAAGGTGACGTCGGTGAACCGCAGGTCGCCCCGGACCCGGCGCGGGTCGACGTCGACCGGCTCGGCGGGGTCGTCGACCTCGACCGGCAGGTCCAGGTACTCGAAGATCCGGGCGAACAGCGCCAACGAGGCGGTCACCGAGACGCCCACGTTGAGCAGGCCCATCAGCGGCCGGAACAGCCCGCCCTGCAACGCGGTGAAGGCGACCAGGGTGCCGATGCTGAGCGTGCCGGCGGCGCCGGGCAGGCCGGCGCTGAGGTAGATGACCGCCGGGATGGCGGCGAAGACGACGCTCATCGAGGCCATCCGCCAGCGGCCGGCGAGTTCGGAGCGCAGCTCAAGGTCGACCAGGCGGGCCGACGAGGCGGTGAAGCGCGCGGCCAGCGCCGGGCCGGTGCCGAGGGTCTTCGCCAGGTGTACGCCGCTGACCGACAGCCCCTCCTCGACGGTGACGTTGAGGTCGGCGAGTTCGCGCTGGCGTCGCGCGGTGATCTCGCGGCGCAGGTGGGCGACCCGGCGGGTCAGCCAGACCGCCGGCGGCAGCACGACGAGGGAGACCAGCGAGAGCCGCCAGGAGAGCGCGACCATCGCCGCCGCGGTGGCCACCACGGTGGTCAGGTTGGACGCGATCGAGGTGGCGGTGGAGGTGACCACGCTCTGCATGCCGCCGATGTCGTTGGTGATCCGCGACTGCACCTCGCCGGTCCGGGTGCGGGTGAAGAACGTCAGCGACTGCCGTTGCAGGTGGGTGAAGACGTCGGTGCGCAGCCGGTGCATGACCTGCTGCCCGACCCGGGTGGAGATCCAGGTCTGGAGGACGCCGAGCACCGAGGTCACCGCGGCGACCGCGACCATGCCGGCCACCAGCCAGACGAGCAGCGCCAGGTCGCGTTCCGGCAGGGCCCGGTCGATCACGGCGCGGAGCAGGAAGGGGGAAGCCATGGCGAGCACCGAGGACACCACGATGATCGCGGTGACCGTGGCGAGCGCGCCCCGGTGCCGGGCGAACAGCCCGCCGATGCGCCGCAGCGACACCTGGCGGGCCTGTGCCTTCTCGGCGGCGCTGACCTTGCGGGGGCCGCGGTCGCGGCCGGAGGGGTGGGGTTCCAAGGGGTGCTCCCTCACATCGGAGATGCTGAGGTTACCTCAACATGAGGGAACAACAGCTCCTCCTGCTACCGTATTCCCCGTGACCGGAGACACCGACGACGCCGGGGACGGCCTCGCCGAGGCGTTCTGGGCGGTGACCCGGCGGCTGCGGCACCGCACCCGGGAGGCGCTCGCGCCGTGGGACGTCACGCCCGGCCAGTCCCGGGCGCTCGGCGTGCTCATCCGGCACGGCGCGCTGCGGCCCGGCGCGCTCGCCGAGCACCTGCGCATCGCCCCGCGTTCGGCCACCGAGGTCGTCGACGACCTGGAGGCGCGCGGCCTCGTGCGACGCCGTCCCGACCCCGCGGACCGGCGCGCCACCCTGGTCGCCCCGACCGAGGAGGGCACGCGGGCCGGCAAGGCCATCCACGCCGCCCGCCGGGCCGCCGCCGAGGACCTCTTCGGTGTCCTCGCGCCGGCCGACCGGGCACAGCTCGCCCGCATCCTGCGTACGCTGCGCGACTGACCGGCCGCCGACGGCGCCGGCACCGCCCCGCGGGCCGCCCCGGGCCACTGCCCGGGGTTTGACCCGCCCGGGGCCGGGTAGCCCAGCCGCCCGTCCTGGCGACGGGACCGGGCCCCTGCGAGCGGGTGGTCCGCCACCTGCGACGCCGACGGGAGTGGTTACGGTGGGTCCGGTTCCCCCGAAAGCCGGTGACCGCTGACGATGTGCGGCATCAGTGGCGAGGCGAGGTTCGACGGGTCGCCCCCCGACGCCGACGCGGTGACCCGGATGACCGAGGCGATGCGGTCCCGGGGCCCCGACGGCGAGGGCCTGTGGAACGACGGCTGGGTCACCCTCGGGCACCGCCGCCTCACCATCATCGACCTCTCCGCGGCGGGCGGCCAGCCGATGGTGCGCGAGGACCTCGGGTTGGGGCTGGTCTTCAACGGCTGCGTCTACAACTACCCGCAACTGCGCGCCGAGCTGCGGGAGGCCGGGCACACCTTCCACTCCACCAGCGACACCGAGGTGATCCTGGCGGCGTACGCGCAGTGGGGCGAACGCTTCGTCGACCGCCTGGTCGGCATGTTCGCCGTGGTCCTCGTGGACCGGCAGCGGCGGCGGCTGGTGCTGGCCCGCGACCGGCTCGGCATCAAGCCGCTGTACCTGGCCGAGTCCCCCGGCCGGTTGCGGTTCGCCTCCACCCTGCCCGCGCTGCTGCGCGCCGGCGACGTGGACACCACGATCGACCCGGTGGCGCTGCACCACTACCTGTCCTGGCACTCGATCGTGCCGGCGCCCCGCACCGTGCTGCGCGGCGTGCGCAAGCTCCCGCCGGCCACCGTACGGGTCGTGGAGGCCGACGGGCGCAGCCGCGAGCACGTCTACTGGCGGCCCGACTACGCCCGGGACCCCGCCCACGGCGGGATGGACGCGCGGGACTGGCGGGCCGCGATCGGCGGCGCGCTGCGCACGGCGGTCCGACGGCGGCTCGTCGCCGACGTTCCGGTCGGCGTGCTGCTCTCCGGCGGCCTGGACTCCAGCATGATCGTGGCGCTGTTGGCCGAGGCCGGGCAGCACCACCTCCAGACGTTCAGCATCGGCTTCGACAGCCGCGGCGGCGAGGTCGGCGACGAGTTCCACTACTCCGACCTCGTCGCCCGCGCCTTCGACACCGACCACCACCGCATCCGGCTCGCCGACGACGACCTGGTCCCGGCGGTACGCCGGACCGTCCACGCGATGACCGAGCCGATGGGCAGCCACGACGTGGTCGCCTTCCACCTGCTGTCCGAACAGGTCGCGCGGCACGTCAAGGTGGCCCAGTCCGGGCAGGGCGCCGACGAGGTCTTCGCCGGCTACGGCTACCACCAGCCCCTCGCCCGGGTGCCCCGCGACGGCGCGGCGGACGCCTTCGCCGACGCGTTCTTCGACCGGGACCACGCCGAACTGTGCCGGGTCGTCAGCCCCGCGTACGCCTGCGACCGCGACGCCAGCCGCGAACTGCTCGCCGCCGACCTGGCGGCGAGCGGGGCGGACACCGCGCTGGACGCCGTGCTGCGCCTGGACACCCACCTGATGCTGCCCGACGACCCGGTGAAGCGGGTGGACAGCATGAGCATGGCGTGGGGGCTGGAGGTGCGCACGCCCTTTCTCGACCAGGATCTGGTCGCCCTCGCGGCGGCCTGCCCGCCCGAGCACAAGGTGGCCGGCGGCGGCAAGGGCGTGCTGAAGGAGATCGCCCGGGAGGTGCTGCCGGCCGAGGTGGTCGACCGGCCGAAGGGCTACTTCCCCGTGCCGGCGCTGCGCAACGTCGACGGCCCCGTACGGCAGCTCGTCACCGAGGCCCTCGCCGCCCCCGCCGCCCGGGAACGCGGCCTGTTCCGCCGCGAGTACCTCGACGAGCTGCTCGCGGTGCCGGACCGGGCGCAGGCCGCCGCCGGCAGCAACAAGCTGTGGCAGCTCGGCCTGCTGGAGCTGTGGCTCCAGTCCCACGACATCCGCTGACCGGCACCCCCCGG
Source organism: Micromonospora sp. NPDC002717 (assembly GCF_040295705.1). Lineage (NCBI taxonomy): Bacteria > Bacillati > Actinomycetota > Actinomycetes > Micromonosporales > Micromonosporaceae > Micromonospora > Micromonospora sp. NPDC002717. The sequence goes on along the minus strand of NZ_JBEOVW010000010.1, from coordinate 59,312 downwards.
CCCGCCTCGGCCGCACCCCTCCGATCCCACGGCCCGGTCACGGTAGAGGCGACCCCGGCAGCGTCACACCGCACGGCCAACCCCGGCTCGGGTTGAGCCCAGCCGGTGCGCTCACGGGTGGAACGCCACGGGTGGCGGGGTGGCACCCGGGGTCCGGGCGGCGTCAGCAGGCGAGGGTCTCCGCGGCCAGGTGGTCCAGGACGGCCCGTACGTCGTTGCCGGTGCGGGCCATCACCCGGCGCTGCCGGGCGGCGCCGGTGCCGTCCCGGCGCACCCGGGCCACCTGGTCGCGTACGTGGTCGAGGTCGCCGTGGCGCGCCAGGGCGGGCGCGACGGTGGCGACGAGTTCGTCGACCAGGTCCCACGCGGGGCGGGCGCCGCCGGAGCGCAGGTCGATCAGGTCGCCCTCCAGTCCGTCGTGGGCGGCCCGCCAGTGCGCGGCGGAGACCAGGCAGCCCCGGATCCGGGGGGCGGGAACCCCGGCGCGGACGTCGTCGGCCAGTGTCGCGACGAGCGCCCGGACCAGGCCGGCGACGAGCACCGTGTCGTCCACGCCAGGGCAGACGTCGCCCACCCGGATCTCGACGGTGGGGTACGCGGTGGAAGGGCGGGCGTACCAGTAGACCATCGCGGCGTCGAGCATGATCCCGGCGCGGATCAGGTCGTCCACCGTCGCGTCGTAGTCGGCGGCCGAGTCGAAGTGCGGGGTCGGCCCGATGCTGGGCCAGCGTTCCAGTTGCATCGAACGCCAGCTGGCGTGTCCGGTGTCGCGGCCGTCGTGCAGCGGCGAGTTGGCGGTGACCGCCTGCACCACCGGCAGCCACGGGCGCAGGTGGTTGCACACCTGGACGGCCAGTTCGCGGTCGGGCAGCCCGACGTGGACGTGGCAGCCGCAGACCGCCGGATCGTGCGCGACCGGGCCGAAGCGGCGGGACATGGCGTGGTAGCGAGGTTTGTCCGGCACCGTCCGGTGCGGCTCGTGCACGGGGGTGGCACCGACCGCGACGAGCCGGGCCCCGGCGGCACGGGCCGCGTCGGCGGCCGAACGGCGCAGCGCCACCAGGTGGGCGCGCAGCTCGGTCAGGTCGGCGGTGACCGGCGTGACCATCTCCACCATGCTGTGCCGGAACTCCTGGCGGCTCTGGTTCCGGGCCGTCCCGGACAGGGCGGCGAGCACCCGGTCGGCGACTGGAAGACTCTCCCCCGTCCGGGGATCGAGCAGCAGGTACTCCTCCTCGACCCCGAGGGTGAGGGCGGCCAGGTCGGGCACCGCGGTGGTGACTGCCGGGCGGTACGTCATGGGCCGTCGGCATCCGTTCGTCGGGCGGCGCGCCGGGGCGCCGCGCTGCCGGAAGACCCGCGTTCCCGGCCCCGGGAGCGGGCAAACGCCGGGCACCGGCGCCGGCCGGCCGCCTCGGCCAGTGCCGGTAGGCCTCCACCGGCCCGCGGTGCCCGTCGGCCGCCGGCCCCGCAGCGTTCTCCGGCGGCCCCGCAGCGCTCTCCGGCGGCCCGGAAGCGCGCCGGCGAGCCGGGGCGCTTCGTCGCCAGCGGTATGCCTGGTGGCTCCCCCGCCGAAGTGACGACCGCCGAACGCCGTCGGGCGGCGCTATCCGCCTGATCGCGCCGAGACCGCCCGCGCGGCCAGGAAGGCGCGTTCGGCCGCGTTGTCCGTCCGCTCCGCAGCCGTCCGGTACGCCTCGGCCGCCTCCCCCGCCCGGCCCAGTCGGCGCAACAGGTCGGCCCGGACGGCGTGGAACACGTGGTATCCGGCCAGGTCGAGGCGGTCGACGGCGGCCAGCGCCACCGCCGGCCCGGCCACCTCGGCCAGCGCGACGGCCCGGTTCAGCGCCACCACCGGGCCGGGGGCACACGCGGTGAGCTGGTCGTACAGCGCGAGGATCTGGGCCCAGTCGGTGCCGGCGGCGCTGGGCGCGTCGCTGTGCACGGCGGCGATCGCGGCCTGGATCTGGTACGGACCGGGCCGGTCGCGGCGCAGGCAGCGGCGGACCAGGGCCTGCCCCTCCGCGACGAGCCCGGCGTCCCACCGGCGGCGGTCCTGCTCGCCCAGCGGGACCAGCACGCCGTCGGTGGTGGTGCGGGCGGGGCGGCGCGCCTCGGTGAGCAGCATCAGCGCCAGCAGCCCCAGCGCCTCCGGCTCGTCCGGCATCAACTCCACCAGCAGCCGGCCCAGCCGGATCGCCTCGGCGCACAGGTCGTCGCGGACCAGCCGGTCCCCGGAGCTGGCGGTGTGCCCCTCGGTGAAGATCAGGTAGAGCACGGCCAGCACGGCGGAGAGCCGGTCCGGCAGGTCGGCGTCCCCCGGCACCCGGTACGGGATGCGGGCGTCACGGATCTTGGCCTTGGCCCGGACGATCCGCTGGGCCATCGTCGCCTCCGGAACCAGGAAGGCCCGGGCGATCTCGGCGGTGCCCATCCCGCCGAGCAGCCGCAGGGTCAGCGCGACCCGGGCGGCCTGACCCAACGCCGGGTGGCAGCAGGTGAAGATCAGGCGGAGCCGGTCGTCGCGCACGGGTCCCTCCCCGGCCGGTACGTCGCGGGTGTGCAGCAGGACGGCCTGGGCGTGTCGGTCGGCCCGCGACGCCTCCCGCCGCAGCCGGTCGATCGCCCGGTTCCGGGCGGTCGTGATGATCCAGCCGGCCGGGCTGGGCGGCGGCCCCGTCTCGGGCCACCGCGCCACCGCCACCGTGAACGCCTCCTGCACCGCCTCCTCGGCGAGGTCGAGGTCGCCGAGGAGGCGGACCAGGACGGCGACCGCGCGGCCGTACTCCGTGCGGAACGCCGCCTCCACGTCGGACACGCTCAGTCCTCGCCCTGGAAGGGGCGCACCTCGATCGGCAGGGTGGTGGCCAGCGCGTACCGGCGGCCCCACGCGAGCGCGGCGTCCAGGTCGGGCGCCCGGATGATGGTGAAGCCGCCGAGGTACTCCTTGCCCTCGACGAACGGCCCGTCGGTGATCAGCACGTCGCCGTCGGACGGCCGCAGCACGGTCGCCGTGTCCGGCGCGTGCAGCCCCTGGCCGAAGACCCAGCACCCGGACGCCTCCAGCTCCTCGCGGATCGCGCCCAGCTCGCGCATCACCCCGGCCAGGAAGTCCGGGTCCACCAGTTCCTCGCCGCCGGGCTGGTAGATGCTGAGCAGGTACTCCTTCATGGCCTCTCCTCGCGTCGACGGCCGGCGCCACCGCCGGCCTCTCACCCTCCACACGAACGAGGCGAGCCCGGATCGACAACCCGCACGCGAGATCCGGCTCGCCGGCGGTGGTCCGCGCCCGCGGGCCGACGAGCGCCATCGGCCCGTCGTGCGGGTCGGACCTCCCGCCGGCCCGCCGTCAGCCCGGCTCGCCCGCGAGCAGCGCGGCCACGGCGTCGGCGGTGGCCGGATGCGTGGCCAGCAGGGCGGTCAGGCCCGGCGGGGTGGCGGGTGCGGCGGCCTCCTCGCGCCACCCGCCGTCGCAGCCGAGCAGGGCGGCGACGGCGTTGACGGCCTCCGGGTGGCCGGACAGCAGGGCGGCCACCGGACCGGACGCGACGGCGGGGACCGCCGGCGACGGCGGGGACGCCGACGCCGACCACGGCGGCACCCAGGAGTCCAGCGCAGGCAGCGACGCGGGGAAGGTACGGCCCGCCTCCCGCACCAGCAGCGGCACCAGTTCCGGGCCGTGGTCGCGCAGAGTGGTGATCAGCGTGGGCAGCCAGGGCAGCAGAACCGGGTCGGGCAGCCGGGCGAACGCGGACGACATCACCTCCACGACGAACGGGGCGAGCCCGGGCACCGACTCCAGGGCCTGCACGAAGCCGCTGAGGTACTGCGGGAAGGCGGGCACCACCAGCGGGTTGCCGAGCAGGTCGGCGCACCGCCGGCGCAGCTCGGCCAGGGTCAGCAGGCCGAGTTGGTGCCGGGCGACCCAGAGCAGCGCGACCTTGGCCGGCGCCTCCGGGTGGGACTGCGCGACGGCGAGTTCGAGCTGGGACCGGTCGCAGCCCAGGGAGAGCGCCAGGCTCTCCATGCCGAACAGGAAGCCGAGCATGGCGCCGACCTGCCGGACCCCGCTCCCCTCGTCGACGAACGCCGTGGGCAGCAGCGTGCAGTAGTGGGCGTACCCGGTGGTCACGAACGCCTCGCACCAGGCCGGCAGCGGCCCGGTGGCGCGATGGTGGGCCAGCAGCCGCCGGATCCGGCGCAGCACCTCGGGGGCGTCGTCGACGGTGCGTTCGGCGGCGAGCAGCTCCACCGCCCGGTTGCCCAGCTCGTCGACCAGGCGCGGGCTGTCGAGCAGTCGTACGGCGTCCTCCACGGCCTCCAGCGCGACCGAGGCCGTGGCGTCCGGGCCCCGGACCGCGCGCCGCAGCCGCTGCTCCAGCACCTGCTCGACGGTGACGCCCTCGTAGCCCAGCTCGATCAGCGCCCGCTGGTGGCGGCCGAGGGCCAGGTCCCAGCTCTCCTGGATCGAGCGGTGCCCCAACCGGCGCTCGCCCATGATGGGTCGTACCGCGTCGGGGGGCAGCAGGTGCCGCAGCCGCCAGAGCAGGTCGGAGCAGGGCGCCAGCTTGGGGTCGGCGTGCAGGTCCAGCAGCGCCCGCTGGACCTGGCGCTTCTCCAGGTCCAGCCCGAGCGGGGCGAGCCGGTCGTGGACGTCGCGGGCGAGCGGCGGAAGGGCCTCGTAGCCCACCTGGCCGATCCGGTCGCCGCCGAACAGGATCTCGCAGAGCCGGCGGACGTCCCGGCGGCCCGGGACGACGTCCTTCTCGATGCAGGTGACCGCCGCGTCGGCGAAGTCGTACGGCGTGGGGCGGGCCCGGTTGCGCAGGCCGGCGAGGAGGATCGAGGTCTCGAAGACGGCGATGGCGTCGGCGGTGCTGGCCAGGTAGCCGTTGCGCCGGGCCAGCCGGACGATGTCGACGCACCAGCCCCGCAGCTCCGCCTCGTCGAGGCCCTGCACCGCCGGTGGCCGCCCGAGGTAGCCGGAGAGCCGGTCGGCGACCGGGGCCGCGGGCACGGGGGCCGGTGCGGCGCGGCGGCGCCCGGCGCGGGTGCGGGTGCCGCGCTGCCCCTCGAGTTGGAACGGCGACAGCCCGGACCGGGCGACCGCCTTGGTCCAGGTCGCCGCGGCGATCGACACCGAACCGGCCGCGAGCCCGAACTGCGCCTCGATGGCGGAGTGGCTGGAGGGGATCAGGCCGTAGTGCCACCGGGTGCCGGTGCGCGGGGTGATCTCGAACGGGGCGTCGGCGCGCAGCCCGAACTGCTCGACCCGGCTGGCGGCGTGGAACGCCCCGCAGACGTGGAGACACTCCGCCGGATCCGCACCCGAACTGGCCAGATGCTCCCGGATCCGGGTCCACATGTAGCGTTCCCGGTCCTCGTCGCGGTCACGCCGGTCCGCCCCGGCCGGGCGCAGCCGCCGGAACAGGCTGCCGATCAGCACCATCACCTGCCGGTAGGTGTCGTGGTCGGCGTCGGCGAGCGGCTGCTCGACGTACTGGTCCCACCACTCCGACCAGTGCCGCACCTTGCCGTGGTGCAGCAGGTACGCCTCGAGTTCCGCGAAGCGGGGCCGCAGGTCCCCGATCTCGACCCCGACGGCGTCCCCGTGCAGGGCCGCCTCCTCCTCCGCCGGCGCGGTCGGCTCGACGTCCCCGCCGACCGGGGCCTCGTCGGCCGTGCCGGGAGGGCGGGGCAGCCACTGGAAGACGTGGTCGGTGGAGCGGTCCACCAGGACCAGCTCGACCCCGGGCGTCTCCAGCGCGTACGCGATGGCCTGGTATTCGGCGCTGGCCTCGGTGATCGGCGCGACCACGCTGAGCGGCCCCCAGTCGGCCGGGAAGCCCTCCAGCTCCGAGGCGAACGCCTGCACCGCCACCGGGAGGCGGCAGTTGCGCAGCTCGCCCAGCAGCGGCTGGAGGTCCTCGCAAAGCTCCAGGTAGATCACCTTCGGCTGCTTGACACGCAGCCGCCGGACCATGGCCAGCGCGGACGCCGGCGAGTGGTGGCAGACGGGGAAGATCTCCAGTTCCTCGCCGAGGGCGCGGTCGACGTCGTCGACCATGCCGGCGAGGATGTCGGCGACGGCGCCCGGACTGTCGGCGAAGGCGGTGGCGGCGGCGGCGAGCTGCTGGCGCAGCTCGCCGAACGGCCCGGCCTCGGTGGGCGCGGTCACGACAGGGAGGCGATGGCCTGGCGGCCGCCGTCGAGGAAGCCCTCCCAGGGGCCGCCGTCCTGCTTGGCGCGCGGTTCCACCACCCCGTGCAGGTACTTGTTGAGGATCGCGAGGTCCTCCGGGCTGCGCCGGGCCAGGGAGCCGACCAGCGACCCGGCCAGCGTCGCGGCGCGCAGGGTGCGGTCGCCGAAGAACTGGCTGTGCAGGATGGCGTCCTCCAGGACGCCGATCTGCTCGGCGGTGGACAGCGCCGACTCCAGCTTCTCGTCGTCGCTGGTCGCCGAGGAGGCGGCGGCACGCAGGTCGGCGAAGCTCTGCAACAGGATGTCCAGCAGGGTGGGCGGCACGTCGAGCGTGATCTGGTGCCGGCGCAGCAGCTCCTCGGTGCGGAAGCGGACGATCTCCGCCTCGCTGCGTTTGTTGGTCACCACGGGGATCCGGACGAAGTTGAACCGCCGCTTGAGCGCGGACGAGAGGTCGTTCACGCCCCGGTCCCGGCTGTTCGCGGTGGCGATGATCGAGAAGCCGGGCTTGGCGAAGACGATGTTGTCGTGGTCCAGCTCCGGGATGGAGACGTACTTCTCCGACAGGATCGAGATCAGCGCGTCCTGCACGTCGCTGGTGGAGCGGGTCAACTCCTCGAACCGGCCGACCACGCCCTGCTCCATCGCCGTCATGATCGGCGACGGGATCATGGACTCCCGGGACTGTCCCCTGGCGATCACCATCGACACGTTCCACGAGTACTTGATGTGGTCCTCGGTGGTGCCGGCGGTGCCCTGCACGACCAGCGTCGAGTTGCGGCAGACCGCGGCGGCCAGCAGCTCGGCGAGCCAGCTCTTGCCGGTGCCCGGGTCGCCGATCAGCAGCAGGCCCCGGTCCGACGCCAGGGTCACGATGCTCCGTTCGACGAACGTACGGTCACCGAACCACTTCTGCGGGATCTCCCGGTCGAGCCCGTCGGCCCGCTCCGAGCCGAGGACGAACAGTCGCACCATCCGCGGGCTCAGCCGCCACGAGAACGGCTTCGGGTCGGTGTCGACCGACTCCAGGTAGTCGAGTTCCTCGGCGTACTTGACCTCGGCGGGGGCACGCAGCATCTCGGACATGAGGGGTTCGTTCTCCTAGGTGAGGAAGCTCTTGAGCTCGAAGACGAGTTTGCGGATGTGGCCGGAGATCACCGGCGTGCCCAGGTCCTTGAAGCGTTGCCGGAACCAGGGGTTGACGCTCTGCTGGCCCGAGCTGTTGACCGAGCCGACCGGGATGAACCGCACCCCGGAGCGGTGCACCGCCTCGATGCCGTCGAACAGCGGCTGGGAGCGGCCGAACTCGTAGAAGTCCGAGATCCACACCATGACCGTGTTCTTCGGCTCGACGATCTTGGGGCGGGCCATCGCCATCGCGACCGGGCCGTCGTTGCCGCCGCCCAGGTTGGTACGCAGCAGCACCTCGAACGGGTCGTGCACCCACGGCGTCAGGTCCAGCGCCCGCGTGTCGTACGCGATCAGGTGCACGTCCACCTTGGGCAGCCCGGCGAAGATCGACGCGAGGATGGTGCAGTTGACCATCGAGTCGACCATGGAGCCCGACTGGTCCACCACCACGATCAGCCGGGCCGGCGTGACCCGGCGGGCCGTCTGCCGGTAGTAGAGCCGGTCGACGTAGAGGCGCTCGTCCTCCGGGCTCCAGTTGGTCAGGTTCTGCCAGATGGTGCGTTCGAGGTCGAGGTTGCGGTACACGCGCTTCGGCGGCACGGACCGGTCGACGACGCCGACGCTGGTCTGCGCGACCTGGGTACGCAGCACCTCCGCGACCTCGTCGACGAAGCGGCGGATGAGCGCCTTGGCGTTGGCCAGGGCCACGCCGGAGAGGTTGGCCTTGTCCCGCAGCAGTTGCTCGATCAGCGACATGCTCGGCGTCAGCCGGCTGGCCAGCGCCGGGTCGGCCAGCACCTCCCGCAGGTGCATCCGGCGGACCAGGTCGCCCTCCAGGCCGGCGAGCACCCCGCCGAGGGCGTCGGTGCCGCCCTGCCGGCGCAGCTCCCCGGGCTCCAGGCCGAGCGCCTGCTCGAACCAGCCCGCGTCGGACTGCCACCGGGCCAGTTGGCCGGCGTCGACCGCCCCGTGGCCGGTGGCGAACACGTTGAGCAGCAGCTTCGACACCAGCGCGGCGCGGCGTACCTCCGCGGCGCCCGGCCCGGCCGCCGGCCCGTCGCCGCCCGATTCCGCACCGCCCGACCCGGTGTCGGCGCCCGACCCGGTGTCGGCGCCGGACCCGGGGTCGACGCCCGGCCCGGTGCCCGTCGTGGCGCTCGATCCGGTGTCGGCGCCGGCCCCGGCGTCCGTCGTGGCGGCGGGGCCGGGCGGGGTGGGCCCGCCGTCCGGCGGTGGGCCCGCGCCCGCGTCCTGCCCGGATCGGAGCAGGCCGCGCAGCTCGGCGGCGAGGGCCGGGAAGCGCTGGACGACGGTGTCCACCGACACCGCCGGGTCCAGCAGGGCGGCCGGCAGGCCGAGGTCGTCGACGACCGCCATGCTGGCCGACTCCAGGGCGGGCTGCTCGTCGGGGTCGAAGAGCCGGGCGAGCAGGCGCCAGTAGAGCACCTGGCGTCGGTTGGCGTCGGCGTGGCCCGCGGGGGCGAGGGAGTCGGTCATCGGCGCAGCAACCGTCCCGCGCGCTCGCGCAGCACCGCCACGGCGTCGCCCGCCTTGGCGTCGGCCTTGGCGGCCTTCGGGTCGGTGACTCCGCACGCCCAGTCGCCGGTGTGCGCGCCGACCGGCTTGCGCTTGACGGTGGCCTGCACCGCCAGCGGCTGGAGCAGCCACCGGCCGTCGTCCCACCGCACCAGGCCGAGACACGCCGACGAGGCCGCGATCAGGTCGGGCGTGAGCGGGCCGCAGGAGGGCAGCCGGTCGACCGCGACGGCGAGCGGGTGGCCGTCGAGCTCGACGGTGAGCGCGCCGTCGTCGTCGCGGACGGTGTAGCCCTCGAGCAGGACGGGCTCGGCGATCCCGACCGGGTGCCGGTCCAGCGGCGCCGGCGCCGCCGCGACCGCCGCCGGCAGCAGGACCCGCGCGGTGGCGAACGGGTCGGCTGCCTCGCCGAGTCGCGCCCGGTCGTCACGCCAGATCAGATCCGCGCCGCGCAGCGCAAGGCCGCTGACCGTCAGGCCCCGCCGTTCGGCCAGCGCGGCCAACAGCACGGGGTGGGCGTCCAGCAGGCGCCACAGCGCCGGCCCGACGATCGTCTCCACCTTGACCGCCCCGACGGTGGCGCGGACCAGGCGGGGCGCCGCACCGTCGGCCGGTTCGAGGATCCCGTGCACCTGGGCCTGCACGGCGGTGTCGTGCTCGTGCACGTCGACACCGAGCACCAGGAGCCGCCCGGAGACCTCCTCGACGGCCGGCGGGGCGGTCACGGCCGCCGCGTCCTGGGCGAGCAGCAGGCCCCGCGCCCACAGGTCGGCCCAGCGCCGGACCGGCGGATGCGCCATCGTGGCGACCGGCGCGCAGGCCCGCAGCTCGGCGGCCAGGCCGTCGAGCAGCACCGCCAGCCGACGCAGGCCCGGCTCGGCGAGCGCGGCCTCGATCGGCGTCGCGGCCGCGGCGACGAGTTCGTGGTCGACGCCGCCCCACCCCGCGAGCGCCAGCTCGTGCAGCCACGCGCGGACGCCGGCGAGCGGCGGCGGCGCGTCCGCCGCGGGCCCGGGCGGGCCCGGCGCCCAGGGGGCGCGCGCCCGGCCCAGGGCGGTGTCGAGCTGCCCGAGCAGCGCGTCGTGGGCCGCGCCGAGCAGCGCGCACCGGGCACCGGCGAGGGCGACGAGATGCTCCTCGGTCACCGAACCGGCGGTCACCTTGCCGACCGCCTCGGCCACCAGGTCACCGAGCGGCGTGGGGGCGAGCGCTCCGGCCAGCGCGGCCAGCGCCGCCGCGTCCTCCTCGTTGACCCGGGCGAACCCGCGGACCAGGGCGTCGTCGAGGCCGGCGACGAGGTCGAGGGCGTCGGTCAGACCGGTCGGTGCGCCGTCGCGCAGGACGGCGAGCTGCGTGCCGAGCATCAGCGGCCCGCCCCGGTGGCCGGGAACCAGTGCAGCTCGGGCAGGGGCGCCGTGCTGCCGGGAAGTTCCAGATAGGACAGGTGGCGCAGGAAGCGGCTGAACACGACCGCGGCGGGGGTCGGCTCGTGCCGCTCGTCCAGGGCGGCGATCAGGTCCCCGCCGGTGCTCGCCCCGTCGCCGGCCTCGACCCGCAGGTAGCGGGCGACCCGGTCGACGCCGTATTGGAGGACGGCCTCGTCCACGAGGGCGTGCAGGTGCTTGCACAGGACACCGCGCAGCCCGCCGCAGGGGCGGTTGTTGTTGGTGCTGCAGTGGTAGGCGTGGGTGCCGGCCGCGATCGAGGACACGTAGACCCGCTCGACGTCCGACCCGCTGGACACCACGCCCTGCAACCGCCCGTCGGCCAGCTCCACGAAGGGCACCTTGGCCAGCTTGCGGGGCCGTGCGGGCGGCACCACCCGCACGGTGCTGCGCCGTCTCCACGCGGCCAGTTCCGCGTCCGCCACTGTCCGAACCTCCCGTCCGCCGCCGCGCGGCGCCGCCGTGACCACGCCGACGCCGGATGGACCCGGCGTCGCCGTCACGACGAGGATCATGGACCACGGGTCCGACATCGTCGCCGGGGGCCGGCGACGCCAGGGGCGACGACCGCCGGCGCGGGGTGTCGCGGTCGGTCGCGGTCAGGGCGGCACGGGCGTACGACCTGGCGTCGTGTCTCCGACACCGACCCGCGTACATCAGGTATCGCCTAATTAAGTTGAAGTTGATATAAATGACCGGTGCACGCCTTCGATGTGCTCGGCGACCCGGTGCGGCGCCGCATCCTCGAACTGCTCACCGACGGTGAGATGACCGCCGGTGGGCTGTGCGACGTGATCCGGCGCGAGTTCGGGATCTCCCAGCCCGCCGTCTCGCAGCACCTCAAGGTGTTGCGGGACAACGGCTTCGCCACCGTGCGCGCGGAGGGGACCCGACGGCTCTACGCCGTCGACCCCCGGCCCCTGCGGGAGGTCGACCAGTGGCTCGACCACTTCCGTCGGTTCTGGACGCCGCCCCTGCAGGCCCTCGCGACCGAGCTCGCCCGAGGCATGCGCGAACGGCGGCTACGCGGGCGCCCCAGCGACGCGCCCGACGACGGCGGCGACCGCTGAGGACGCCGCCGCCGGAGAGACGTGCGGCGTTCTGTCGGAGCCGTCGGGCAGACTCTCCGACATGTCGCCGCGATCCGTCGCCGCCCTCGTCGCCGCCACGCAGGCCGGCGAGAGGGTCCGCTACCTGCACTTCTGGGGCCACCGGCCGCGCCGCGACGGCAGCGTCGGGCCTGGCTGCCTGAGCCAGTGGTGGCCCGCGCCGTTCCGCGACGGCGGCCGGACGTATGCCACCGCCGAGCACTGGATGATGTGGCACAAGGCGGTGCTGTTCGGCGACGCGGACGTCGCTGCCCAGGTCCTGGCGGCCGGGCACCCGCACCGCGCCAAGTCGCTCGGCCGCCGCGTGCGCGGTTTCGACGAGGCGACCTGGGCGGCCCGGCGCTACGACATCGTGGTGGCGGGCAGCGTCGCCAAGTTCGGCCAGCACGACGACCTGCGGGCGTTCCTGCTGGCCACCGGCGAGCGGGTGCTCGTGGAGGCCAGCCCGGTGGACCGCGTCTGGGGCATCGGGCTGGCCGCCGACGATCCGCGCGCGGAGGATCCGCAGGCATGGCAGGGCGCGAACCTGCTCGGCTTCGCCCTGATGGACGCCCGCGACGCCCTCCGCACGGGCGCTCCCTGACCGCGGGACCGCTGCCGGGCGGCTCCGGAGCGGGGCGGGTAACGTGCTTCGGCATGACGGCCGCCGCGTACTCCCACTGCTCCTTCTGCGGCGTGGCCTACCCGGCGGCGACCGGGTGGCCGCGGGTCTGCGGGGCCTGCGGCGAGACCGTCTGGCGCAACCCGCTGCCCGTCGCGGTGGCGGTGCTGCCGGTCCGCACGGACGCGGGCCTCGGCGTGGTCGTCGTCCGCCGGGACATCGAGCCGGCGCGCGGCCTGCTCGCGCTGCCGGGCGGCTTCATCGAGTACGGCGAGGAGTGGCAGGAGGCCCTGGTCCGGGAGCTGTGGGAGGAGACCGGCCTACGCGCCGACGCCGCCGACGCCCGCATCTTCGCGGTGCACAGCGCCCCGGCCGGCGGCACCATGATGGTCTTCGGGGAGCTGCCCGAGCAGCGGGCCGAGGCGCTGCCGCCCTCGGCACCCACCGAGGAGGCCACCGAGTGGCTGGTGCTCACCGAGCCGACGGAGCTGGCCTTCTCCACCCACACCCGGGTGCTCGCCGACTTCCTCGCGCAGCGGGCGGCCTGACCCGGGCCGGCACCGCGCGGCCTGCCCCCGGGCCGGCACCGCGTTACCTGATCCGGGCCGGCACGACGCGCGGCCTGACCGGGCCCGTACCGTCCGGCGCCGGTCCGGTCGGGCTCGGGGCGTGGCCGGTCAGACCGCGAGGTAGCGGGCGGGGACCGCGTCGGTGAGCCAGACCCCGTTGGCGCTGCGGTAGAAGGCGTGCCCGTCGCGGGCCATCCCCGCCGCGTCCACCGTCAGGATCACCACGGCTCCCCGCCGGCGGGCGCCCACCTGCCGGGCGGTCGCCACGTCCGGTGACAGGTGGACGTGGTGCCGGCCGCCCCGGTGCAGGCCGGACGCCCGGATGGAGTCGAGGGCGACGCTGCTGGTGCCGTGGTAGAGCCGCGCCGGCGGCGGGCACGGCGTGAGCCCCAGGTCGACCGGGATGGAGTGCCCCTGGTTGGCCCGGATCCGCTCGACACCGTCGGCGCCGCGTTCGACGGCGAAACGCTGCTTGTCGTTGCCGGCGACGACGGCGTCGAGGTCGACGCGGTCGACCCGCAGCGCGGTGAGCAGGTCGTCGACCGGCACCCAGCCGGCCCCGTCGGGCACGAGGCCGAACCGGGCGGGCTGGTGCCGCAACGCCAGGGACATCCGCTTGCTCAGCCCCACCATCGCCCGATGATCCACCCCCGAAGTCTGCCTCCCCGAGCATGATCCGCGCCAGGCGATTGGGCGGTCAGGCGGCGGGCCGGTCGGCGGTCGGGCGGCGACGGCGGGCCGGGTCGGTGAGCGCCGGCGGGCGCCAGACGCCGTCCGGGGCATACAGGTCGGTGCCGGGTGGGACGATCTCGTCGATCCGGTCGAGCGCGGCGTCGTCGAGGGTCAGCGCGGCGCCGGCCAGCAGGCCGTCGAGCTGCTCCATCGTCCGCGGCCCGAGGATCGTCGAGGTGACCGCGGGGTGGGCCACGGTGAACGCCACGGCCAGCTCCGGCAGCGAGCAGCCGACCTCCCCGGCCAGCTCGACCAGCCGCTCGACCGCCTGGTACTTGGCGGCGTTGCCGGGGATCGACGGGTCGAACCGGGCCGGGGTGAGCGCGGGTCGCCCGGCGGCCAGGTCGACGGGACGGCCGTGGCGGTAGCGGCCGGACAGGAAGCCCGAGGCGAGCGGGCTCCAGACGAGCACCCCCATGCCGTACCGCTGGCAGACCGGCAGCACGTCGGCCTCGATGCCCCGGGCCAGGATCGAGTACGGCGGCTGCTCGGTGCGGAACCGGCCGAGGCCGCGCCGCTCGGCGACGTGCTGCGCCTCGACGATCTCCTCGGCCGGGAAGGTGGAGCAGCCGAACGCCCGGATCGTGCCGGCCCGGACGAGGTCGCTCAGGACGCCGAGGGTCTCCTCGATGTCGGTGGTGTGGTCGGGGCGGTGCACCTGGTAGAGGTCGATCCAGTCGGTGTCGAGCCGGCGGAGGCTGTCCTCGACGGCCCGCAGGATCCAGCGTCGGGAGTTGCCGCCCCGGTTGCGCCCCTCCCCCATCGGGAAGTGCACCTTGGTGGCGAGCACGACGTCGTCCCGGCGGCCCCGCAGCGCCCGGCCGACAATGCGTTCGCTCTCGCCGGCCGAGTACATGTCGGCGGTGTCGACCAGGTTGACGCCGCGGTCGAGGGCGGCGTGGATGATCCGGACGCAGTCGTCGTGGTCGGGGTTGCCGACCGCGCCGAACATCATCGTGCCGAGGGCGTGGACGCTCACCTCGATGCCGGTGCCGCCCAGGACGCGGTAACGCATGCTCGTGCTCCTCGTGTCGCCGCGCCCGGCGTGGGTCCGCCGGGCGTCCGGGCCACGTTAGGAATTCGAGTGCGCTGGAAGTCAACACCGGAGCCACCCGGGCCGCCGGTCGGTCTCCGGCGCGCCTCGCCGCCGACGTCGGGCCGCCGGCCAGCGGACCGCCCGGCCACCCGCGGGGCGGTCGGTCAGCGCGGGGCGGTCGGTCAGCGGGGCAGGCCGTCGTCGGTCGCCGGGGAACGGGCGAGGTAGCCGCTGGCCTGCAGGTCGAACAGCTCCCGGTAGAGGCCGTCGGCCGACATCAACTCGTCGTGGGTGCCCTGCTGGACGAGCCGGCCCTGCGCCATCACGAAGATCTGGTCGGCGTGCCGGACGTTGGCCAGCCGGTGGGTGATCAGCACGACGGCCCGGTCGGGACGGCGACGCAGGTGCTGGAAGAGCGCGTGTTCGGCCCGCGCGTCCAGGGCGGCCGACGGCTCGTCGCAGATCAACAGGGCGGCGTGCCGGTAGAGGCCCCGGGCGGCGACGAGCCGCTGCCACTGCCCGCCGGAGAGGTCCTGGCCGTCTTTGAACTCGCGGTCGAGCAGGGTGTCGTACCCGAAGGGCAGGCCCGCGATCATGTCGTGCGCGGCCGCCGCCCGCGCGGCGTCGTGCACGCTGGGCCCCGGCCGCTCGGGCGCCCGGTCGTGCCGCCCGATGCGGATGTTCTGCCGGGCGGTGAACGGGAACCTCCACCAGTCCTGCGTCATCACCGCCACGTGTCCGCCCGTGGCCCGCGGATCCAGCTCGCGGGCGTCGACCCCGTCCCAGCGGACCGCGCCGCCGGTCGGCCGGTAGAGCCCGGCGATGAGCTTGGCCAGGGTCGTCTTGCCGGAGCCGTTCTCCCCGACCAGGGCGACCACCTGGCCGCGCCGCACGGTGAGGCTGACCTCGTCGACGGCCGGCCGCTCGGTGTCCGGGTAGCGCAGGCTGACGCGGTCCAGCTCGACCGCGTCGAACCCGTCCACCGCCCGCCCGCCGCCGGCCGGGACCCGCGCCCCGGCCCGGTCGAGGAAGTCGCGGTAGTCCTGGTAGTAGAGGGCGTCCTCGTAGAGCGAGTTCGTGGCGAGGACCGCGACGTTGAGGCTCGTGCGGGCGGACTGGAGGGCGAACAGGGCGGTCGCGGCGGCGGCGAGCGCGACCATGCCGTTCAGCAGCAGCGCGGCGAGGACCGCGTAGACGCCGAAGGCGGCGAGGCCGGCGGCGGTCGCGCCGGCCACCCGGGTGGTGGTCTGCGCGCGGACGAGCCGCAGGTGGGCGCGGGTCTCGACGGTCATCATGGCGCGGTACTCGGCGAGCAGGAAGTCGCGCATCTGGTAGGACCGGACCTCGGCGGCCGTGTGCCGGTTGGCCATCAGTTGGGCCAGCATCCGCATCCGCCGCTGCCGGGTGATCCTGGCCAGCATGGCCAGATACTGCCGGCGGGCGATCCGGACGGCGGTGGCCGCCTGCGGCACCGCCGCGAGCAGCAGGCAGGGCAGCAGCACCGGCTGGATCACCGTCACCGCCACCGCGGTGGCGAGCATCCCCACCACCCCGGTGACCAGGTTGACGGTGTGGTCGACGATGTAGGCCGCCTCGCCCATGCCCCGGTCCCGGGCCCGGTCCATCTCCTCGGCGAACCCGGCGTCGTCGAACGCGGCCAGGTCGACCGCCGTGGTGGCCTCGAAGAGCCGCAGCTCGACCTCGTAGTTGATCTGGGGGGTCAGCCGGGCCTGCGCCCAGCCGGCCGCGATCGTCAGCCCGCCACGGGCCGCCACGGCCGCCGCCGCCAGGGTCAGCGCCGGCAGCGCGGCGCGGACGCGGTCCGGGGTGGGCCCGGCGGTGAACAGCTCGCGCAGGACGCTGGTCGTGGCGAGCAGCCCGAAGGTGGTCATCACCCCGGCGGCGACGTTCAGGCCGATCGAGGCGACGGTGTCCCGGCGGCTGGTGGCCCAGGCCAGCGCGACCGCCTCCCGGACCAGCCGGGGCAGTCGGCGGGCGACCGCCCCGAAGCTGGTGTGGGCGAACTCCCGCGCGTGGTGCATCCAGTCCGCGTCCTCCAGCTCCGGCAGCAGCGCGGTGGCGGAGGCGTCGTCGGGGTGGTCGTCCTCCCCGGACGGCTGGCGCTGGCGGGTCATCGACTCCACGGACGCTCCTCGGGCGGCGGGGCTGACCGGATGCCCCCGCCGGGCGGGGTGGCCGTGACGCGTCCGACCGGCGAGGACCGCCCGAGACTACTGGCTGCGATCGCGCGATGTCTCCACGTGGTCGGCGTGTCGAACGAGCGTGCTAACGGCGTGTCGCGGGGCGGCCCGCGCCGCCGCCCGGCCGGTCCGGCGACGTCCCGCCCCTACGGTCGACCCGGGGTGACCGCGACCACGCCCGCCGGCCCGGCCACCGCCGGATGTGACCGGGCCGGCATGGATCAGGCCGCGGCGCCCGGACCGGTGACGGCGGCCGTTATCTCCACCTCGATCAGCGCGCCCGGCAGGAAGAGGCGGTTCACCTCCACCGTCGTGCTGGCGGGCGGGGGCGTGGCGGTGAAGAGCCGGCGCCGGACCGAGGCGTACCCGGGCAGGTCGCCGAGGTCGGTCATGAACGTCCGGATGTGCAGCACGTCCGCCAGTCCCGCGCCGTGGGCCGACAGCACGCCGCCGACGATCTCGAAGATCCGTTCGGACTGCGCGACGATGTCGCCCGGCCCGACCAGGCGACCGGCGTCGTCGACGGCGACCTGGCCGGCGAGCACCAGCAGGGCGCCGCCGGGCAGGTCGAGGCGGGCCACGTGGGCGAACCGGTCGCCGAACGGCGCGGCGACGGCCGGCGGGTTGTCGAGGGTGAGGTTCACGAGCGCTCCAGGCTGACGAGGGTGGCGATGTCGGTGGTGGGGTCGGGGGCGGCGTCGAGCACGGTGCGGGTCGCCCGGACCAGCGGGGCGGCCGTGGCGCCGAGCGCGGCGCGGGCCAGGTCGAGGTCCTTGCCGGCGAGGGCGACCGGGAAGTCGGCGTCGCGGGCGGCGGCCCGCCCGAGCACGCCGCCGAGCGGACCGCCGGCCAGCGCGTCGAGGGCGGCGGCCGGGTCGACGCCGACGGCGCGGGCGACCGCGAGGGTGTCGGCCAGCCCGCCGAGGGCCACGAGCAGCGCGGTGTTGAGCACGAGCTTCAGCGCGGCCCCGCTGCCGGTGCCGCCGCAGTGGCGTACGGCGCCGAGCGCCGCCAGGACGGGGGTAACCCGGGCGACGGCGGCGTCGGTGCCGCCGGCGAGCACCCGCAGCCGGCCGGCGCGGGCGGCGGCCACGCTCCCGCCCACCGGGGCGTCGACGAGGTCGACGGTGGCGGGCAGCCGCGCCGCCAGAGCGTGGACGGCGGCCGGGCCGATGGTGGACATCTCGACGAGGCAGGCGCCCGGTGGGAGGGCCGGGGCGGCCCCGTCCGGCCCGAACAGCACCGCCTCGGCGGCGGCGGCGTCGGTGAGCATCGTGATGGCGACCTCGGCGTCGCGGGCGGCCCCGGCCGGCGTCCGGGCCACGTCCGCGCCGGCCTGCCCGAGCGGGGCGGCGCGGGCGGCGGTGCGGTTCCACACCGTCACCTGGTGTCCGGCGTCGAGCAGGCGCAGGGCGATCGACGCCCCCATCCGCCCGGTGCCGAGTACGGCGATCTTCGTCATGCGGAAACCGTAGGCAGCGCGCCGCCATGCGACCAACGAATCTTTCCGATAGCCGCCATGCGAGACGCGCATGGGTCGGCGTACGCTCGCGGGATGCAACCGCTGGCCCTGGAGGTGTTCCGGACGGTGGCCCGGCACGGCTCGATCACGGCCGCCGCCCGCGAGCTGCGCTACACGCAGTCGGCGGTCTCCCGGCAGGTCGCCGCGCTGGAGGCCGACCTCGGGGTGGTGCTGTTCGACCGCCTTCCGCGCGGCGTCGCGCTGACCGAGCCGGGGCGGTGCCTGCTGCCGCACGCCGACGCGGTGCTGGAGCGGCTGGCCACCGCGCACCGGGACCTCGACGCGCTGCGCGGGCTGGGCGGCGGCCGGCTGCGGGTGGGCGCGTTCCCGACCGCGATGGCGGCCCTCGTGCCGCGCGCGCTGGCCGGGTTCCGGGACGCGCACCCGCGGGTGGCCCTGTCGGTGGTGGAGGGGCGGACGCCGGACCTGCTGGAGCGGCTGCTCGCCGGCGACGCCGACGTCGCCGTGGTGAGCGCGCCGCCCGACCGCCCGCTGGACCCCGGGCGCTTCGACCTGCACCACCTGCTCGACGAGCGCCTGCTGGTGGCGGTCGCCCGGCAGCACCGGCTGGCCCGGCGCCGCACGGTGCGCCTGGCGGAGCTGGCCGACGACCCGTTCGTCGCCGGGTCGCCCAACGGCGAGGACCCGTTGATGCGCGCCACCATGCCGCCCGGCTTCCGGCCCCGGGTGGACATCGTCGCCGCCGACTGGACCGGCAAGCTGGGTTGCGTGGCGGCCGGTCTCGGGGTCGCGCTGGTGCCGGCGCTGGCGGTCCCGGCCGCCCCGGCCGACCTGGCCCTGCTGCGCCTGCACGCCGACGACGCCCCGGCCCGCCGGGTGTACGCGGCCACCGCCGCCGGGCGGCACCACCCGCCCACGGTCGCCCGCCTGCTCGCCGGCCTGGCCGGGGAGGCCCGCCAGCTCTGAACACGGCGACCAGGCCCGTCACCCGGGGCGCCGGGCGGATATCCTCCACCGGGTGAACGCGGGCCGGCAGACCGAGCGCACGCTGATCGCCTCGAACAAGAAGGCGCGGCACGACTACACGATCCTGAAGACCTACGAGGCGGGCATCGTGCTGGCCGGCACGGAGGTCAAGTCGCTGCGCGAGGGCCGGGCGTCGCTGGTCGACGCGTTCGCCCAGGAACACGACGGCGAGCTCATGCTGCACGGCCTGCACATCGCCGAGTACGGCTTCGGCAGCTGGACCAACCACGCGCCCCGACGGACCCGCAAGCTGCTGCTGCGTCGGGTGGAGATCGCCCGGATCCTGGAGAAGACCCGCGAGGGCGGGCTGACCCTGGTGCCGCTGTCGATGTACTTCGCGGGCGGCTGGGCGAAGGTCGAACTCGCCCTGGCCAAGGGCCGGAAGTCGTACGACAAGCGGCAGGCGCTGGCCGCGCGGGACGCCGACCGGGAGATCGCCCGCGAGCTGGGCCGCCGCCTCAAGGGCCGCACCGCCCGGCGGGGCTGACCGCCGCCGCCACCTCTTCCCTGGTTCGCCGCCTGCGGTGGCGTCGCGTCACGCTGCGTCGCCACCGCAGCGCGGACGCGCGGCCCGCATTGGTCGACTCCGTCAGCGGGGGCCCGGGGAGGGCGGCGTGGGCGGGGCGGCGGGACCGGGGGCCGGCAGGCGGCCGAGGCAGCGCGGGTCCGGCCGGCCCACCGGCTGCCGGGGGATCATCCAGTCCAGCGCCGTCTCCTCCACGTGCCAGCCGTACACGTCGACCCGGCTGACCGGGATCCGCCCGGGGTCGGGGCAGAGCCGCTGGCCGCGTACCAGGTCGTTGGGCAGGAAGCGCACCTCGCCCCGCCCGTCGAGCACGATCGTCATCCGGTCGGTGACGGTGACCGCCTGGCCGCGTACCACCTCCCGGGCCGGGCCCGACTCGGCGCCGACCTCCACGGCGACGGCGGGCAGTAGCGGGACCCGGAGAAAGACCACCCCCATCACCAGCGGCACCACCGCCGCCACCGCGTACGCCAGGGTGCGGGTCAGCGCCGGGGCGACCGGGCGCGGCACCGGGCCGGTGAGCACCGCCGCCCCCAGCGGCGGCACGACCAGCAGCAGGGCCGTGGCCAGCTCCCCCTGCCGGCCGGCGGCCACGACGGCCGGCGCCAGGCAGGCGTAGCTCGCGGCCCCCGCGACGACGGGCAGCACCAGGCCGGTGACCAGGAGCCGGCGGGGCCGGTCCGGGTGGCGCAGCCGGGTCCGCAGCGCCAGCAGCCAGAGGGCGAGCATCAGCAGCAGCGGCAGGAACCGCAACTGCCAGGTGAGGGCCGCCAGCGCGATCGCCGCCACCAGGACCCAACCGGGGGTACGCACGGTGCCGTAGGCGAGCAGCGAGCGTTCGGGGTCGAACCGGTCAGGCGCGCTGACCTGGAGCAGCCGGCCGAGGGCGGCCAGCACCAGCACGACGAGCGGGAACGCCCACACCAGCGCGATCAGCAGGGCGCTGAGCAGCCCGAGCGGGCTGACGTACTGCACCAGCAGCAGCATCGTCGGCATGTCCTGCCGGCTGAGCCGCCACAGCCGCAGCACGAGCAGCAGCACCGGGAACGCGGGCAGCAGCGTCAGCAGCCACTGCTGCGCCTGTTGCGCCTGCTTCGTGCCCGGGCGGCGGTCCGGACGCCCGACGGCGGCCGGCTCGGAGACGGCAGCGCCCATCTCTCCCACGGCCACTGCCGCACCTCCACCTTCTCCTCGGGCTCCGGCTGCCGGCCGACCGCCACCTGCTGCGGGTTGCTGTGCTGCTGCTCCGAGGCCAGATAGCGGTCGAACGCCGCCTTCCACCGGTCGCCGTCCGGGCCCTTCGCGGACTGGTAGAGGGAGAGGTTGACGAGGTCCCGCATCGCCGGGTTGGGCCCCGTGTTCACCCCCCACTTCTCCGCCGCGTCCGCGCCGATGTCCCAGTGCCGCAACTCCGTACGCCGCAGCAGTTTCGTCGCCGGCGGCAGCTCGCCGGGCGGACGCGGGCCCACGAAGCCGGCCAGGATCGCCGCGTCGGTGGTGACGGCGTCGACCTCGCCGTCGTAGAGCGCCTGGACGCACTGGCTGATCCGGTTGCGACCGATCGGGTTCGCGCCCGCCTCGCGCAGGCGCTGCTCCGACGTGGACGTCCCCAGCGTGCAGACCTTCGCCTTGTCGAGGTCCCGCAGGCTGGCGACCTGCCGGCGGTCGGACGCCCGCGTCAGCACCGACTGCTCGGTCTCCAGATACGGGAAGGAGAAGACCACGCCCTGGTCCCGGCGCTCCTCGGTGATGCTGTAGGAGGCGATGACCAGGTCGACCGTGACGAAGCTGCCGTCGGTGTCGCGGGCCTGCCGTCGGGCCCGGTCCTCGCTCTCGATCGGCAGCAGCGTCACCTCCGGCGCGTCGAAGCCCAGGTCCTCGGCGATCATGTAGGCGATGTCGATGTCGAAGCCCTCGAACGCGCCGTTCTCCAGTTTCTGCGCCACCCCGGGCTGGTCGTCCTTCACCCCGATGAGCAGCCTGTCGCGGTTGGTCAGCCCGGCCCGCTCGCGCAGCTCGTCCCAGGTGGGCGGGCCGCTGGCGACGATCACCCGCACCGCGGCGACCGCGACCACCACCAGCAGGAGCAGCAGCGCCGCCAGGCGCACCTGCCGGGACCGCGACACGCCACCGGACGCCGCCGCCACGGCCGGCAGCCCCGGCGAGTCGCCGCCGGTCTCCTTGTCCTGACCCAACTCGGCCTCCCGGTCGCCGCCCGCGCGAGCCCTCCATTGTGGTCCATGCCGCACCGCCGCGACAGTACGGAAGGCGACCGGCACGGCCCGTGTCGCCACCCCGGCCGAATCGCGCCCGCGCCGCCGGCCGGCCCCCGGCCACGCACCCGTTTTCCGACCCGCCCTGCTGCGACGGCCCGTGTCGCCGGCCCGCCGGCGGCGCCCGTGCCGCCGGCCGACCCCGCCGTGCGTCGACGTCACCCGCCCTCCCCTGGCGGCGTCCACCCCCGACGCATGCCGCCTCCCCGCGTGCCAACCGCACGATGCGTGTCGCCACCCGCGAACGCCAGGGCCAGCCGCTCAGGAGGCGGCAATCGCGAGGGCGAAAGGGGGCTGACCCATCGCATCTGCCGGATGGTTAGGATGGGCCGGTGACGACGTTCCGCATCGGCGAGGCGGCCGAGTTGCTCGGGGTCAGCGCCGACACCGTGCGCCGGTGGGTGGACGCCGGCCGGCTCGCCGCCGGCCGCGACGAGCACGGGCACCGGGTGATCGACGGGGTCGACCTCGCCGCGTTCGCGCGCGGGCAGGCCGCCGACCCCGACGAGCGGTCGGACTCCTCGTCGGCCCGCAACCGGCTGCGCGGCATCGTGGTCAACGTCGTCAAGGACACGGTCATGGCGCAGGTCGACATCCAGGCCGGGCCGTTCCGGATCGTCTCGCTGATGAGCCGGGAGGCCGTCGACGAGCTGGACCTGCGGGTCGGCTCGCTGGCCGTCGCGGTGATCAAGTCGACCACGGTGGTGGTGGAACGGGCCACCACCCCGACCAGCAGAGGGAGGCAGACATCTTGACGGCGACACCCCGGCCACGGCCCGGACGCCCGGGCCGGCGCTGGCTGCGTACGGTGGCGGCGGTGCTCGCCCTCGCGGGCCTGGCGGGCTGCGGCGGCGGCTCGGCCGCCGGGGGCCCGGCCGGCGGCACGGGCGTCGGCGGCACGGTGACGGTGTTCGCCGCGGCCTCGCTGACCGAGTCCTTCACCCGGCTCGGCCGGGACTTCGAGGCGGCCCACCCGGGCACCACCGTGGTCTTCAACTTCGCCGGCAGCTCGGCGCTGGCCGCCCAGATCAACCAGGGCGCGCCGGCCGACGTGTTCGCCTCGGCGGCGACGCGGAACATGGCCACGGTCACCGAGGCCGGCAACGCCGACGGCGACCCCGCCACCTTCGCCCGCAACCAGCTCGTCGTCGCCGTGCCGAAGGGCAACCCGCGCGGCGTGACCGGGTTGGCCGACCTGACCCGCCCCGGGCTGACCGTCGCGCTCTGCGCCGAGCAGGTGCCCTGCGGCGCGGCGGCACGCACGGCGCTCGACGCCGCCTCGGTCAGCCTCACCCCGGTCACCCTGGAGCAGGACGTCCGGGGCGCGCTGTCGAAGGTGCGCCTCGGCGAGGTCGACGCGGCCCTCGTCTACCGCACGGACGCGCTGGCCGCCGCGGCCGACGTGACCGCCGTCGAGTTCCCCGAGTCCGCCCGCGCCGTCAACGACTACCCGATCGTGGCGCTGCGCGACGCGCCCAACCGGGACGGCGGGCGGGCCTTCGTCGCGTACGTCCGCTCGGAGCGGGGGCGGACGGTGCTCACCGAGGCCGGCTTCCAGACGCCGTGAGGCGTACCGACGGCGTGCGGCGACGGCGGGGCGCCGGGGTGCCGGTCGCGCTGCTGCTGCCGGCCGTGCTCGGCCTGGCGTTCCTCGTCCTGCCGCTGGTCGGGCTGCTGGCCCGTACGCCGTGGGCCACCCTGCCGCAGCGGCTCACCGAGCCGGGCGTGCTCACCGCGCTGCGGCTGTCCCTGCTGACCGCCACCCTCGCCACCCTGCTCTGCCTGCTGCTCGGGGTGCCGCTGGCGTGGCTGCTGGCCCGCGTCGAGTTCCCCGGCCGCCGCCTGGTACGCGCCCTCGTCACCGTGCCGCTGGTGCTGCCGCCCGTGGTCGGCGGGGTGGCGCTGCTGCTGGTCTTCGGCCGGCGGGGCCTGCTCGGCGGCTGGCTCGACGCGACCTTCGGGATCACCCTGCCGTTCACCACCGCCGGCGTCGTGCTGGCCGAGGCGTTCGTCGCGATGCCGTTCCTCGTCATCGCCGTCGAGGGCGCGCTGCGCGGCGCGGACCGCCGGTACGAGGAGGCGGCGGCGACCCTCGGCGCGGGCCGGTGGACGACGTTCACCCACGTCACCCTGCCCCTGGTGGCCCCCGGCCTGGCGGCCGGGGCGGTGCTGTGCTGGGCCCGGGCGCTCGGCGAGTTCGGCGCCACCATCACCTTCGCGGGCAACTATCCCGGCCGGACGCAGACCATGCCGCTGGCGGTCTACCTGGCGCTGGAGACGGACGTGCAGGCCGCCGTGGTGCTCAGCCTCGTCCTGCTCACCGTCTCGGTGGCCATCCTGGCCGGGCTGCGCGACCGCTGGATCACCAGCCCGTGAGCGCGCCCCTGCTCGACGCCCACCTCGTCGTGGACCGGGGCGGATTCCGCCTCGACGTGCCCCTGCGGCTCGCCGCCGGCGAGGTCGTCGCGCTGCTCGGCCCCAACGGCGCGGGCAAGACCACCGCGCTGCGGGCCCTCGCGGGCCTGCTCCCGCTGACCGCCGGCCACCTCACCCTCGACGGCGTCGACCTGGACCGGCCGGCGCGGCGCGCCTGGACGCCGACGGAGCGCCGACCGGTCGGCGTGGTGTTCCAGGACTACCTGCTCTTCCCGCATCTCACGGCCCTGGACAACGTGGCGTTCGGGCCGCGGCGGCACGGCGCCGACCGGCGCGCCGCCCGGGAGACTGCCCGCGCCTGGCTGGACCGGGTCGGCCTGGCCGAGCACGCCCACCGCCGGCCCCGGCAGCTCTCGGGCGGGCAGGCGCAGCGGGTGGCGCTGGCCCGCGCGCTCGCCGTCGCGCCGGCGCTGCTGCTGCTGGACGAGCCGCTCGCCGCGCTCGACGCGCGCACCAAACTGGACACCCGGGCCGAGCTGCACCGGCACCTCGCCGCGCACCCGGGGGCCACGCTGCTGGTGACCCACGATCCGCTGGACGCGCTGGTGCTGGCCGACCGGTTGGTGATCGTCGAGGAGGGGCGGGTGGTGCAGGAGGGGGACGCCGCGACGGTCACCGCGCGGCCCCGCACCGACTACGTGGCCCGGTTGGTCGGGCTGAACCTGCACCGGGGCCGCGCCGAGGGGCACCGCGTCCGGGTCGCCGACGGGCTGACCCTCACCGTCGCCGACCGGCTCGACGGGGACGCGTTCGTCGCGTTCCGGCCGTCGGCGGTGGCCCTGTACCCGTCCCGGCCGGAGGGCAGCCCGCGCAACACCTGGGCGGCGACGGTGGTCGGGGTGCAGCGGCACGGAGACAACCTGCGGGTGCGGCTCGACGGGCCGGTCGAGGTGGCGGCGGACGTCACCCCGGCCGCCGCCGCCCAGCTCCGGCTGGCTCCGGGGCAGCCGGTCTGGGCCGCCGTCAAGGCGGCGGAGACCCACGCGTACCCCGCCGTCTGACGCCGCCGGCGGGTCGCGGCGCGTCCGGGCACGGGATCGCCGCCGTCAGGGCGCGGGGTCGGCGGCCAGCAGGTCGGCGTGGGCGGCGCGCAGCCGGGCGAGGTCGGGGTCGCTGCCCGGCCGGACGCGGCGGTCGAGCTCGGCCCACGCCTCGGCGAGGGCGGCGGTGACCGCGCGCAGCTCGGCGGAGTGCCGCCGGCTGCTGCGTCGGTGCGCCTCGTCGAGCCGGCGGGCCCAGCCGGCGGTCACGGCGGCGAGGCGGTCCGCGTCGGCGCGGGCCTGGGCGGCCGTGCGGGCGGCGGCGGCCGGCACGATCGCCGCGACCGGTCGGGGATCGCCGTCGCGGGTGACGACGGTGACTGCGTCGGTCAGCTCGGCCAGCGCGACGAGTTGGGTGAGCCGGGTGCGCGCCTCGCGCAGCGGCACCGAACGCGGCTGGTCGGTGTGCGGGGTGAGAGCGGGGACAGCCATGGATGGATGGTCGCCGCCGGGTACGACATTTCCGCCCGTCGACGGTCCAGGGTGGACGCGGCGGGCGGAAATTGCCACGAGGCGCCCCGTCGCGGGCGGATACGCTGCTCGCCCAGCGCCGCGCCGCAGCCCGGTGCGGCGAAGCTGCCACCCAGGAGGAAGCCGTGTCCAGCCTCGACGTCCGGACGGTCGACCTGCGGGCGATCAACTCGCTGACCAAGTACCCGTCGATCCCGACCTACCACGCCCTCGACCCCCGCGACGGCGGGCTGCTGGCGGAGTGCGTCGAGTTCACCGGGCCGGTCACCCTCACCGAGAAGATCGACGGGACGAACGCCCGGATCGTCGCGCTGCCCGACGGCGCGTACCTGATCGGCAGCCGGGAGGAGCTGCTGTACGCGCGGGGCGACCTGATCGGCAACCCGGCGCTCGGCATCGTCGACGCGCTGCGCGACGTGGCCGAGCGGCTGACCGGCGCGGCGGCCGACGACCGAGTCACCGTCTTCTACCTCGAGGTGTACGGCGGCAAGGTCACCGCCGCCTCCCGGCACTACACGGCCAGCCGGCGGGTCGGGCACCGGCTGTTCGACGTGGCGGTGCTGGAGGACCCCGCGCCGATGCTCTCCTGGCCGGCCCAGCGGATCTCGGCCTGGCGCGACGGCGGCGGCCAGCGATTCCTCGGCGAGGCCGACCTCGTCGCGCGGGCCGACGCGCTGGGCCTGGCGACCGTGCCCCGCCTCGCCACCGTCGCCGCCGGGGACCTGCCCCGCGAGATCGACAAGACCCACACGTTCCTCGTCGACCACCTGCCGCGGACCACGGTGGCCCTGGACGGGCCGGCCGGCCGGTCCGAGGGGCTGGTGCTCCGCACGGCGGACCGCTCGGTCATCGCCAAGGCGCGGTTCCAGGACTACGAGCGCACGCTGAGGCGCCGCGAGGGTCGGCGCTGACCCCGGCTCGGCGGCGCGTCCCGTACGCGCCGCCGGGCCGGTCCCGGCGCAACTCGCTTGCACCGCCGGGCACGCCGGGCCACGATCCCCTGACTGATCCGGGCCGGGCGCACGCCGCAACGTGCGGCCCGACGGGCTACGTACCAGGAGGCGGGGTGGCGACCGTGCGGAGCATCCACGAGCTGACGGCCGGGATCGACGCGCGGGCCGTGGTGCTCGTCGAGGGCAGGAGCGACCGGGTCGCGCTGGAGACGCTCGCCGCCAGGCGGGGCCGGGACCTCGACGCCGACGGCGTACGGGTGGTGTCGATGGGCGGCGCGACGAACATCGGCCACTTCCTCGACCTGTTCGGCCCGTCCGGGCGCCGGCTGCGGCTGGCGGGCCTCTACGACGACGCCGAGGAGGGCTTCTTCCGGCGGGGGCTGGAACGGTGCGGCCTCGGCGCCGGCCTGTCCCGGTCCGACCTGGCGGCCCTGGGGTTCCACGCCTGCGTGGCCGACCTGGAGGACGAGCTGATCCGCGCGGTCGGCGTGGCCGGGGTGCGGAAGGTCATCGCCGCCGAGGGTGAGCTGCGCACGTTCCAGCTTTTCCAGCGGCAGCCGGCCCAGCAGGGGCGCGCCGTCGAGGCGCAGCTGCGCCGGTTCCTCGGCACCCGGTCCGGCCGCAAGAGCGCGTACGCGAAGCTGCTGGTGCGCGCGCTGGAGCCGGACCGGGTGCCCCGCTCACTCGACGCGGTGCTCGCCCACGTCTGACCGGCGGGCCCGCCGCTCGGGCGCCAGCACCGACCACACCTGAAGGTCGATCCGCCCGTCCGGGCCGGGGTAGACCTCGCGCAGCGTCCCGTCGTGGCGCATGCCCAGCCGCTTGGCGGTGGCGATGCTGCGGGCGTTGCGGGCGTTGGTGCGCCACTCGACCCGGTGGATGCCCCGCTCCTCGACGGCCCAGTCGACGATCCGCTCCACCGCCCGGCTGACCAGCCCGTGGCCCTCGGCGGCGGGCTCCAGCCAGCAGCCCGCCTCGCAGACGCCCGTCGCCGTGTCGAGCGAGACGAACAGGACCCCGCCGACCAGGGTGCCCTGCCGCCAGAGGCCCCAGATGCCGCCGGCGCCGCGCGCGTACCGGTCGGCGTGGCGCTGGAGCACGGCCCGGGCGGAGTCGAGGTCGGTGGCCACGAACGCCGGCGACACCCAGGGCGCGATGTGCTCGCGGGCGCGGTCCAGGTGGGCGAGGAACTCCTCGGCCCGCCAGGGTTCGAGGGGACGCATCTCGACGTCCTCGGTCAGGGACAGGGCGAACACATGACCTCCCATGCGGCGGATACCGCCACACCCTACCGGTATACACACCGCGTATACATGATGTGTATAGTGCCCGTCATGTCGATCGGACAGACCTTCCTCGGCCTGCTGGAGGCCACCCCCCGCCACGGCTACGACATCAAACGCCTCTACGACGAGCGCTTCGGTCACGCCCGCCCGCTCGCGTACGGGCAGGTCTACGCCACCCTCTCCCGCCTGCTGCGCAGCGGGCTGGTGGAGGTGGAGGCGGTCGAGCCCGGCGAGGGCCCGGAGCGCAAGCGGTACGCGATCACCGAAGCCGGCGTCACCGATGTCGGGCAGTGGCTGGCCCGGGCGGAGAAGCCCGAGCCGTACCTGCAGAGCATCCTCTACACCAAGGTGGTGCTGGCCCTGCTGACCGGCCGCTCCGCCGCCGACCTGCTCGACGTGCAGCGCGGCGAGCACCTGCGAATGATGCGCGAGCTGACCCGCCGCAAGCGCGACGGCGACCTCGCCGAGCAGTTGATCTGCGACCACGCGCTGTTCCACCTGGAGGCCGACCTGCGCTGGCTGGAGCTGACCGCCGCCCGTCTCGACGACCTCGCCGCGGCGGTCCGGTCGTGACCGCGCCGCTGCTGGTCGCCGAGGACCTGCACCGCTCGTTCGGCCCCACCCGGGCGCTCGCCGGCGCCAGCCTGCGCGTCCACGAGGGCGAGGTGCTCGCCGTGATGGGCTCGTCGGGCTCCGGCAAGTCCACCCTGCTGCACTGCCTCGCCGGCATCGTCCGGCCCGACTCCGGCCAGGTGCTCTTCGCCGGCCGTGACCTCGCGACCCTCACCGACGCCGAGCGCAGCGCGCTACGCCGGGAGTCGTTCGGCTTCGTCTTCCAGTTCGGCCAGCTCGTGCCGGAACTGACCTGCCTGGAGAACGTGGCGCTGCCGCTGCGGCTGGACCGGGTCGGCCGCCGCGAGGCGGAGCGCCGGGCCGCCGAGTGGCTGGAGCGCCTGGAGGTCGCCGAGGTGGCCGGCAAGCGGCCCGGCGAGGTCTCGGGCGGGCAGGGGCAGCGGGTGGCGGTCGCCCGGGCGCTGGTCACCCGCCCCCGGGTGGTCTTCGCCGACGAGCCGACCGGCGCGCTGGACTCGCTCAACGGCGAGCGGGTGATGCGGCTGCTCACCGCTGCCGCCCGGGAGACCGGCGCGGCGGTGGTGCTGGTGACGCACGAGGCGCGGGTCGCCGCGTACTCCGACCGGGAGGTGGTGGTGCGCGACGGCCGCACCCGCGACCTGGAGGTCGTGGCGTGACGCGGCTGCGCCACGGCGCGGCCGACCTGGCCATGGGCGCCCGCATGGTGCTGACCGGCGGCCGCGACGGCTGGCTGCGGGCGGTGCTGACGGCGGTCGGCGTGGGCGTCGGGGTGGCGATGCTGCTGCTCGCCGCATCGGTGCCCGGCGCGCTGGACGCCCGCGAGGCGCGCGGCGACGCCCGCGACGACCTGCGGATGGGCGGGCAGATCCCGGCCGCCGCGAACACGCTGCTGCTCCGGCAGGTCGACACCGCGTTCCGGGAGCGGCCCGTGCGGGGCCGGATGCTGCAGGCCGAGGGGCCGGCCGCACCGACGCCGCCGGGCGTGGCGACGCTGCCCCGCGCGGGCGAGGTCGTGGTCTCCCCCGCGCTGCGCGACCTGCTCGACTCCCCCGACGGCGCGCTGTTCGCACCCCGGCTGGGCGGGGCCCGGGTCACCGGGATCATCGGCGACGAGGGCCTGGCCGGCCCCCGGGAGCTGGCCTTCTACCTGGGCAGCGACCGGCTGAGCGCGGACGACGGCGCGACCCGGCTGGACGCGTTCGGCGGCGGGCTGCCCGGCGAGGGCTTCGGCCCGGTGCTGATGGTGCTGGTGGTCGTCATCTTCGTCGTCCTGCTGCTGCCCATCGCCGTCTTCCTCGGCGCGGCGGTGCGGTTCGGCAGCGAACGCCGCGACCGGCGGCTGGCCGCGCTGCGGCTGGTGGGCGCGGACGCCGCGATGGTCCGGCGGATCGCCGCCGGGGAGGCCGCGAGCGCCGCGCTGCTCGGCGTCGCGGTCGGCGGCGCGCTCTTCGCGCTCGGCCGCCAGGTGGCGCCGCTGGTCACCCTGATGGACCTCAGCGTGTACGCCGCGGACGTGCGCCCGCCGCTGCCGCTGGTCGCCGCCGTGGTGGTGGCGGTGCCGGCGCTCGCCGTCGTGGTGACCCTGGTGTCCATGCGCACGGTGCTCGTCGAGCCGCTCGGGGTGACCCGGCGCGCGACGCCGGTGCGCCGCCGGCTGGCGTGGCGGCTGCTGCTGCCGGCCGCCGGGCTCGGGCTGCTGCTGGCCGGCGCCGCCGATGTCGCCCCGCTGGGCGCCGAGCAGCAGACGGCGGCCGGTGCGGTGCTGCTGCTGATCGGCGTGGTCACCCTGCTGCCCTGGCTGACGGACCTGCTGGTACGCCGGATGCGCGGCGGTCCCGTGCCGTGGCAGCTCGCGGTGCGGCGCATCCAGCTCGACAGCGCCGCCTCGGCGCGCCTGGTCAACGGCATCGCGGTCGCCGTGGCGGGCACCATCGGGCTGCAGATGCTCTTCGCCGGCGTCTCCGACCGGTTCACCGTCGCCACCGGGCAGGACACCTCCCGGGCCCAGGTGCAGGTGGAGTTCCCCGCCCGCCCCGACGCCGCCGCGGCGCTGGGCCGGCTGGCCGCCGCGCCCGGCGTGACCGGCAGCAACGCCACCCTGCGGAGCGTCGTCGGGGCCGCCGGGGGCGGCACGTTGGTCGACCTGCGGATCGGCGACTGCATTGCGCTGGCCGAGTTCGCCCGGCTCGACGGGTGCGCCGACGGCGACGTCTTCCTGGTCCGCGACGCCACGGCGCCGCAGGCGGAGATCCGGCCGGGCACCACCGTCACGGTGCCGGACGTCGACGGGTCGGCCTGGCAGATCCCCCGGGACGCCCGGGAGGCGCCGATCCGTCCCGGCCCCGCCGGCCACGCGCAGACCAGCGTGCTGGCCACCCCCGGTGCCGTCGACGCCGCCCGGCTGGGCCCGTTGCGCGCGGACGCGTACCTGCGGCTCGCGCCCGACCGGCCGGACGCGCTGGAGCACGTCCGCAACGTCGCCGCCGGCGTCGACCCGTTCGCCTCGGTGCTCACCCTGACCGGGACCACGCAGGCCACCCAGTTCGTCAACATCCGGCGCGGCCTCTACGTCGGCGCGGCGGTCACCCTGCTGCTGATCGGGGCCAGCATGCTGGTCGGCGTGCTGGAGCAGCTGCGGGAGCGCCGCCGGCTGCTGGCGATGCTGGTCGCGGTCGGCACCCGGCGCGGCACGCTGAGCTGGTCGGTGCTGTGGCAGACCGCCGTGCCGGTGGTGATCGGGCTCGTCCTGGCGGTGGTCTTCGGGCTGGGTCTCGGCGCGGTGCTGCTGCGCATGGTGCGGGAGCCGGTCACGGTCGCCTGGTCGGCGCTGGGCATCTCCACCGGGCTGGGCGCGGCGGTGGTGCTGCTGGTCACCGGGCTCAGCCTGCCGGCGCTGTGGCGGCTGACCCGGCCGGACGGCATCCGCACCGAGTGAGGCCGCGAGCCGGCGTCCCGACCCGCTCAGACCGGTCGGGACGCCGGCTCCACGCGGGTGAGCAGCTCGGCCAGGTGCACGGCCCGGACGGGGGACCGGCGCCGGCGCAGCCCGGTGCGCAGCTGCCGCAGGCAGCCCGGGTTGACCGCCACCACCAGGTCCACCCCGGCGGCCTCGATCTCGTCGAGCTTCGCGTCCAGGATCCGCCGCGACTCCTTCGGCCGCAGCAGCGAGTACGTGCCGGCGGCGCCGCAGCAGGTGGCCGCCGAGGGCAGCTCCACGTAGTCGGCGACCTGGCGCAGCAGCGCCCGCGGCTCGGCGAAGACGCCGAGGCCGTTGCGCAGGTGGCAGGAGTCCTGCAGGGCGACCCGAGCGCGCCGGCCGGCCACCCGCAGCTCCGCGCCGGCGGGCCGTTCGGCGAGCCAGGTGGACAGCTCGCGCACCCGGTCGCGGCCGAGCACGGAGGCGAGGTGCGCCGCACAGCCGCCGGAGGTGGTGACGATCGTGCCCGGCAGGTCCTCGCCGAGGCGCTCGGCCAGCCGCTCGCCGCCGGCCAGGTCGCCGTTGTGCGCGTGCAGCGCGCCGCAGCAGCCCTGCGCGGTGGGGACGGCCAGCCCCGGGTCGAGCGCCCGGGCGGCCCGGCTGACCGCCGGGAACAGGCCCCGCTCGACGCAGCCCAGCATGAGCTGCGCCTCGGGCCCGCCGGCAGCACCGGGCCCGGCCGACGGGGCGGCGGCCGGACCGTGGGCGGCGCGGCGGACCAGGCCGAGCAGCCGCAGCACCCACCGCTGCTCGACCAGCAGCATCAGCGCGCGGGCCACCAGTGGCCGGCGGGGGCCGCGCCACTGGTGCACCCGCCACTGCTCCAGCAGGCTGCCGTACTCCACGCCGGCGGGGCAGACCGGTTCGCAGGCGCGGCAGCCCAGGCAGAACGAGGACTGCTCGGCGAGCGTGTCGTCGTCCGGGGGCAGGGTGCCGTCCTGGAGCGCCCGCATCAGCGTGATCCGCCCGCGCGGCGACGACGCCTCGTCGCCGGTCATCGCGTACGTGGGGCAGGCCGGCAGGCAGAACCCGCAGGAGATGCAGCGGGACAGCTGCTCCGGGTTGAACACGTCGCCGCTCACGAGCCCAGCTTTCCGGGGTTGAGGACGCCCGCCGGGTCGAAGGCGCTCTTGATCCGGCGCAGCAGGGCGAGCTGGTCGTCGCCGAGCCGGGCGGCGAGGAACGGCAGCTTCGCCGCCCCCACCCCGTGCTCGCCGGTGATGGTGCCGCCGAGGTCGAGGGCGGCGGCGAAGACGTCGGCGAAGGCCGCCTCGGCCCGGCGTACCGCGTCGTGGTCCTCTGCGGAGTCGAGGACGCAGGTGGGGTGCAGGTTGCCGTCCCCGGCGTGACCGAAGGTGGCGATGGCGACGTCGTGCCGGACGGCGATCGCGTCGATCCGGTCGACCATCTCGGCGATCCGCGGCCGGGGCACGGTGGCATCCTCCAGGATCGTCACCCCGCCCCGGCGGGACAGCGCCGGCAGCGCGCAGCGGCGGGCGGCCAGCAGCGCCTCGGCCTGGGCGACCTCGCGGGCGGTGGTGACCTCCACCGCGCCGGCGTCGACGCAGGCCGCGCCGATCCGGTCGAGGTGGGTGGCGACCAGGTCCGGCGGGCCGTCGTCGCCGAAGAGGAGCAGCGCTCCCGCGTCGGCGCGCAGCCCCAGGTGGGCGAAGTCCTCCACCGCCGTGATGCAGGCCCGGTCGAGGAACTCCAGCGTCGCCGGCACCACGCCGGCCCGGATCACCCGGGCGACGGCCTCCCCCGCCTCGGCGAGCGTCGGGAAGTAGGCGACCCCGGTGTTGCTCGACGCGGGCGCGGGCAGCAGCGCCACCGTCGCCTCGGTGATCACCGCGAGGGTTCCCTCGGAGCCGGTGAGCAGCCGGGTCAGGTCGTAGCCGGCGACGTCCTTCCACAGCCGACCGCCGGTGCGGATCACCTCGCCGGTGGGCAGCACCGCCTCCAGGCCCAGCACGTAGTTGCGGGTCACCCCGTACTTCAGCCCGCGCAGCCCGCCGGCGCAGGTGGCGATGGTGCCGCCGACGGTGGCGACGGTGCGGCTGCCCGGGTCGGGCGCCCAGAGCAGGCCGCGCGCCGCGGCGGCGTCGGCCAGCGCGGCGCTGGTCACGCCGGGCTGCACCCGGGCCAGCAGCTCGTCGGCGCTGACCTCCAGGATCGCGTTCAGCCGGGTCAGCACCAGCACGATCCCGCCGCGCAGCGGCACGGTCGCGGCGCACAGGTTGGAGCCCGCGCCGCGCGGCACCACCGGCACGCCGTGCCGGGTGGCCAGGGCCAGCACGGCGGCGACCTCGGCGGTGTCGGCCGGGAACACCACCGCGTCGGGCCGGTGCGAGAAGAGCGGGGTCGCGTCCCGGGCGTACGCCACGAGGTCGCCGGCCGCGTCGTGCACGTGGGCCGGGCCGACGATGCCGCGCAGCTCGGCGAGGACGGTCGCGGAGAGCGCCATGCCAGCCCTTCCCGGCGCGGCTCCGCGCCCGTAGCTTTTTGCCAATTCCAACCTGACGGTCGGCGAAATTTTCAACCGATCATAGAGAGCCAGGCCCGTCAGGTGAAGACGGCACCGGGCCCGTCAGATGATGAAGTGGGTCCAGTAGGCGAGCCAGGTGACGAAGAGGGTCCCCTGGAGGAGGGCGAGGGCGGCGGTCAGCCAGGCGTCGGCGGTGGCGTGCCGGGCCCAGCGGGCCAGCACCAGGCCCACCGGGAACGCGGCGAGCAGGTAGCGCAGCAGGCTCTTGTAGACCGGCGGCCCCATCGACAGCGGCACCAGGACCATGATCAACCCGTACGCGAGGTAGGGCAGCCCGAGGTGGCGGACGCCCGCGACCAGGACCACCAGCACCACGACGGCGAGCCACACCCGCAGGGCGTCCCGCGCCGGCGTGCCGGTCAGGCCGTGCCACAGCACCGCCAGCGGGTTCTGCACGGAGATGCCCCAGCCCCTCTCCTGGGTGTGCTTGTAGGCGAACCAGTCGCCGCTCTGCCACCGGCAGAACGCCATGAACGTCAGCCAGCCGGCGGGCACCAGCACCAACGGCCACCCGACGCGCACGTACGTCCCCAGCGCGCGCGGGCCCAGCCGGTAGCCGTGCTGCCGCAGCAGCACCAGGGCCAGCGGGAGCACCACGAAGAACCCGACCGAGCGGCTCAGCGCCAGGAAGAACCCCACGACGCCAACGAGCAGCCAGCGCCGCCGCTCGGCGTAGTGGAAGGCGGCGAGCGCGAGGCAGAGGAAGAGCGACTCGGTCAGCGCCGCCTGGAACAGGAACGCGGCCGGCAGCAGCACCAGGTAGCGGACGAACCGGCGGGCCGCCGCGTCGTCGCCGAGCAGCCGCTCGCCCAGCCGGTGGGCGTAGTAGAGCATCAGCAGGAACGCGACGTTGGCGACGAGCAGCAGTGCCAGCGCGGTGTCGCCGCCCAGCAGCGGCGCCAGCGGCCGGGCCAGGAACGGATAGAGCAGCGGGAAGCCGAAGTCCCGCCACGGCTCGTCGAGCGGGACCCGGGCCAGGTGGTCGTAGAGGAACGAGTCCCAGGCGAACCAGAGCCAGACCGCGCGGTGCCCGGAGACCGCCCGCTGCTGCTCGCGCATCGTCGCCTCGTCCGGCGGCGGCGCCCACGGCACGTCGTCGAAGGCGCTCAACGCGAGCAGCCCGACGAGGCTGAGCACGATCTTGGTGCCGAGGAAGACGCCGACGACGAACAGCCACGGCGCCGGCACCCGGCCGGCGGCGCGCCGCAGGTCGTGGCCACGCCGGGCGAGCCGGGCGGGCAGGCGTCCGACCCGCCGCCGCGCGTCCGCGACGGCCCGCCACCTGTCCATCACCGCGTCTCCCGATCCGGCCGCCAGAACGGTGCCACATCCCCGTTCCGGGGCGCTTGACACGCGTACGCGGCACGCGGGCCCGGCCGCCCGGCGGTGCGCTCGGGGCCGCCGGTGGCCGCCCGGCCAGGTCGCCGGGCGGCGGAACCGGCATCCGGATCCGGGGTGAGTTCGGGCCGATGCCGGGTAAGCGGGCCGCCTCCGGCAGGCGGAAGCAGGGAGCGGCACGGCATGGACGAACAGCGCGGCACGGTGGTCATCGGCGCGGGACCGGCGGGGCTGACCGCGGCGTACGAGCTGCTCCGGCTGGGCGCCCCGGTCCGGGTGTTCGAGTCCGACGACGTGGTGGGCGGGATCAGCCGCACCGTCGAACGGGACGGGTGGCGCTTCGACATCGGCGGGCACCGGTTCTTCACCAAGGTCGCCAGGGTCGAGGAGTTCTGGCACGAGATCCTGCCCGACGAGGACTTCCTGCTGCGGCCCCGGATGAGCCGGATCTACTACCGGGGCGCGCTGTTCGACTACCCGCTGAGCGCCGCGAACGCCCTGCGCAACCTGGGCGTCCGGGAGGCGGCGCTGTGCATGGGCTCGTACGCCCGCGCCCGGCTG
Organism: Micromonospora sp. NPDC002717; assembly: GCF_040295705.1. Classification (NCBI taxonomy): domain Bacteria; kingdom Bacillati; phylum Actinomycetota; class Actinomycetes; order Micromonosporales; family Micromonosporaceae; genus Micromonospora; species Micromonospora sp. NPDC002717. Next base: position 23,242 of record NZ_JBEOVW010000010.1, on the reverse strand, counting down.
CGCCCGCCGAAGGACCAGTCGCACTTCGAGGGTTGGGTCTCGGCCCGGTTCGGTTGGCGGCTGTACTCGATGTTCTTCAAGACGTACACGGAGAAGGTCTGGGGGATGCCGGCCGACCGGTTGCAGGCCGACTGGGCCGCGCAGCGGATCAAGAACCTGTCGCTGGCCAAGGCGGTGCGCAACGCCGTGCTGCCCCGGCGCAACCGCAAGGACGTGACCAGCCTGATCGAGGAGTTCCAGTATCCGAAGCTCGGCCCCGGGATGATGTGGGAACGCTGCGCCGAGGAGGTCCGCCGGCGCGGCGGCCGGGTGGAGACCGGCAGCTGGGTGACCGCCGTGCACCGCGACCCGACGCACCGCCGGGCGGTGGCGGTCACCGTCAACGGCGTGGGCGGGCAGCGGACCGAGCCGGCGGAGCACGTCGTCTCCTCAATGCCGATCTCGGAACTGGTGGCCGCGCTGCGCCCGGCCGCCCCGCCGGAGGTGCTGGCCGCCGCGGCCGACCTGCGGTACCGGGACTTCCTGACCGTCGCGCTCGTGGTGCCCGAGGAGTTCTCGTTCCCGGACAACTGGATCTACGTGCACGACCCGGCGGTCAAGGTCGGCCGGATCCAGAACTTCGGGTCGTGGTCGCCGTACCTGGTCAAGGACGGCCGCACCTGCCTGGGGCTGGAGTACTTCGTCTTCGAGGACGACGAGACCTGGCGTACGCCGGACGCCGAGCTGGTCGCCGCCGCGACGGCCGAGCTGGAGCGGCTCGGCCTGGTCCGGCCGGGCGTCGTCGAGGCCGGGTACGTGGTGCGGATGCCGAAGGCCTACCCGGTCTACGACGAGCGCTACCAGCGCAACGTGGGCGTGATCCGGGACTGGCTGGCGCGGGAGGTGCCGAACGTGCACCCGGTCGGCCGCAACGGCATGCACCGCTACAACAACCAGGACCACTCGATGCTCACGGCGATGCTGACCGCCGAGAACATCGCCTGCGGGACCTGCCACGACGTCTGGTCGGTCAACGTGGAGCAGGACTACCACGAGGAGTCGACGCGCGACGGGAACGGCCGCGGGGGCACCGGCCGGGACGCCCCCATCGTGCCGGCCCGGCCCGTCGCCCCGGCCGGCATCACGCTCGACGGCGCCCCCCGGCCCGAACGGCCGGCGCAGGTACGCCTCGGCTGAGCCGCCCGCCGCGCGGCCGAGGGTGGGCGCGCACGGGCCGGGACGGCGACGGGTCGACGGGACAGCCGGGCGGCGACCGCCGTACCAGCCTGGTCCGGCGGCGCGGGCGGTGAGCAGGCCCGACCCCGCGCAGCGGACGCTCACCGCCGGCGACGTGGCCGGCTGCCTCCGGGCGTCCCTCGGCCCCGGCCGGCGCACGGTGGCGATGCCGAGCCGGGGCATCACCACGCCCGCCGCCCCGCGGCGGCACGCCCTCCCCGCCGACCTGCTCCGCCGCGACCTCGCCGGCCTCGCCCGGAGCTGACGCGGTCGCCGCGTGACGCTCCGCTCGCCCGACGGCGGCAGCGGTTCGGCATGCCCCGGAAGATCGCGGTGTCCCCGGTCGCCGGGGCCGGGAGCCGACTGGATCACGGGTCCGGGCACGGACGACGGTGGCGTCGAACACTGTTCGCTGGCGCTCCCGCCCCTCCCATGTCAGTATCTTCTGACAGGGGGTGTCATTGATTTCTGACACCCGGGAAGGTGCAGGTGATGGACGAGACGCCGCCGAACGGGGAGGAACTGCTCGCCGCGCTCGCCGCGCTCGCGAGTCCGCACCGGCTGCGGATCATCGCCACGCTCGCCGAGGGCCGCAGCTACGTCAGCGCGCTGGCACGGCGTCTGGAGATGAACCGGCCCCTGCTCTACATGCACCTGCAGCGGCTGGAGGCCGCCGGGCTCGTCACCGGCTCGTTGGAGACGGCGCCCGACGGCAACTCGGTGAAGTGGTTCGAGGTGGTTCCGTTCGCGCTGACGCTGACACCCGCGACGGTCGCGGCAGCCGTACCGACGTTGGAAGCCGGTGGCTTCGGAAAGGACAAGAAGTGATCACAGCAGCAGCCGAGGACGACATCGCCCAGGTCGCGATCGTCACGTGGACGGTTCTGTTGATCGCCCTGGTGGCGATCGTGGCGTTCGTGGCGCTGGGCATCTACCGGGCCCGGCACGCCGCCGCCCGCGAGGCGCAGTACCGCGCCCTCGCCGAGCAGGCCGGCGACGCGCAGGCCCGGCTGGCCGAGAACGCACGGCAGACGACCACGGAGCTGACCGGCCTGCGGTCGGACGTCCAGGCGACCCACGCGGAGTTGGCGCAGGTCAGGGCGCGCCTCACCGAGTTGGAGCGCCTGCTCAGCCAGATCGGGTGAACCGGAATCCCACAGACAGGGACAGCACAGTGAGACATCAGCTACGACGTACCGTCGCCGTCCTGGCCGCGGTCGTCTGCCTGGCGACCGCCGGCGGAATCCCGGCGCACGCCGCCGAGGACGAGACCGCCCGGGTACGGGCGTACCTGGACCGTTACCGGGACGCCAACCGCATACCCGGGCTCGCAGCGGCCGTCGTACGCGGGGACCGGGTCGTGCAGGAACACGTCGCCGGGGTCACCGGCGACGGCGCGCCGGTGACCGCGCGGACACCCTTCCTGCTCGGCTCGGTGAGCAAACCGTTCACCGCGCTGGCGGTGCTGCAGCTCGCCGAGGCGGGCCGGATCGACCTCGACGCGCCGGCCCGTGCGTACGTGCCCTGGTTGCGGCTGGGCGACGCGACGGCGACCGCACGGATCACCGTCCGGCACCTGCTCACCCAGACCAGTGGGCTGCCCGAGGTCGCCAGCAAGGGCCTGACCGACCGCTACGACAACACCCCCGGCGGGCTGGCCCGGTCGGTACGGGACCTCGCCGACGTGCCGCTGGCCGGGCCGCCGGGTGCGAAACACCGCTACAGCGACGGCAACTACATGGTGCTCGGCGCGCTCGTCGAGGAGGTCACCGGTCGCACCTTCGCCGACCACCTGCGTCGCGCCGTTCTCGATCCGTTGCGGATGCGGCAGGCGGCGGCCGCCGACGACGAGGCGGAGCGGGTGGACCTGCCCGCCGGCCATCGCCGCTACCTCGGTCGGCCGCAGGGCTTCGACCCGCCGTACGACACCTCCGGCGTCCCGTACGGCTACCTGACCGCCAGCCTCACCGACCTCGGCCACTTCGCCGTCGCCCAGCTCGACGGCGGCCGGTACGGAGACTCCCGGCTGCTGTCGGCCGCCGGCGTCGAGCAGATGCACCGTGGCCAGGCCGCCCTCGGCAGCGGCGGCCGGTACGCCCTGGGCTGGCGCGACACGACCCTCGACGGCAACGGCGCACGGCTGGTCTGGCACGCCGGCGCCACCCCCGGCTACTTCGCGCACGTCGTGCTGGTGCCCGACTCCGAGCTGGCCGTGATCGTGCTGGCCAACCTCTACCACCCGGCCGCCGACCCGGCGCTCGCCTCGGCCGGTTTCGACATCGCGCGAATACTGCTCGGCGCTCCGCCCGCACCGGCGGCGAACGACACCCTCCTGTTCTCGGTCGCCCCCGCGCTGTTCGGCGTCGCCGGCCTGCTCGTGGTCGTCCTGGTCGGGACGGTGCTCGGCGGGTTGCGTCGGCGCCGCACCGGTCCCCCGCCGGGCGTACGGGCGCTGGTCGCGGCCGCCGCCTGGGCGGTCGGCTGGGCGGCGCTGGCCGCTGCCGCGCTCTGGGTGCTGCCCTCGTCCCTGGGCGGCGGCCTGGGCACGCTGATGCTCTGGGCACCGGACATCGGTCACGCCACCGTGGCCGTCGCCGTGGCGGCCGGGGCCCTCGCGCTGACCCGTACCGTGTTCGCCCTGGCCGGGGCGCGCAACGCCGTGGGCCGCTCCCGGCCCGCGCGCGCCGCCTCCGAGGAGGACCCCCTGCCCGCATCGGTGTAGTGGCGTGGCACGGGTGCCGGATCCGGCGGTGCCCGGCCCGCGCGGCGTCGGCGACCCGCTGTCGTGCGCGGTCCGGTCCCGCCGGAAACGCCTTGCCGACCCGGTGGCGGCCCCCTAGGGTGCCGGCGTGCTGATCCGTGAGTTCGACGAGGCCGACTGGGCCCAGGTGTGGCCGATCATCCGGGAGGTGGTCCGGTCGCGGGAGACCTTCCCCTACGACCCGGAGATGACCGCCGAGCAGGCGTACGACATGTGGGTGGAGGCCGCGCCGGGCCGCACCGTGGTGGCGGTCGACGGCGACCGGGTGCTCGGCACCGCCAAGATGGGCACCAACCGCCCCGGGCCGGGGTCGCACGTCTCCACCGCGAGCTTCATGGTCGACCGCGCGGCGCGCGGCCGGGGCGTGGGCACCGCGCTGTGCCGGCACGCGCTCGACTGGGCCCGCGACCGGGGGTACGCGGGCATGCAGTTCAACGCGGTGGTCGAGACGAACACCTCGGCCGTCGAGCTGTACCGGCGCGAGGGCTTCGCCGTGGTCGGCACCGTGCCCGGCGCGTTCGCGCACCCCACCCTCGGCCGGGTGGGTCTGCACGTGATGTACCGGGAGTTCTGACCCGGCGCCGCCCGGTCCACCGGGCGGCGCCCGAACCGCCGCTGGCCCGCCGGCGGGCCGCCGGCCGTCAGGCGACGGCCGCGGCGGTCGCCTCGGCGCGCAGGTCCTCCTCGGAGGCGCCGCGACGCCAGTAGCCGGCGAACGTGACGTGGCGCCGGTCGAGGCCGCGCTCGCCGACGAGGTGTCGCCGCACGGCGCGCACCATCGACGACTCGCCGGCGACCCAGGCGTACGGGGTGCCGGCCGGCAGCCGCGCGGCGCGGACCGCGTCCGCCAGCAGGGTGCTGCCCGGGGCGGTGCCGCCCCGGACGACCCAGCTCACCTCGGCGCGCGCGGCGGTGGGCAGCTCCTGGATGTCCGCCACGTCGGGGACCTCGATCCAGGCCCGGACCCGGGCGTCGGCGGGCAGCCAGGCCAGGATCCCGGCGGCGGCGGGCAGCGCGGTCTCGTCGGCGACCAGCAGGACCGAGTCGGTGCCGGCCGGCGGGCGGAAGCAGACGCTGCGGTTGTCGCGGACGGCCGGGCCGAGCAGCACCACCCGGTCGCCCGGCAGGGCGTGCCCCGCCCAGCGGGAGGCGGGGCCGGTGTCGCCGTGGCTGACGAAGTCGATGTCCACCTCGGCGCGCTCGGGCCGCTGCTCCCGGATGGTGTAGGAGCGCATCACCGCGCGCACGTCGGGGTCCATCGCCCGGTACGCGCCGAACCAGTCCTCCCCCGCCTCGACCGGGAGCACCGGGGCGGGCTGGCCGGGGTGCGGCAGGAACAGGGAGACGCTCTGGTCCCGGCCGCCGCCGGCGAAGTCGGCCAGTTCCGGCCCGCCGAGGGTGACCCGGATCAGGGAGGCGCCGATCCGCCGCGCGCCGACGACCTGCGCGGCGTAGAAGCGGTACTGGAGGGCGACAGCCGTGGTCACGCGGTCACCTTCTTCGCGTTCCGGATGGCGGTGGCCAGGTTCTCCAGCAGCGGCGCGGCGCCGGCGTACGAGAAGCGGGGCACCGCGTCCCACGGGGTGATCTGGTTGGCCGTGACCGCCGGGAGTTGCTGCCAGGTCGGCTTGCTGGCCATGTCCTTGGGCTGCAGGGCGGTGCTGCGGTTGTCGAGCAGGATCAGGTCGGCCGGGAACTTGCCCGCGTTCTCCCAGCTGAGGGCCTCGAAGTAGTCGCCGGCCTCCAGCTTGGTGGGGACGACGATCTCCACGCCCAGCTCGGCGAAGTACATCAGGTCGGTGCTGACCTTCGGGTTGGAGACGTAGAACAGGTCGGGGCTGCCCGAGGAGGCCAGCACCTTGATGCCCGGGTTCGCCCTGACCGCCTGGCGGACCGCCTCGGCGGCGGCCTCGAAACGGGCCTTCGCGTCGGTGACCTTCTTCGCGGACAGGTCGGCGCCGAGGGACTCGGCGAGCTGCGCGTACCGCTCGATCGGCGTGGTCATCGGCACCCGGGCGGTGGTGATCGCCACGCTGGGGGCGAGCGGGAGGATCTTGTCCTTGCTCTCGTCCGGCACGTACCACAGGGCGCCCGGGTCGTACATGTGGGTGACGAGCAGTTCCGGTCGCAGGGCCGCGTACTTCTCCAGGCTGAACTCGCCCCAGACGTTGCCGAGGACCTCCACGGCGTCCACGTTCAGGTCGCCGGCCTGCGGCTCGGCGGTGCCGTCGGCGCGCTTCGTCTCGCCGAACACGCCGACGATCTGCTTGTCGAGTCCGAAGTCGACCAGCGCCGCGGCGACCCCGGTGAAGGCGACCACCCGGGTCGGGCGGTTGGCGGCGCTCACCTTCTCGTTGCGGTCGTCGGTGAACGACCAGGGTCCGCCGGAGCCGGCTGCGGAGGGGGCGGCGGAGTCGTCGTCCCGGCCGCAGCCGGCGAGCAGGGCGGCCAGGGTGGCGGCGCCACCGGCGGCGAGCAGGCCCCGGCGGGAGAGTCGGCGGGCGGACACGGGATGCGGCATGACGGTGTCTTTCGATCAGGGTCGGGCGAAGGACCATGGACAGCGGGGTTAGGTTAACCTAACCTAAATCGCTGTCAAGCCCCGCCCGAAATCACGCACCACATCGGAGCCCACACTGTCCGCCACCCTCACCTCACGCAACGGCGCGCCACCGGCACCGCCCGTCACGCCCCGGCGTGACCGCGCCGCGCCGCGGGCCGCCGGCCTCGCGGCGTCGGTGCTGCTGCTCGTCGCCGTCGCGGTGCTCAGCATCGCCGTGGGCGCCAAGCAGCTCCCGCTCACCGACGTGTGGCAGGGCCTGCTGCACCGGGACGCCGCCGAGTACGCCGTCGTGCACCGGATGCGGCTGCCGCGTACGCTGCTCGGCCTGCTCGCCGGCGCGGCGCTCGGCGTGGCCGGCGCGGTGATGCAGGCGCTGACCCGCAACCCGCTGGCCGACCCCGGGCTGCTCGGCATCAACGCCGGCGCCTCGGCGGCGGTGGCCAGCGCGGCGGCGCTGCTCGGCATCGGCGGCGTCGGCGGCCAGGTCTGGTTCGCGCTGCTCGGCGCGGCCGTCGTCACCGCCGCCGTCTACCTCGTCGGCGGCGGGCGCGGGGCCACCCCCGCCCGGCTGGCGCTGGCCGGCGCGGCGCTCAACGCGACCCTCTACTCGTACGTCAGCGCGGTGATGCTGCTCGACACGGCGTCGCTGGAACGGCTGCGGTTCTGGACGGTCGGCTCGCTGGCCAGCGCCGAGGCGTCGACCGTGCGCACGGTCGCGCCGTTCATCGCGGCGGGCCTGCTGGTCGCCCTGGCCGCCACCCGCGCGCTCAACGCGCTGGCGCTCGGCGACGACGCGGCGCGCGCGCTCGGCGCCCGGCCGGCCCTCGTCCGGGGCACGGTCATCGTGGCGATCACGCTGCTCTGCGGCGCCGCCACGGCGGCCTGCGGGCCGATCGTCTTCGTCGGGCTGCTGGTGCCGCACCTGGTCCGCGCGCTCACCGGACCGGACCTGCGCTGGCTGCTGCCGTACTGCGCGGTGCTCGCCCCGGTGCTGCTGCTCGGCGCCGACGTGCTGGGCCGGGTGCTGAGCCGGCCGGGCGAGCTCCAGGTCGGCATGGTGACCGCCGTGGCGGGCGGGCCGCTCTTCCTCTGGCTGGTGCTGCGCGGGCGGGTGGCCCACCCGTGATCACCATCCGCACCCCCGGCGGCCTGTCCCTGCGGCTGCGCCCCCGCGCCATCGCCGTCGGCCTCACCTGCGTGGTGCTCGCCCTGGCGCTGAGCGTGCTCGCCATCGGCAGCGGCGACTACCCGATGAGCCCCGCCGACGTGCTGCGCGCCCTCGCCGGCCGGGGCAGCCCGGCCGAGGAGTTCATCGTCACCGAGCTGCGGCTGCCCCGGCTGGTGACCGCACTCTGCGTCGGCGCCGCGCTCGCGCTGGCCGGCGCGGTCTTCCAGTCGCTGGTCCGCAACCCGCTGGGCAGCCCCGACATGCTGGGCTTCACCCAGGGCGCGTCGACCGGCGCGCTGGTCGTGGTGGTGCTCGGCGGCAGCAGCGTGCTGCTGGCCTCGGCGGCGGTGGTCGGCGGCCTCGCCACCGGCATCCTGGTGTACGCGCTCGCCTGGCGGCGCGGCGTGCACGGGTTCCGGCTGATCCTGGTCGGCATCGGCACCATGGCGATCCTCACCGGCGTCAACGGCTGGCTGCTGACCCGGGCCCAGCTGATGGACGCCGCCCGCGCCGTGCTCTGGCTCACCGGCAGCCTGGACGGGCGCGGCTGGGTCAACGCGCTGCCGCTGCTGGTCGCGCTGGCGGTGCTGGTGCCCGTGCTGCTGGTCGGCTTCGGGCCGGCCCTGCGCTTGGTCGAGATGGGCGACGACACCGCCTCCGCCCTCGGCGTACGCGTGGAGCGGGTGCGCCTGGTCGTGCTGGCGGCGGCGGTGCTGCTGGTCTCCCTCGCCGCGGCCGCCGCCGGGCCGGTGAACTTCGTGGCGCTCACCGCACCGCACCTGGCCCGGCGGCTGACCCGGGCGCCGGGGCCGAACCTGCTGCCGTCGGCGGCCGTCGGGGCGGTGCTGCTGGTCGCCGCCGACCAGCTCGCGGTACGCGCGTTCCCCGGGCACCAACTGCCGGTGGGCGTGGTGACCGGGGTGCTGGGCGGCGCCTACCTGATCTGGCTGCTCGCCACCGAACGCCGGGCCGGCCGGCTGTGACCGCGCACGGCCGGCGGGCCGCCCACGACGAGAACGGAGCACGGAGCATGCAGTCCCGGCTGAGCGGCAGCGCGATGACCCTCGCCTACGAGCGGCGGACCATCGCCGAGGACCTGAGCGTCGCCGTGCCCGACCGCTCCTTCACCGTCATCATCGGCCCCAACGCCTGCGGCAAGTCGACCCTGCTGCGCGCCCTGTCCCGGCTGCTGAAGCCGACGGCCGGGGCGGTGCTGCTGGACGGGGAGGACATCCACCGGCTGCCGGCCCGGGGCGTCGCGCGCACCCTCGGCCTGCTGCCGCAGACGTCCGTCGCCCCGGACGGCATCGGCGTCGCCGAGCTCGTCGCGCGCGGCCGGTACCCGCACCAGGGGCTGCTGCGGCAGTGGTCGCGCGAGGACGAGCGGGTGGTCGCCGAGTCGATGGCCGCGACCGGGGTGGCCGACCTGGCCGACCGGCCGGTCGACGAGCTGTCCGGCGGGCAGCGGCAGCGGGTGTGGATCGCAATGGCGCTGGCCCAGCAGACGCCCCTGCTGCTGCTGGACGAGCCGACCACCTACCTGGACATCGCCCACCAGATCGAGATCCTCGACCTCTGCGCCCGGCTGCACGAGGAGCAGGGCCGCACCCTGGTGGCGGTGCTGCACGACCTCAACCACGCCGCCCGCTACGCGACGCACCTGATCGCGATGCGCGACGGGCGGGTGGTCGCCGCCGGCCCGCCCCGGGAGGTGGTCACCGCGGAGCTGGTCGAGGAGGTCTTCCGGCTGCCCTGCCGGGTCATCGACGACCCGGAGACCGGCACCCCCCTGGTCGTCCCCGCCGCCCGCCGCCGGACCGGCGCGGGCGCCCCGGCGGTCGCGGTCGCCGGCGGGGGCCCCGCCTGAGCCCCCGCCTCCCGTCGGCCGGGCGCCACGCGGGGGCCACGTCCGTGCGCATCGACCGGAATCGTCGTACGGTGGGCGCGATGCGTGAGGCGACCAGCACCTACGGACAGGACGTCGACGGGTTCGGCCGGGTCACGATCCGCCCCGTCGACCCGGACACCGACGTCGACCTGATCCACGGTTGGGTCAGCGAGGAACGGGCCCGCTTCTGGGGCATGCGCGACGCCGGTCGCGAGCGGGTCGCCGAGATCTACCGCTACCTGGACTCGCTGACCACCCACCACGCGTGGCTCGTGCACCGCGACGGCGTGCCGGTCGCGCTGTTCCAGACGTACGAGCCGGCGGCCGACCCGGTCGGCCAGTGCTACGACGTCCGGCCCGGCGACCACGGCGCGCACCTGCTGATCGGCCCGCCGACCACGACCGAGCGGGGCTTCACGGGCGCGCTGCTGGACGTGTTCCTCGGCTTCGTCTTCGCCGACCCGCTGCGCCGGCGGATCGTGATGGAGCCGGACGCGCGCAACGACAAGGCGGTGGACCGGCTGCTGCGGACCGGCTTCGTCGCCGGCCCGCTGATCGACCTGCCCGAGAAGCGGGCGCGGCTGATGTTCCTCGACCGGGAGTCGTTCGAGGCACGCCGCTGACCGCCGGAGGCGCTCCCCGGGGCCAGGCGGCGGGGCCCCGCCCCACGTGCCACCCCGGCCCGGCCGTGCACGGTCCGGCCGGCGGGCAACGCCGGGTGGGCTCAGTCCCCGTCGCACCGCGCCGAGAGGGCGTAGCGGATCAGCACCACGTCGCCGATCTGGCGGGCCTCCGCCACCCGGGCGCGGCGGCCGGGGTGCCACGGGAACCGGCCGTCGCCGACGAACCGGGGCGCCCGGCGGTCGCCGACGAAGAACGGGGCCACCACCAGGTGCAACTCGTCGGCGAGGCCGGCGGCGAGGAACTGCGCGAGCACGGTCGGCCCGCCCTCCACCATCAGCCGGCGCACGCCCCGTGCGGCGAGGTCGGCCAGCGCCCGCGCCGGGTCCACGGGCTCGCCCGCGTCCACCACCGTGGCCAGGCCGGCCAGCCGGTCCGCGGTCTTCTCCACCGTCGAGGTGGCGCAGTGGACGATCCGGTCGGCGCCGCCGGTGGTGAAGAGCCGGGCGGTCGGGTCCAGGTCGCCGCAGCCCGTCCACGTCACCCTGAGCGGTGAGGCCGGCAGGCCGCGGGCGAGGCGGGCGGCGCGGCGCCGCGCGGAGCGGACCAGCAGGCGCGGGTTGTCCCGCCGGACCGTGCCCGCGCCGACCAGGATCGCGTCGCAGCCGGCCCGGACCTCGTCGACCCGGTCCAGGTCGGCCTCGTTGGACAGCACCAGCCGCTGCCCGCTCGCGTCGTCCAGGTAGCCGTCCATCGACGTCGCGCAGCTGAGCAGGACGTACGGGCGCTCAGTCACGGACGAGCGGGAGGTCGAGGGCGTGGTCGCCGCGGCTGGCCTTCGCCGCCAGATAGCCGGCGTTGGCCGGGGACAGGTACACCCCGGTGGCGACCCGCGAGGCGACCGCCACCCCGAGGCGGCCGAGCTGCGCCGCCTTGTCCGGGTTGTTGCTCAGCAGCGCGACCCGGTCCACGCCCAGGGCGGCGAGCATCTGCGCGGCCACGGTGTAGTCCCGCTCGTCGGGCCGGTGCCCCAGCGCCAGGTTCGCCTCGTACGTGTCCAGCCCGGCGTCCTGCAGCGCGTACGCGTCGAGCTTGGCGTACAGGCCGATGCCGCGTCCCTCCTGGCGCAGGTAGAGCAGGTAGCCGCCGGCGGCGGCGATGCGTTCGACCGCCTCGCGCAACTGGGGGCCGCAGTCGCAGCGCTGGCTGCCGAACACGTCCCCGGTCAGACACTCGCTGTGCGGGCGCACCAGCGGCGGCGACGACGGAGGCGCCGCCCCCCGGTCGCGCGGGCCGGCCCGGTCACCGAGGCCGAACGCGAGGTGCTCCCGGCCGTCGGCCAGGCCGTCGAAGGAGAACACCCGTGCGGTGGTGGCGTATCCGTCGGGGAACCTCAACGGGACCGTGACCTGCGTACGGACCGTGGCGGCGGGCGGGGTTTCGGACATCGGACTCCTCGTCAGACGGTGCCGGCGGACACGCGGACACGACGGGCCACCAGGACGGCGGCGCCGGGAAGACTCGCGACGAGCACCAGGGCCCCGTACACCGTCGCGGCGGCCACGCCCTCGGCGGCGGTCAGGCCGGCGGCGTCGAAGGCCCACGCGGCCACGCCCTCCCGGGGGCCGAAGCCGGCGACGTTCGCCGGCAACCCCGTGGCCAGCAGGGCCAGCAGCGTCAGCGGCACCAGCAGGGTCAGCGGCGCGGTGGAGCCCGCGGTGCGTGCGGCCAGCACGAACGTGGCCAGGTGGCCGGCGACGGCCACGGTGGACGCCACGAGCACCCCCAGCCAGGTCCGGCGGGCGAGCAGCCCGGCCCGGACGTCGGCCGTCGCCGCGCGGGCCGCCCGCGCCCACCGCGACGGCCCGGCGGTGGGCAGCGCGCGGGCCAGCACGACGGCGCCGAGCCCGGCCGCCACCAGCAGCACGCTGACGGCCGGCAGGTACGGCCGGACCGGGGAGGGGAACGCGGCGAGCACGACCACCGCGACGGCGGCCAGCACCACCTGCCCGGCGGTGCGCTCCCAGACCACCGCGCGGACGCCCCGGCCGACGTCGCCGACGTCGCGGCCGTGCCGCACCGCCCGGTGCACGTCACCCAGCACGCCGCCGGGGAGCGTCGCGTTGAGGAACACGGCGCGGTAGCAGTGCGCGACCGCGGTCGGCAGCGGCAGCCGCACACCCAGTCCCCCGGCCACCAGGCTCCACCGCCAGGCGCAGCAGACGGTGGTCACCGCCCCGATGGCGAGCGCGGCGGCCAGCGCCGGGGCGTCGATCAGCCGGAGCCCGTCGAGGAACGGGCCGGCGCCCAGCCAGCCCAGCAGCACGAGGAGCACGGCCAGGCCGCCGAGCGCCCGCGCCCACGCCCCGAACCGCCGCGCCGGCACGGTCACGTCGCCTCCACCTCGGCCCTCCCTCGGCGGTCTTCCTGTCGGTAGGCACGCACCGGACACCTCCCGGGTTCAGCCACACCCTGCCACCAGGTCCAGGTGGTCGACCAGCACGCCGAGCCGGCCGGCGGCGATCTCGGCGCGGCGCCGGCGGGCGTACGCCCGGGTCGGGCCGACCAGCTCGGGCCGCTGCTCGATGGCCGCGTCGAGCCAGCCGGTGAACCATTCGCCGGCCAGCGCGGCCTGCTCCGGGCCGAGCCGCCACGGGCTGGGCCGCAGCGCCACGTCGACGCCGTGCCGGGCGAACGCCGCCGCGCAGGCGTCGACGGCGTCGGGCCCGAGCAGGGCGCGCCCGCCGACCGTGCGGCGCTGGTGGTCGTTGAACGCGGCGGCGATCTCCGCGTCCCACGGGTCGGCCGGGGTGAGCCGCACCCGGCCGGTCACCGAGAGGGCCAGCAGCGTCGGGCGGCCGGCCCCGGCGCAGGCCACGACGAGCCGCTCGACCTCCTCGGCGGTGAACATGTCCAGCAGCGCGGACGCGGTCACCAGCGACGCGCCGGCCAGGTCGGCGGCGGTCAGCCGGGTGAGGTCGCCGCGCCGGACCTCGGCGGTGACCGGGCCGCCGCCGGCGGCCCGGGGCAGCCCGGCGGCCGCGCGGGCCAGCAGGTCGGCGTCCTGGTCGTGCAGGACCCAGTGCTGCGGCCCGGGCAGTCGCGGGGCCAGCCAGCGCCCCATCGACCCGGTGCCCGTGCCGAGGTCGTGCACGACGAGCGGCCCGGCCAACCGGCCGCGGACGAGGTCCACCAGGTCCCCGGCGCGGGCCGCCGCGTCGGCGGGCTCGCGCAGCGTCAGCCAGTCCGCGAAGTGCGGCGGCAGCTCCACGGTCATGCGGTCGTCACCCCTTCCAGCACGGCGCCCGCCACCGTCGCGGCGACCGGCCAGCCGTCGAGCGTGTCCCGCCGGTCGCGCGCCGCCCGCCGCAGCCGCCGGCGCAGCCCCGGCTCGCCGAGCCAGCGCCGCAGGGCGCCGGCCAGGGCCGCCGGGTCGTCGGGCGGCACCAGCAGGCCCGGCGGCGTGCCGTCCGGCGCGCGGCCCAGGGCCTCGGGCAGCCCGCCGGCGGCGGTGCCCAGCACCGGGATCCCGCGCGCGAGCGCCTCGGTGACCACCATCCCGTACGTCTCCCGGCGCGAGGCCAGCACCAGCAGGTCGGCGGCGGCGTACGCGGCGTCGAGAGCCGGCCCGGTGCGCGGGCCGACCAGGCGCACCCGGTCGGCGAGGCCGCGCCCGACCAACTGCCGGCGCAGCCGCGCCACGAAGCCCGGGTCCCGGGTCAGCGCGCCCACGCAGACGCAGTCCCACGGCAGGTCGGCAACCGCCGCCAGGGCCTCCACCAGCACGTCGTGCCCCTTGTGCGGGGCGACCGCCGCGACGCAGAGCAGGTTCCCGCCGGCCGGCGTCCCGGGCGTGGGCGGGGCCGGGTCGACGCCCGGCGGGGCGACGTGCACCCGGTCGGCGGGCAGCGCGTACCGGTCGAGCAGTCGCCGCCGGGTCCACTCGCTGGTGGTGACCACCGCGACGGCGGCGCTCAGGGCCGCCCCCTCGGCGTCGTGCTCCAGCGGCAGGTGCACGACGACGACGAGGCGCAACCGCCGGGCGTGCGGGGTGAGCGCCTGCGGCGCGGCCGAGGCGACCAGCCCGTCGAGCAGGGCCACCGCCCCGTCGGGCAGCGCCGCGAGCACCCGGGCGAGCCCGGCGCGCGCGGTCGCGTCGGGATGGGGCCAGTCGCCGGGCACGGCGTGCTCCCGGACCGCCCAGCCGGCCGCCGACAGGCCCCGGCAGAGCCGGCGGTCGTACGTGTTGCCGCCGCTCGGCGTGGCCGGGTCGTCGATGTCGTTCGGCAGCACGACGTGCACGGTCGCCCGGCGACGCCCGGCGACGGTCGGGCCCTCGCCTCCGCCCGGCGGGGCCTTGTGGTCGCCCGACGCGGCCCCGCTTCCGGCCGGCGCGGCCCCATGGTCGCCCACCCGGGCCTCAGAGGGGCCGCTCGTAGCTGGCCCAGGCGACGTGCGACTCGTGCAGCGTGACGGTGATGCCGGCGAGCCCGCGGGCGCCCGCGCCGAGGTCGCCGGCCCGCACCCGCGCGGCGAGGCGGTCGGCGACGGTCCGGGCGAGCACCTCCGTGGTCGTGTTCACCCCGGCGAAGGCCGGCTCGTCGTCCAGGTTGCGGTAGGTCAGCTCCCCGAGCACGGCCCTGAGCTGCTCGGTGGCCAGTCCGATGTCGACCACGACGCCGTCGGCGTCGAGGTCGGCGCGGCGGAAGGTGGCGTCGACGACGAAGGTCGCCCCGTGCAGGCGCTGCGCCGGGCCGAACACCTCCCCCCGGAAGCTGTGCGCGATCATCATGTGGTCACGGACGGTAACGCTGAACACGGATCACTTCCCGTCGTAGGTGATGAGGTGGCACAGCGCGGGCAGGCTGCCCGCGGCCAGGCGGGCGAGCACGTCGGGCAGCTCCGCGAACGGGGACTCCCCGGTCAGCAGCGCGTCGAAGGCGGGATCGGCCAGCAGCTCCAGGGCCAGCGCCAGCCGGTCGGCGAGGGTGCGGCTGTCCCGCCGGGCCGGCGCGACCGCGCCCACCTGGCTGCTGCGGATGTTCAACCGTCCGGAGTGGAACGCCCCGCCCAGCGCCAGGTCGACGGTCCGGTCGCCGTACCAGCTCAGCTCCACGACCGTGCCCTCCGGGCGGAGCAGTTCCAGCGACCGCCGCAGGCCGGCGGCGGTGGCGCTCGCGTGCACCACCAGGTCCCGCCCGCCGGCGGCCCGCGCGGGCGGGGCGAACCCGACGCCGAGCGCGGCGGCGACCTCCGCCCGGGCCGGGTCGGCGTCGACCAACTCGACCCGCACGCCGGGGAAGCGGCCGAGCAGGGCCGCGACGCAGCAGCCGACCATACCGCCGCCGACCACGCTCACCCGGTCGCCGACCAGGGGCGCGGCGTCCCAGAGCGCGTTCACCGCGGTCTCCACGGTCCCGGCGAGCACCGCGCGGGCCGGCGGCACCGCATCCGGTACGGGCACCACCGCCTCGGCCGGGACCACGTACGCCGTCTGGTGCGGGTGCAGGCAGAACACCGTCCGGCCGCGCAGCTCGGCCGGCCCCTGCTCGACCACGCCCACGCTGAGGTAGCCGTACTTCACCGGCGCCGGGAAGTCGCCCTCCTGGAACGGCGCGCGCATCGCGCGATGCTGGTCGGCGGGGACGCGACCGGCGAAGACCAGGGTCTCGGTGCCCCGACTGACACCGGAGTAGCGGCTGCGCACGAGCACCTCACCGGGGCCGGGGACGGGCAGCGGCGCCGCCCGGATCTCGCCCTCGCCGGGCGTACGGAGCCAGAAGGCGCGCGCCTCACGGGTCACCGGCTCCCCTCACCCGCGTCCGGAGCGAACCGGACGGCGACATTTCCCGTAGTTCCTGTCGAGAGTCATCGATCATAGACACGGAGGCACGGTGCCCACGGTTCGAAGAGGCCCGGCAATCGGGTTCGTCGTCCAGATCGTCCTGCTGGCGGGACTGGCCGGCACGGTCGGCCTCGGGCCGGCGGGCTGGCTCGCCGGGACCGCGTACGGGGCGGTGCTGTGCCTGGCGCTCAGCCGGGGGCTGCGCCGCGTGGCGGGGCGCGTCCTCGGGCCGGCCGACCGGGTGACGCTGGCCCGGGCCCTCCTCGTCGGCGGCGTGACGGCGCTGACCGTGGACGCGCTCCCGCCCGCCGTCGACCGGGCCGCGCCGGTGGGGATGCTGGTCGCCCTCACCGCCGTGGCGCTGGCGCTCGACGCGGTCGACGGGTACGTGGCCCGGCGTACGGGCACCGCCAGCGCGCTCGGGGCACGCTTCGACATGGAGGTCGACGCGTTCCTCATCCTCGTCCTCGGCCTGCACGTCGCGCCTGCCGTGGGTGGCTGGGTGCTCCTCCTCGGCGCCATGCGGTACGCCTTCGTCGCCGCGGGTTGGGCGCTGCCCTGGATGCGCCAGCCGCTGCCGGCGCGGTACTGGCGCAAGGTCGTCGCGGCGGCGCAGGGCGTCCTGCTGCTGGTGGCGGCGGCCGGGGTACTGCCGGGGTCGGGGACCGCACTCGTGCTGGTGGTGGCGCTGGCCCTGCTCGTCGAGTCGTTCGGCCGCGACGTCGGCTGGTTGTGGCGGCACCGGCCCGCCCGACCGGCCCCGCCCCGGCGGCCCGGGGCGGCGAGCCCGGTCGGCGCGCGGCCGTCGCCGGTACGCCGGGAACTCGTCGCCGCCCGTGACTGACCGCCGCTCGCCCGCGCCGCACCCGGACCCGCCGCCGCCCGCGCCGCACCCGGACCCGCCGCCGCCCGCGACCGACCGCCGCTCGCCCGCGCCGACCGACCGCGACTCGACGGCACGTACCCCCGGGCCGGTCGGGGCTCGGCGGGGAGCGCGCCGGGTCGCGGCGCGGGTGATCACCGCGTCGGCCGCCCTGCTGGTGCTGGCCGCCCTGACCGTGCCGCACCAGCCCGGTCGGCTCACGCCCGGCGGGTTCGTGCGGATCCCCCTGGAGGGGCTGCTCGCCGTCGCCCTGCTGCTCGCCCTGCCGGGGCGGGCGCGGCGGCCGGTGGCGGCGCTCGCCGGCGCGCTGCTCGGCCTGCTGACCGTGCTGAAGGTCGCCGACCTGGGCTTCCTCGCGGCGCTCGGCCGCCCGTTCGACATGGTGCTCGACTGGGCGCTGCTCGACGACGCCGTCGGGTTCCTCACCGACTCGCTGGGCCGGGCGGGCGCGACCGGCGCGGTCGTCGCGGCCGTGCTGCTGCTCGCCGCCCTGGTCGTCGGGACGACGCGGTCCGTGCTGCGGCTGACCCGCCTGCTGGTCCGGCGCCGCACGGCCACGCGGCGGGGAGTCGCGGGGCTGGTGGTCGTGTGGCTGGCCTGCGCCGCGTTCGGCGTGCGGATCGTCCCCGGCGTACCGGTCGCCGACACGGCCGCCACCGACCTGGTCGGCGGTCACGCGCTCCAGGTACGCGCCCGGCTGCGGGACCGGGAGGTCTTCGCGGCCCAGGTCGGGGCCGATCCGTTCCGGGACGTCCCCGGCGACCGGCTGCTGACCGCGCTGCGGGGCAAGGACGTGGTGGTCGCCTTCGTGGAGAGCTACGGCCGCGACGCGGTGGAGGACCCGGAGTTCGCCCCGGCCGTCGGCGCGGTGCTCGCCGACGGGGACCGCCGCCTGCGCGCGGCCGGCTACGCCTCCCGCAGCGGCTTCCTCACCTCGTCGACGGTCGGCGGCGGCAGCTGGCTGGCCCACGCCACGCTGCTGTCCGGGCTGTGGATCGACAACGAGCAGCGGCACCGCAGCCTGCTGGCCAGCGACCGGTTGACGCTGGGCGGCGCGTTCCGCCGGGCCGGTTGGCGCACGGTGGGCGTGATGCCGGCCGCCACCCGGCCCTGGCCGGAGGGCGCCTTCTTCGGCTACCAGCGCTTCTACGACGGTCGCAGCCTCGGCTACCGGGGGCCGAGGTTCGGCTACGCGCCGATGCCCGACCAGTACACGCTGGCCGCCTTCGAGCGCCTGGAGCGGGCTCGGGCCAACCGGGCGCCGGTGATGGCCGAGATCGCGCTCGTGTCGAGCCACTCCCCCTGGACGAAAATCCCCCGGCTGGTCGACTGGGCGGCGGTCGGCGACGGCAGCGTTTTCCACGGGGAGACCGAGGAGAGCCCGTCGTCGCAGGCGCGTGCCGGCTACCGCCGGGCCGTCGGATACTCGCTGGCCGCCCTCGTGTCCTACGTGGAGAGGCACGGCGACGACGACCTCGTGCTGGTCTTCCTCGGCGACCACCAGCCCGCCCCGGTCGTCACCGGCGACGGCGCCGGCCGGGACGTGCCGGTCACCGTCGTCGCCCGCGATCCCGCCGTGCTGGACCGGATCGCGGGCTGGGGCTGGACCGACGGCCTGCGGCCCGACCCGGACGCTCCGGTGTGGCCCATGGACGCCTTCCGCGACCGGTTCCTGACCGCCTTCGGCGGATGACTCCCCCGGCGCTCCGGGGCTGACCGGGGGCGACGCCATCGGCACCTGCCCAGTCGCGGCCCCGGCGGTCTGCCGGCGGGCCGCCTGCTCCGGTGCCGGTCTGCGAGCGGCCCTGCCTGCTCCGGTGCCGGTCTGCCGGCGGGCCGCCCTGCTGCGGTGCCGGCGGGCGGCCCCGCCTGCTTCTGCCGGCCGTCGCAGGCGACCCGGCGGCTCCGACCGGCGGGGAGGCCGGCCGTCACCGGGGCGCGACGAGGTCGGCGTAGTCGGCGACGGTGAGGGGGCGCCGGGACAGCGAGCCGTCGGCGCGCGGCACTCCGAGCGGCACTCCGCCCCGCAGGAACGCCACGGTGTCGACGTCGGAGCGGGCGGTCAGGGTGCAGACGATCTGGCCGAAGGCGAGGACCTCGTCGCTGCGGCCCGTCTCGTCGCCTGCCTCACCGACGTCGACGTCGACGTCGGTGCCCCGGGGTCGGGCGACGGCGGCCGCGACGGCCCCGGGGAGTGCGGTGCTGAGGCCGCTGTCGCGCTCGGCGGCGGTCGGGCCGGCGAGCAGTTGCTGGAGCTGGGCGTCGACGGTGGGCGTGGCGTCCACCCGGCGCTCGACGGGCACCAGGCGGTCGTCGCGGACGAAGCAGAGCACCGCCGTCGCCCGCCCCGCCGTCAGGGTCGGGGTCGGGGTCGCCACGACCGTGCCCGAGGTGGGGAACGGCCCGGGCGGCGGCGCCACGGTGCGGGGGGTGTCCTCCGTCGGGACGCCGCAGCCGACGAGCAGCCCGAGGGCGACGAGCGCAGCACCGGCCCCCCGCCACCGTCCCGGCCGGCGCGCGCGGCGGCTCACGACGACACCCCGGGCAGCTCGACCCGGAAGCGGGCGCCCCCGCCGGGACGGTCGCCCACACCGGCGCGTCCCCGGTGCGCGGCGGCGTGCTGGGCGACGATGGCGAGCCCGAGGCCGGTGCCGTCGCCGGCCGCGCGGGCGTGCGCGGCGCGGCCACGGACGAAACGGTCGAAGACGACGTCCCGGTCGGCCGGGGGCACGCCCGGCCCCTCGTCGTCGACCTCGACGATGCCCGTCCCGCCCCGCTGCGACAGCCGCACCGCCACCGGGCCACCGCCGTGGCGGACCGCGTTGTCGACAAGGTTGGCCAGGATCTGCTCGACGCGGCGCTGGTCGACCAGCCAGGTCGTGGCGGCCCCGCCGGCCGCGTGCACGAGCGCGCCCGGCAGCCCGCGTGCCTGGCACACCCGACGGGCCAGCGCCGCCACGTCGACCGGCCCCCGGTCCGCCGGCTGGTCGCTGCGGGCGAGCTGGATCAGGTCGTTGACCAGCTGCTGGAACCGGGTGATCTCGTCGGCCACCAGGCCGGCCGCGGTGGCGGTCCGGTCGTCGAGGTGCTCCCGGCGGCGGGCCAGGACGCTGGCCGCCGCCGCCAGGGTCTGCAGGGGCGAGCGCAGCTCGTGGCTGACGTCGGCGGCGAAGCGGCGGTCCCGCTCGATGCGCTGGGAGAGCTGGTCGACCATGTGGTTGAACGACGTGGACAGGCGGGTGAGGTCCGGGTCGGTGGTCGGCGCGAGCCGGGCGGAGAAGTTGCCGTCGGCGATCTCCTGGGCGGCGTCGGCCACCGCGGTCAACGGGCGCAGGCTGTGCCGGGTGGCGTACCAGCCCAGGGCGGCGCCGGAGCCGGCGACCACGATGGCGACGGCGGTCAGCGCGAGCGCCAGGACCTGGAGGGTCTCGTCCAGCTCGCGCAGCGAGGTCAGCTCGTAGTAGCTGGTGGACGGGGCCAGCGGCAGGCCGACGAGCAGGGTGGGTTGGCCGTTGACCCGCACCCGCTGCACGGCCGGCTCCCCCGTCCGGACGAGCTGTTGCAGGTCGACCGGGATCGCGGCGGTCAGGCCGGCGTCGGCGTTGCGGGCGTACCAGTCGTCGCCGCGGTGCAACAGCGGTCGGCGGTTGCCGCCGGTGTCGAGTGACCGCAGCACCTCCACGACGTCGGGGTCCTCCGTGTCCAGCCCGGCACGCACCACCGCCGCGTCGAAGTACGCCGCCCGCACCGCGGTGCGCTCCCGCTCGTCGAGCAGGGACCGCCTGGTCAACTCGTACGAGACGAGCGCCATGGACGCCGACAGCAGCAGCGCGCCGACGGCGAATCCGGCGGACACCCGGGCCCGCAGCCCGAGCCGCCTCACCGGGTCAGCTTGTAGCCGAGGCCGCGCAGGGTGACCAGGTGCCGGGGGCTGCCCGGGTCGTCCTCGATCTTCTGCCGCAGCCGACCCACGTGCACGTCGACGAGCCGCTCGTCACCGGTGTCGTAGCCCCAGACCCGCTGGAGCAGCTGCTGGCGCGACAGCACCCGGCCGGCGTGCTCGGCCAGCTCGCACAGCAACCGGAATTCGGTGCGGGTCACCGGCACCGGTCGGCCGGCCCGGCGCACCTCCCCCGCGTCCGGGCTGATCTCCAAGGGGCCGAACGTGAGGACCGGCACGGGCGCGGGCACCGCCCGGGCCCGGCGGCGCAGCGCCCGCAGGCGCGCCGACAGCTCCTTGACCGCCACCGGCTTGACCACGTAGTCGTCGGCGCCGGCCTCCAACGCCGCCACGATGTCGTGGGTGTCGTCGCGGGCGCTGACCACCACGATGGGTACGTCGTCGTCGCGGCGCAGTTGCCGGATGCACTCGAAGCCGTCGAGGCCCGGCAGCATCAGGTCGACCAGCACGTTGTCGGCCGGCTCCCGGCGTTGCATCCGCAGGCCCTCCTCGGCCGTGGCCGCCCCCCGGACGGCGTAGCCCTCGTCCTCGAGCGCGAGCAGCAGCGCCAGACGGATCCGGTCGTCGTCCTCGATCACCAGCACGCCCGTCATACCCGCATCATCCCCAAGGCGGGCGCGAGCGCCCAACCGTGTCCGGCGTTCGACGGTTTTGTCACGCAACTGTCATACAACCGCGTGGCCCGCGCCACGGGCGCCGCCCAGGGTGGTGTACGACACCGGTCCGGCCGCCAGTCACCGCGGTCGGGCCGGGCCCGCCGGAGCGGCAGCCGTCGACCGACCGGTCCTGCGGAGGAGGGAGCTAGATGACCGTCGCCGGTCTTCTCACCGCACTCGCCGTGGGTCTCCTCATCGCCGCGGCGGGCTGGCTGGCGCTCCCCCGCCGGCGGAAGGTGCCGGCCTGGCTGGCACTGGTGACCGGGATCGTCACCGCCGTCCTCGGCGTCATCCTGGCCCGCATCGTCGGCCTCGACACCGGCCGGTCCGGCCTGTGGCACCTGGCCGTACCGGCCGGCTCCGCCGTCCTCGGCGTCGCTCTCGTGGCCGCCACGGCGGGCCCGCGGCGCCCGCCCGTGCCGGCCCGCCGGACGCGGCCGGACCTCGATTCCCACCCGACGCCGCCGGTCGCGGACCGGCGCGTCGCCTCGCCCGACCTCCCGTGGAGGAAGACATCATGACCGTCGTACCGGACGACAACTCGATGACGCTGATCTGCGACAGCTGCGGAGACGTGACGACGGGAACCGCCTGCGTCCTGCCGGACGCCGAGGTCGTCTGGACCCTGGTCGCCGAGCACGGCTGGAGCGGCTCGCCCTTCGCGACGGGCCCGCACCGCTGCCCCCGCTGCAGCCTCCTCGGCCCGGACGCCGGGCGCGGCGGCGAGGCCGGTCGCGGCGCCCAGGTGGCCGGCGGGGTGTTGGGGGTGGACCACCTCGACGACGTCGCCGTGGCGACCGCCTCCGGTGACATCGACGTCGACATCGCCGACGACCTGCGGGCCGCGCTGCGGCAGGCGGTCGACGTCTGCGGGCACATCGTGGTCGACCTGACCCGGGTCCACCTGATCGACGCGAACGGGCTCGGCCTGCTCGTCCGGGCCCATCGCGAGGCCCGCGAACGCGGCGCCGTGCTCTGCCTCGCCGCCCCGTCCCGCTTCATCCTCACCGTCCTGCACACCATGCGGCTGGACGGCCTGTTCCCGATCTTCGCCAGCCCGGAGGAGGCCGTCCGGCGGCTCTGCCCGGCCGGGGCGGGCGAGCCCGCCGGGCTGACGGCCACCGTGGCCGGACCGGACCGGGCCGGCCACCCGGCGCCGGCCGACGCGCCGTCCCGCTGAGCCGACACCGTCACCCGCACTCTGGCGAGAGGACACCCACATGCTCATGCCCTGGCCGTACCCGGACGAGGGCGCGTTCCGTCCCGAGCCGCCCCGGCCGACGCCCGAGGACGAGGACGCCCGGTTGGCCGCGCTGGTCGCCCAGCGGGTGAGCAGCGACTGGACCACGCGCGGCCAGCAGATCGTGGTGACCGCGCAGAACCGGGTCGTCATCCTCACGGGCGTCGTGGCGGGCCGGGACGCCCGGCAGGTGGCCGCCGAGATCGCCTGGGACGTGCGCGGTGTCGTCGACGTCTGCAACGCGCTGCGGCTCGCCGGCCCCCGGCGTCCCCGCCGCTGACCGGCCCGGGCTCGACAAATGCGTTCAGGGCCACCCCCGAAAACGGGGGTGGCCCTGAACGGAAGATTGTCCGGCGGTGTCCTACTCTCCCACACCCTCCCGAGTGCAGTACCATCGGCGCTGGAGGGCTTAGCTTCCGGGTTCGGAATGTAACCGGGCGT